>DASTFE010000130.1:0-5802 GCA_035708905.1 Acidimicrobiales bacterium | reverse complement strand
TGTTCGTCCCCCAGGCCCGCAGCACGGCCGCCGAGCCGCACCCGCTCGTCACCGCGCTGGTGGCGGCGGCGACGCGGGCGACCGTCGCCGACTGAGCGGAGCCGGTCGGGCGCGACGGGGCGGTGCGGGCCGGCATCCCGGCCCGCACCGCCACCGAGGACACGGCCGGGTCAGCCCGTCAGCGCGGGCCAGCTGTGCCGGTCGGGGCCGAGCACGACACCCGGCTCGGTCTCCGGAGGCGTGGTGGCCGCCGACCCGTCGCCGGCCCTGGCCTCGGGCGTCAGCGCCTCGGGGGCCTCGGCGGCCGCGGGCTGAGAGGCCAGCCAGGCGTCGAAGCGGAACAGGAACGCGGCCATCGCCTCGCGCGTCACCGACGACCCGGGCTTGTAGAGCGGCTTGCCACCGGACTGCGGGGTGCCGGTCGAAATGCCGCTCGCCCCCATCCACTGGATCGCCTCGTAGAAGGGGTGGCTGGGCGACACGTCCGCGAAGAACGGCTCGGTCAGCCCGGACGGCGGGCTGCCGGCCGCCCGGTGGATGAACGCGGCCATCGCGGCGCGCGACACGAGGTCGCTGGGCTTGTAGAGCGGCTTGCCACCAGGCTGGGGCGTGCCGGTCGACAACCCGGTCTCGGCCATCCACTGGATGTCGTCGTAGAACTGGTGGCTCGCCGGCACGTCGGCGAAGAACGCGGTCGGGAGCGTCGAGGGCACGTCGCCGAAGAACCGGTGGAGGAACGCCGCCATCGCCTGCCGCGACACGCCTGTGGTCGGCCGGAACTCGAGGCTGAAGCCCGTGTCGGTGCCCTGGGTGATGCCGGTCTGCGTCAGCCAGGCGATCTCGTCGCAGAACGTGTTGCTCTGCAGGACGTCGCTGAACGGCGTGCCCGTGCAGCCGTTCGGCGTCAACGTGACCGTCATGGCCGGCCCGGCGCCGTCGGCGTTGACGGCTCGCACGCTGAACTCGTACGAGAACCCGCTGAAGAGGCCGTAGAAGGCGATGCCGTAGAACCCGGGGACGATCTCGAACGCCTGGGGGGTGTCCTCGATGACGAGACCCTCCACCTCGACGATGTAGCTCGTGATAGGTAGCCCGCCGTTGCTCGTGGGCGCCTGCCAGATGAACCCCGCCTCGCCCGGCGCCTCGAAGGCGTCGAAGAACACCGGAGCGGACGGCACCGCCGCCGCCGCCGGCTCGACGCCCAGCCCGAGCATCGCCATGACGAGCACCAAGACCGCGAACGGTCGCGCAATCCGCTTGCGCATCGCCTCACCCTCCATCGCCCAGTCTTCTCCCAGGAACCGCCGAGGCGGACTCTAACCCCCGCGCCGCGCCCATCCCCGCAGCCGACACACGATCGCAACGACCGGGGCGCGAAAGCGCAGGTCGGCGCCGGAGCCCGCCCGGCGGGTCAGCGCCGGAGGCCGCGGCGCACGCGACCCGCGACGCGACGCACCGCCGGCTGGCGCCGCACCAGCTGGCCGACGAACCCCCGCGGCCGGCGCAACCGCTCGAGCTCGTCGCGCTGGGCGGCGATGACGCCCTCGTAGTGGTCGCGCTGGCCCCGGTACTCGTCGCGCTCGCCGGCCAGCGCGGCGCGCTCGCGGCGCAGCGTGTCGACCTCGGCGTCGCGCTCGGCGAGCGCTGCGCTCAGTCGCGGCACGGCCTCGCCCCGCAGCCACCGCAGCTCGTCGGCCTCCTGGCGGTCGGGGCGCAGGTCGACGCTGCGCAGCGCGCCGCTGAGCCAGCCGTCGAGCAACCGCTCGCGCGGCTCGCCGGACACGAGCAGCTGGAGCTCAACCTCGGCCTCGCGCCACCCCGCGACCACGTCGGGGTCGACGTCGACGCCGGCCAGGTCGGCGAGCCGGGCGACGATGTCGTCGACGGTGGCCCAGTCGCCCCAGGGGTGCTCGATGCCGAGCGTCACCACCTCGCGGGCCAGCACCCACAGCGCCCGGAACTCCGCGACCCGCAGGTCGACGGGATGGCCCGTGCGCCACTCGTCGTCGATCAGCACGACCTGCCCGTCGCTCTCGACGAAGTTCGACAGGCTGACGTCGAGGTGCCCGTCGGGCAGCCCGCGCTTGGAGTCGGCCAGCAGGAACGGGGGCACGTCGCCGTCGGGCGGCTCGACGTCGACCGCCCGCCGGTCGAGCTCGTCGCGCCAGCGCACCAGCACGTGTCGCAGCCCCTGCTCGTCATGGCGCCGGACGGCGGCGAGCGCCTGCTCGCCGAAGGTGCGACCCCGGTAGAAGGGCCGGCGGCGACCGGGCTCCTGGGTCAGCCACCCGCGCCGGCGCCGCTCGCCGTCGTCGAGCACCACCAGCTCGCGGTCGACGGTGAGCAGGCGCGACCGTCGCCACGGCGGCAGGCGGTAGCCACCGAACAGCCAGGCGAGCGCGTCGTCGCGCACGACCTGGTGAGGCGGGTCGCCCGTCGGGCTCGCGACCACGAGGAACGAGTTGGCGACATCGGCCGCCAGACCGGCGTCGGCGAACACCCGGTGGGCGCCCGCGGCGTCGGCCAGCCGCACCGGGGGCTGGTCGAGGCACACGACCGGCTGCAGCACGATCTGGTCGAGCAGGTCGGCGGCGTCCGGCTGCCCGTACAGGCGCTGGTCGACCACGACGGAGGGCAGCTTGTAGTCGGGGAACGGTGCGAGCCAGTGCTGGCGGTCGAGCCCCTCTGCCGCCAGCAGCGCGCCGAGCGCCCGGCGGCTCCACGTGCGCACGCCGGGGCGGCCGGCGTAGCCCTCGATGCCCACCCAGGGGCGGCCGACGTGGTCTTCGCGCCCGCCCAGCAGGTACTTGAGGCCGAGCTGGTTCTCGATGGCCACGACCACCGCGCCGCCCGGCCGGAGCTGCGAGCGGGCGCGCCGCAGCATGGCCGGGGCCCCGCCGGCCCCGCCGATGTCGGCACCCGCGTACTCGAGCACGCCGACGAGCAGCACGAGGTCGAACGTGCCCGGCCGGTCGAAGTCGTCGAGCGCGCCCGCGACGACCTCGACGTTGGGCAGGTCCGCGCAGCGCACGGCGATGGCCGCGGCCCGGGCCGGGTTGCCCTCGACCGCCACGACGTCGGCGCCCTGCTCGCCCAGGTAGCGGCTGAGAGCGCCCGACCCGGCCCCCACGTCGAGCACCCGCATGCCGGGGCGGATGTCGAGCGGGCGCAGCAGGTTCGCGCGCTGGTAGGAGAAGTGGTACCGGGTCGGCCAGTCGACCATGTGCCGGGCCAGCTCGGCCGAGCCCGACGACACGTCGTCCGCGGCCCGCAGCACCGCGAGCACCTCGTCCTCGGCGCCATCCGCGTAGCTGACGCCGTCGCCGATGCTGTGCACGGCGGCGGGCTCCGGCTCGGACATCACCGCAACCCTACCGACGGCCGGCGCGGCCTCGGGCGGCTGCGGCGCGGGCGGCCCCGGCGCCCGGTCGGGGGCGGCGGCGGCGACCCGGCTGACCCGCAGGTCCTCGACCAGCTCGCCGGCCTCGACAGCCGCCCGCACCCGGTCGTCGTCGTACACCCACGCCGACCAGGCGCCGGCGAGCGCCCCGTCGCGGTGCAGCGTCGCCGAGCGCCGCCAGTGGTGGCCGATCTCGGGCCCGAACTCGGTGTTCCGCTCGAGCGCGGCGGCGCCCAGCCGGATCTTTCCCTCGTACTGGGCGTACGAGCGCAAGGGGAAGTGGAGGACGTCGATGCCACCGTCGTCGATCCTGGCGCCGGGCAGGCCCGACGCCGAGTGGTTGCCGACCGCCACCTCGACCCGCGGGTGAGCCCGGTGGCAGACCTTGACCCCCATCGCGGCGCCGTCGTGGGTCAGCGAGTCGGTGCGGCGCCACCGCATGCGCTGGTGGAACGGCTGCCCGTCGTCGGGACGGGGCACGAAGTTGTAGCGGCGGGCGGCGACCGCGGTGACGGTGGCGGGCACGGCGGCGAGCGTCGAGCGAAGATCGCCGGCCCGCGGCCACCAGAACTCGTCGGCGTCCGCGTTGATGACCCAGTCGGCGTCGTGGTCGACGGCCGCCATGCGGGCCATGCGGGTCACCCACCGCCCCTGCTGGTAGTCGTCGTCAAGCTCGTGGATGAGGTGCAGGCGCCCCTGGCGCTGGTACCGCTCGAGCACGGCGGTGGTGCCGTCGACCGAGCGGTTGTCGGTGGCGATGACGAAGTCGACGCCCAGCGCGAAGTGGCAGTCGAGCATCGCCTCGATGACGTCGACCTCGTCGCGCACGAGCAGCGTCATGACGATCCGCAGCTTCGACACCTCAACGCCCCCGGCTCTCACCCGCCGGCAGGCCGACGACCGGCCGCCCAGCGGGCCGCCATGCTATCCGGCGCCACCCGTGCCGTCCGGGCCACCCGCGCCGTCGCCGCCGGCGGGCACCGCCGGGGCCGGCGGGCCGCCCGCCTGCGGGGGCGGATCCTCGGCCTGTGCCGCGACCAGCGCGCGGGCGAGGTCGAGCGCCTCGCCCGTGCCGCCGGCGAGGTGGGTCAGGGGGCTGGCCGAGGTCGACTCGCGGGCGATGGCGTGCACCTTGCCGTACCTGCTGTCGAGCACCACCGTCGGGATGCCCATGCCGAGAGCGAGCACGTGGGCGTGGAGCCTGTCGGTCACGACCACGCGACCGCGGGCCAGCACGCGCCGGGCGCGGGCCACCCAGGCCTCGGCGAGCGGCTCGAAGCGCGACGCCGGGAGCCGCCAGGTCGCGCTCGCCAGGCGCGGCGCCCGGCGGGCGGCGCCGGACCAGCGGTTGGTGATCTCCCAGGCGAGCCGGCGCCCGGCGGGCCACTCGCGCTCGCCCGGCAGGGGGGCGAGCCAGTCGCACACCTCGACGTCCGGGGCGGCGTCCGGCGGCTGGGCGACGACCTCCCGGTCGCGCCGGGCCAGCCACAGGATGTCGACCGCGGCCGGGGCCGGGCGCCGCGCGAGCGCCCATCCGAGCACCATGTCCGGGCAGTACACGACGCGGGCCTCGAACTGCTCGCGCGCCAGGTGCTCGCTCCGCCGGTCGCGGCACAGGATCGTCACCTGCCCGTGGCCGGCGACCAGCCGCCGCACGCGGTCGAGGTTGGCCGGGTCGTCGAACCAGATGCTCTGCGGCAGCTGCACCACCGGGTTGGCGCGGCACGTGGCCAGGATGTGCTCGCGCAGGCCCTGCTGGCCGGCGTACAGGTCGCCGAAGTTGCCGCCCCCGTTCAGCAGGATCGCGCCGTCGCCCACCCGGCGGCGCAGCGCGCGGTGGCTGAACCCGTCCCACGAGCACCGGTAGCGCACCGGGCCGACCCGGGACAGGGCCTCGCGCTCGGCCAACCAGATGGCGGGGTCACCGGCGTTGCGGTGGTTGGGGAAGTTGACCAGCGCGAGGGGGCCGTGGGGCACCGCGTCGGCGAGGATCGCATCGATCTGCCACCGCCAGGCCGCGAACAGGCCGCGCGTCACCTCGTCGACGACCATGGGACGTCAGCCGGCGGGGCGGTCGGTCACGGGGCCCGGCTCGGTGACCGGCGACGCCGGCGCTCCGGAGGGATCGGGCCCGTCGTCGTCCCGGCCGTTCGGGGTGGGTGCCCGGCGGCCCGGCTGGTAGTGCGTGGGCCTGACGCCCATCGCCAGCTCGAGCCGGCGCACCCGCTGCAGGATCATCTGCGAGACGCTGCGGTTGGCGGCGATCACGTCGGCCAGCACGCCGATGGCGAAGACCTGCACGGCGGCCATGAACAGCACGCCACCCAGCACGATCGACTGCAGGTGCCCCGAGCGGTCGCCGTCGACCAGCCAGCTCCACAGGAACGGCGTCCAGGCCGCCA
>DASTFE010000129.1:0-2235 GCA_035708905.1 Acidimicrobiales bacterium | reverse complement strand
CCACCCCCCACACCCCCACCCCACCCCCCTGGCCCCAACCCACCCCCCCCGACCGACCCGCCTGGCTCGACACCCCACCGCCGGCCGCCGCGCCCCCGGCCGCCGCGGGCGGGCTGGCCCGCCGGCAGCCGCCGGACGCCGAGGCGCGCCGCACGCCCAGCGGCCTGGTCAAGCGCTCGCCCCGGGTCGTCGACACGGGCGAGATCAGAGCCGTCGGCCCCGGGCCCAACGACGAGCTGCTGGCGTCGCTCAGCCGCTACACCACCGGCATCGACCCGGCGGTCGACCGGTCGTCGCCCCACCCGCCGGCCGCCCAGCCCCCGGTCACGCCCCTGCCGCCCGCGCTTCCCAGCCGGCACGCCCCGGGCCCGCCGCCGGGCACCGGCCCCCAGCCCCCGGCGGCGCCGTTCGGCCAGCCCCCGACGCCGTTCGGCCAGCCCCCGGCGCCGGCCCTGCCGAGCCGCCACGCCGCCGTCCCGCAACCGCCGGCCGCACCGCCGCCGGCAGAGCGGCGCCGGCAGAGCGGCGCCGGCCTCGGCGGGCTCGCCGCCGGCCTCAGCGGCCTCACGCCCTTCGGGGGCTCGCCGCCCTCGCCGCAGGCCGGCCGCGGCCAAGCCCCGCCCGCCGGCGGCGGCACCACACCGGCCGGCCTGACCCGGCGCGTCCGCGGGGCCCAGATGCCCACCGCCAGCCCACTCGCCATCCGGCGCTCGGGGCAGCAGCCCGATCCGGGTGCGGCCCCGCCGGTGCAGAGCCCACCGGCCGCGGCCCCGCCGCCCCGCACACCCGAGCAGAAGCAGTCGGCTGACGCCGTCTACAGCTTCCTGTCCAACTTCACCGCGGGCGTGCAGCGGGGGCTCGACGACGCACGGGCGCGGCGCCCGCAGCAGTGATCCGGCGTGCGCGACCGCTACGCGCGGTCGGGCACGCTACGTGCTCGAGCGCAGACACTGCGCGCCATTCGTGACCGGACCGGCCGATCTCTGCGAAGATGCCTGTTGATCTTCTGACGGCCGGGGCTCCCACGACTGGTGGGCGGCGACGATGCGCTGAGCTGACGTTGGCGGTGCCTGCCTCGCCGTAGCACACCGAACCGTCGAACCTCACGGAGGGCACTGTTGCGCCGGGTCCCGATCCGCATGAAGCTTGCCGGTGCCTTGGCGGTGCCGCTGACCGCACTCGCCATCGTCACCGGCCTCGAGGTCGTCAACGCCGCCAGCGAGCGCCAGGCGGTGCGCGACCAGACGGCGTTGGCCGAGATCTCCCTCGGGCCGTCGAGCATCCTCAGCGCCCTCGAAGAGGAGCGCAACGCGTCGGGCGTGTACCTGCTCGGCATGGAGGACCAGTTCGCCCTCGAGGTCGAGGACCCGGTCGAGGCCGCGCAGATCACCGACGCCACCATCGAGCAGTTCCGGGCCGAGGTCGAGCGTCAGGGCCCCGACATCGTCGAGGCCTACGCTCCGGCCTTCGAGGCCATGGACGGCCTCGGCGAGCTGCGGGCCACGGTGACCGGCACACCCGACGGCTCGCGCACCCTCGACAACTTCGACGCCGTGGCCGAGAACTTCGACGCGTTCACCGAGATCATGGACTCGCTGGCGCAGACCAACCGGCGGGTGGCGCTGGCCATCGACGACGCGCAGCTGCGCCAGGGGGCCGAGCTCGTCGACCTCAACAGCCAGCAGACCAACCTGGTGGCCATCCTCGTGCGTGACCTGCTCGCCGCCGCGGTCGGCGGCGACCGCGACGGGGTGCAGGACCCCGACGAGATCGCCACCATCGCCCGCAGCCTCAGCCAGTTCCGCACCAACATGGACCTCATCGTCACCACCGGCACGGGCCGCTATGCGCCCCTGGTCGAGGACCTGGTGGCCGCCGAGGAGGTGCAGCGCTTCCCGCAGGTGGTCGACGAGACGCTCGCCACCAGCGTCGTCGACCTCGACGCGGTCACCGCCTACGCCACCGTCGAGGACCCCGAGGCGCTCGCCTACACGGTGTTCAGCCGGGACGTGCAGGAGACGATGCAGGACCACTCGAACGACCTCGAGGCGGCGGCGACGGCCCGCCTGTGGTGGTTCGTCGCCCTGGCGGTGACGGCGTTGGTGGTGGCGGGTCTGGTGGCGTGGTTGGTGTCGCGGTCGATCACGCGGCCGTTGCGGTCATTGACCCGCCAGGCCAAGGACATGGCCGAACGCCGCCTCCCCGACGCCGTCATCGACATCCTCGAAACCCCCC
>DASTFE010000128.1:0-11145 GCA_035708905.1 Acidimicrobiales bacterium | reverse complement strand
CACGCCGACGGTGGTGTCGGCGGCACGGGGCACGGTGCACCCGGCCGCCCGCCCGCGACCGCAGGACCACCCCGCCCGGCTCGGGCCGGCCGACCGCCGCGCCCTCCGGTGGGCCTGGGCGATCGGTGCGGTCCCCGTGATGGTGGCGTTCATGTGGCTGGTCACCGCCGGCTCGTGGAACCCCCTGCAGGGCGCGTACTTCGACGACTTCTTCGACCACCAGGCCCGATCGTTCCTCGACGGCCGGTGGGACGTGCCCTCCTGGGCCGTCGGCTTCGAGGGGTTCCGGAACGACGGCAAGACCTACATCTACTTCGGGCCCTGGCCGGCGCTGCTGCGGCTGCCGCTGCTCGCGGTGACCGACCGGTTCGACGGCCAGCTCACGGTGCTGTCGATGACGCTGGCCATGATCGTGCTCGCCGTGGCGGCCCACCGGCTGAGCACGACGCTGCGGGCGGTCGTCCGCGGTCCGGCCCCGGTGACCCGGCGCGAGGCCGTCGCCACCGCCGGCCTGGCGGTGGCGGTGCTCGCGGGCCCGGCCCTGTGGCTGGGGTCCGGCGCCGTCGTCTACCACGAGGCCACACTGTGGGGGCTCGCCTTCGCCGTGGCCGCGTACGACGCCGTCGCCCGCTGGCTGATGCACCCCACCACCGGCCGCCTGGTGGCCGTCGGCCTGCTCGCCGCCGGGGTGCTGCTCAGCCGGCAGTCGATCGGCGTGGGCGTGCTCGCCGGGCTGGTGCTCGTCACCGTCGCCGCCGACCGGCGGCTCGCGGTCTGGCGTCGGTGGCGGCGCGCACCCACCGGGCCCGACCCGGCGCCCGCCGGGGCGAACGGCGACCGCGTGTCCGGCGACGCGACACCCGGCGAGTCGTCGCCGGCCGGCGCGGCCGGCGCGACCGGCGGGGTGGGCACCGTGCGGCTGGTCGCCATGTGCGCGGGGCTGGCCGTCGTCTCGGTCATCCCCAACCTGGCCAGGTTCGGCACGCTCGTCCACCCGTCCATCGAGAGCCAGGTCGCGTCCGAGGTGTTCGAGGATCGCCGCGAGTTCCTCGAGGCCAACGACGGCGCCATCTTCGGCCCCCAGTTCGTGCCGACGACCCTCCTCCAGTACGTGCGTCCCGACGCCTTCGACGTCCGGTCGCAGTTCCCGTGGATCGACTACCCCCGGGCCGGGCCCCACGTGGTCGGCGACGTGACCTTCGACGACCTCGAGTGGACCTCGAGCGTGCCGGTCACCATGCCGGCGCTCGTCGTGCTCGCCGTGCCCGGCGCCGCCTGGATCATCCGGGGACGGGCCCGGCGCCGGGGGCATGCCTGGCTCGGGCCGCTGTGGGCCGGCAGCCTGGCCGGCGGCCTCGGCGCGGTGACCATCGGCTACGTCGCCCACCGCTACCTCGCCGACCTGGTCCCCATCGTGCTGCTGCCGGCGCTCGTCGGCGCCCACGTCATCGCCGACCGGGCGCCGGCGCGGCTGTCCGGGCGACGGCGCGCCGGGCTGGCCACCCTCGGCCTGCTCGTCGCCTTCGGCTACTGGGCCAACGTGGGGCTGGCCATCGAGCACCAGCACGAGCGAGGCAAGGTCGTCCTCGAGGAGCGGCGCGCCCAGCTCGTGCTCTGGCGCACGAGCCTCCCCGGCCCGCAGGCGCCCGTCGTCAGGGTCGAGCGCGACTACGCGTTCCTGCCACCCGGATCCGGCGACGGGACGCTCGCCGTCGCCGGCGAGTGCGACGGCCTCTACGTCAGGGTCGGCGACGACTGGCGGGGCGTGAGCCGCGGCCCGGGCGCCGGCGTGTTCGACCTGCGGGTCGACATCGACGCCCTGGGCGGTGTGCCCGTCGGCCACCGGGCGCCCCTCCTGGCTCTCGGCAGCGGCGACGACGCCTCCACGGTCACGATCACCAGGCTCCACAACGGCCTGGTGCGCGTCGACGTCTCGGGCCCCCGCGTGCGCAACTGGGCGGCCGGGCGTCCCGTCGAGCTGGCGGGCGAGACGACCATCCGCGTGGTCGCGGACCCCCGCGCCGTCGATCGCAACATCACGACCGACCGCACCGTGCTCAACACCGCCCCGATCGGCAACTTCGCCGCGCGCCCCTCCGTGGGCGAGCTCGGGCGGGCCGAGCCGGACCCGGGCCCCCTCGTCGCGCGCTACCCCGGCGAGATCGAGCTGCTGCCCTTCGATCGCAGCGTGTGCCGCGACGCCACGGGCCTGTGACGGCCCGACCTACCTGACGGTGACGGTGTCCGGCCGAGGCGTGGCGAGGCGCCCCGAGGTGGCGGGCACGAGCTGGTAGAGCAGCTGGTAGGCGAACAGCGTCGGCCGGGCGCGCACCGCGGCCACGTCGACGCGGGCGGCCAGGCGGCGGCGTCCCGGCTCGGGCGCCCGGCGGCCGGAGACTTCACCCGCCGCCACACTGCCGCCCCGATCGGCCACCTCGAGCGGCAGCCCCGTGTAGCCGCGGCGGGCGACCGTCCACCCGTGCTCGGCGACCAGGCGCTCGAAGCTGCGCCTGGTGAAGAAGCGCAGGTGCGTGCGGTCGAGGATGCCGCGCCGGTCGTAGTCGAACCGGCCCGCCAGCGTGCGGAGCCGCGGGTACCAGTGGGCGAAGTTCGGCACCGACGCCACGAGGACCCCGGACGGCGCCAGCACGCCGTGCAGCTCCTGCAGGAGGACCTCGGGCCGCCGCACGTGCTCGAGGACGTCGGCGGCGACGACCACGTCGAAGGGCCCGGTCACCTCGGGCGGGAGCCCGTGGTCGAGGTCGGCCCGGACCAGTTCGTCCACCCGGTCCTCGACGCCGTCGGTCGCCACGAGGTCGACGCCCACGACGTGGTGCCCCGCCGCCCGCAGCTCACCGGCCAGGTGGCCGTCGGCGCAGCCCAGGTCGAGCACGCGCCCCGGCGGTCGCTCGCGCATCCACTGCAGGACGCGGGCGTGCGAGCTGTCGAGCGAGCCCTTGGCCTCGTAGGCGTCGCTGGCGAAGGCCAGGTCGCCCGTGCCGAAGCCCATCTTGTGCGCCCGGTAGCGGAGCACGTCGCGGGTGATGAGGCGCGCGTACTTGAGGCCGTTGACGTAGCAGATCTCGTCGCCGTAGAAGGTCGGGATCGGGATCTCGACGATGCGCTTCCCCGCCTCGACGAGCTGGATGATGATCTGCGTGTCGAAGTTGAAGTCGTCGTCGTTGCGCTCGAACGGCAGGTCGCGCAGCGCCGCCACCGAGTAGGCCCGGTAGCCCGAGTGCCACTCGGACAGGTCGGTGCCCGCGACCCGGTTCTCGAAGGCGGTCAGGATGCGGTTGCCGACCAGCTTGTAGAGCGGCATGCCGCCGCGCCGGGCGGCGCCGGGCTCGAGCAGGCGCGAGCCGAACACGGCGTCGGCCTCGCCGCGCTCGAGCGGCGCCACCATGTCGGGCAGCTTCTCCGGCGCGTACTGCCCGTCGCCGTGGAGCATGACGATGATGTCGAAGCCCCGCTCGATCGCCCACTGGTAGCCGACCTTCTGGTTCCCGCCGTAGCCGAGGTTGCGGGGGTTGCGCACCACCTCGAGCGGGAGGGTGGGGTCGATCTGCTGGTAGCCGAGCCCGACCAGGTACGTGCTGTCGGCGCTGTGGTCGTCGCTGACCAAGATGCCGGAGATGCGGGGCCGGAAGTCGTGCGGGATGCGGTCGAGGACACGAGCCAGCGTGCCGGCGGCGTTGTACGCGACGACCAGGACCCCGATCCTCAGCTCCCCCACGGCGGCGCATCATAGGAGGCCACGGCGCACGGCGTCCGGTCCGCGCTCCCGGGGCCGCGCCGCGTCACGCCGTCACGGCGCCGGGGCCACCCCCGGGTTGGCCGCGAGGTCGTCGAAGCGTCCGGCCGGGCGGCGGGCGCGGTAGGCCGCCACCACCGGGGCCAGCTCGTCGGGGCTGGCGCCGTGCATGATCACGCTGTCGACGCCCAGGTCGAACTGGGCCGCGACGGCCGCCGCGCAGGCGCCGGCGTCGCCCCGGGCGGCCGGGGCCAGCCACTCGTCCGGGACGAGCGTGGCGATGTGCTCGAGCTGCTCGGTCGTCGCCACCGCGTCGAACGACCCGCCGATCGACTGCACGACGGGGTCAGACCGGAAGCGGTCGAGCACGGCCGGGTCCCAGCCGTTCGTGCGGACCATCAGGTCGCCGTAGCCCTGCAGGTAGCTGCCCAACCGCCCCACGGTCTTCTTGAGCACCACGTCGTCGGGCAGGTGGTCGCCCACCGTGGCGAAGCACGACCAGATGCGCACGGACCGCGGGTCGCGGCCGGCGCGCTCGGCGGCGGCGCGCACGGTCTCGACCGCACGGGCGGTGGTCTCGTCGGTGAAGAAGGTGTGCAGCACGAGCATGTCGAGCAGGCGGCCGGCCAGCGCCAGCGAGTTGGGCCCGAAGGCCGTCAGCCCCACCGGGATGTGCTCGTCGAAGGCCGAGTCGAGGTGCAGCACCGGGTAGCGGCCCGCCGGCCCGTCGTGGCCGAACACGGCCTCGCCCCACCACAGCCGGCGCACGAGGCCGACGAAGTCCTCGATCTGGGCGGTGGTGATGCGGGGGATGCCGAAGGCGTCGAAGAGCGGCTCGATGCCCCGGCCGAGCCCCAGCGTGAACCGGCCGCCCGTCAGCCGGTGCATGGTGGTGGCGTACGAGGCGGTCACCGCCGGGTGGCGGGTGTTGTGGTTCGTGGCCGCGGTGGCGATGCCGAGCCGCTCGCTCACCGCGCCGGCGGCGCCCGAGAGGGTGGCGGCCTCCTTGACGTTCCAGCGCTCGGAGATGAAGGCGGCGCCCAGCCCCATCGCCTCGCCCGTCCGCACCTCGTCCACCAGGTCGCGGGGCGAGCGCGGCTGGCCCGCCAGGGCATAGAAGCCCAGCTCGTTCATGGGCGACGGTTCGCTGGTCGGGGCGGTCATCCGGCGGACGCTACGGCCGGGCGCGGAGGCGGGCAATCGCACCCTGGCGCCCGCACGAGCGGGTCACGAGCAGAGCTGGCAGGTGCCCACGAGGTCGAGGCGGTGGTGGTCGGCGGCGAAGCCGTGCCGGCCCGCGATGCGCTCGAGGGCGCGGGCCAGGTCGCCCTCGAGCCGGCGTGACACCGTGAAGTCGCGGACGTCACCGCAGCTCGTGCAGATGAGGTGGTGGTGGTGCTCGGTCAGGTCCTCGGCCAGCTCGTAGCGGGCGAACTCGTCGGCGGCGACGATGCGGTGGACCACGCCCGCCCGCTCGAGCACCGCCAGGTTGCGGTAGGTGGACGACTGGGCCAGCGAGCGGTCGCGCTCGAGGAGCTGGGGGATCGAGAGCGGGGCGTCGGCCCGGGCCAGCAGGTCGACGACGGCCCGGCGACCCCGGGTGTAGCGCTGGGCGAGGGCGGCCAGGCGCGACGCCGCCTGGTCGTGCACGTCGGTCGTCCGGGCTGCCACGGCGGCCACCCTAGCGGGAATGAGAAGTAGTGAGAACCGGTGCCGGCCGGCTCAGCCACCCGTGCGGTGCTCGCCGTCGTGCGGGTGGTCGTGGTGCGGGTCGTCGACCACGATCACGCCCTCGGGCATCCGCAGCAGGCGCCCGCCGTAGGCCGCCCGCAGCGGGCCGTCGGTCAGCACCTCGTCGGGCGGCCCGAAGGCCACCATCCGGTTGGCCAGCAGCATCACCAGGTCGGCCCGCCGGGCGTCGCCGAGGTCGTGGGTCGAGACGACCACGGTGGCGCCCGCCGAGCGCTCGGCCGTGACGGCGTCGAGGATCAGCTCGCGCGACACCACGTCGAGGCCGGTCACCGGCTCGTCCAGCAGCAGGAGCTCGGCCTGCTGAGCCAGGCCCTGGGCCACCAGCACCCGCTGGCGCTGACCGCCCGACAGCTCGTGGAGCTGGCGCCCGGCCAGGTCGGCCACCCCCATGCGATCGAGCGACCGGCGCACGGCGGCCCGGTCGGCGCCGCGCAGGCGGCCGAACGGGCCCCGGATCGCGTAGCGGGCCATGGTCACGGCCTCGCGGACCGTCACCGGCAGCGTGCGGTCGACGTCGGTGGTCTGCAGCACGAGCGCCACCGCCCCCCGGCGGCGGCGGGCGGGCACGTCGAGCCTGCCGGAGCGGGGCTCGACCAGGCCGGCCAGCGCCCGCAGCAGCGTCGACTTGCCCGAGCCGTTGGGCCCGATCAGCGCCACGACCCGTCCGGCGGGCAGCTCGAAGCTGGTGCCGGCGAGGGCCGTGCGGGCGCCGTACGCGAGCACGAGGTCGACCGCCGAGGCCGCGGGCGTGGCGACGGCGGCGGCGGAGGGCGGGGCGGGGGCCGTGTGGGGGTGCATCGGTGGCGTCGGGGGTTGCGACTGAGAATCGCTCTCTCTATCGTGCCGCACAAGCAAGAGCGGTTCTCGCTCCCGACGGAGAATGCTACGAGGTCAGCCATGCGTCGCCACCCACTCCTCGCCGCCGCTGCGGCCGCCGGACTGCTCGCCACCGCCTGCGGCGACGGCGGCACCGCGGGAGGCGGCGGCGCCGGCACGCCCGTCGTCGCGGCGACGACCACCGTCATGGGCGACGTCGTCGCGCAGCTCACCGGCGATCTGGCCGAGGTCGTGGTGATCATGCCGGCCAACGCCGACCCCCACGAGTTCCAGCCGTCGGCCCGCGAGGCCGCCGCCCTGCGCGACGCCGACCTCGTGGTGGCCAACGGCGGCGGCTTCGAGGAGGGGCTCGAGGACGCGCTCCGCAGCGCCGAGGACGACGGCGCCACCGTGTTCGAGGCCGTCGACCACGTCGCGCTGCTCGAGCCCGGCGAGGGCGGCGGCTCCGATGACCACGCCGACGAGGAGAGCGACGACGGCGACGACCACGCCGACGAGCAGGGCGACGGCGACGACGGAGACGACCACGCCGACGACGACGGCGACGACCACGGGCACGACGGCGCCGACCCCCACGTGTTCACCGACCCCGCCCGCATGGCTGCGGTGGCCGAGGCGCTGGCGGACGTGCTCGCCGACCAGGTGCCCGCCCTCGACACCGACGCGTTCCGCGACCGGGCGGCGGCGTACGTCGACGAGCTGCGGGACCTCGACGCCGAGGTCGAGGGCATCCTCGCCGCCGTGCCCGCCGAGCGCCGCAAGCTGGTCACCAACCACGACGTCTTCGCGTACTTCGCGGACCGCTACGACTTCGAGGTCGTCGGCGCGGTGATCCCGTCGACCACCACCCAGGCGGCCGCCAGCGCCGCCCAGATCGACGACCTGGCCCGGCTCGTGGCCAGCGAGGGGGTGCCGGCGGTGTTCGCCGACACGTCGTCGGCCGACGACCTGGCGGCGACACTGGCCGCCGAGGTCGGCGACGTGGCGGTGGTCGAGCTGTTCAGTGAGTCGCTGGGCGCCGAGGGCTCGGGCGCCGACACCTACGCCGGCATGATGCGCACCAACGCCACCCGCATCGCCGAGGCGCTCGCGCCGTAGGGTGCACGGCCGATGGTCACGTGGTTCGCCGACGCGTTCGAGCCCGAGTTCATGCAGCGGGCGCTGGTGGCCGGGCTGCTCGCCAGCGCCGCCACCGCCGTGGTCGGCACCTGGGTGGTCATCCGCGGGCTCACGTTCCTGGGCGACGCCCTCGCCCACGGCGTCGTCCCGGGGTTGGCGCTGGCGATCCTGTGGGGCTTCAGCCCGGTGGTCGGCGCGTTCGTGGCCGCCCTCGTCATGAGCGGGGCCGTCACGGTGGTCACCCGCCGGTCACGGGTGCGCGAGGACACCGGGATCGGCCTCCTGTTCGTCGGCATGCTCGCCCTGGGCGTCGTGGTCATCTCGCGCGCCGACAGCTTCGCCACCAACGTGACGTCGGTGCTCTTCGGCGACGTGCTGGGCGTGACCTGGGCCGACGTGCGGGGCCAGGCCATCGCCGCCGCGGCGGTCGTGATGGCGTCGATCGTGCTCTACCGGCCGTTCCTCGCGCTCGCCTTCAACGTCGACAAGGCGTCGACGCTGGGCATGCGCCCCACCCTGGCCCACGCCGCGCTCATGGTGCTGCTGGCCACCGCCATCGTCGCCTCGTTCCAGGCCATCGGCACGCTGCTCGTGTTCGGGCTGCTGATCGGGCCGCCGGCCACGGCCGGGCTGCTGGTGCGGCGGGTGCCGCTGATCATGGCCACCGCCGTCGCGCTCGGCGCGGTGACGGTGGTGGCCGGGCTGGCCATCAGCTTCCACCACGACACCGCGGGCGGGGCCACGATCGCCGGGTTGGCCGTGGCCGAGTTCTTCGTCGTGCTCGCCGTGCAGGAGGTGGCCCGGGCCGTGCGGCTCGCCCGCCACCGCCACGCGGTCTGACCGGGCCGGTCTCACCCTCCCGCCGGCCCGCCCGGGCCCGGGCTTCGCGGTTTCCTGCCGCGGAACCGGGGTGATGACCCCCGATCCCGTGGCAGAACGTTCCTGCCGCGGGAACCGGGGTGATGACCCCCGATCCCGCGGCGAGAACGCAGGCGGGGGTGCCCGCTCGGGTCAACCGTCGCCCGCGTCGCTCTCGTTCTCGTCGCGCTCGTCGCGGGCCGCCTCCCGCACGTCGTCGACGATCCGGCGCTCGATGGTGGCCCCCGCGTCCTGCAGCCAGGCCACGCTGATGCGGTCGTAGGCCACCAGCCGGCGCGACTCGGGGTCGAAGTACAGGATCGTGGCGGTCAGCGGCTCGGGCTCCTCGCCCTGCAGGCCCCGCAGCCCGGCGCCGCCGGTCGAGCCCTCGACGAGCAGCAGCGTCTCCTCGCCGTCCTCGCCGTCGTCGCCCTGGCCGCCGGTACCCGCTGCCTCGTCGCCATCGCCGCCGTCGCCATCTCCGGCCTCGTCACCGCCACCGTCGGCGCTCGTCGCCGTGTCGGTGGCGTCCGTGTCGCCGTCCTCCTCCCCGGAGCCGGAATCGCCGTCCTCGTCCTCGGCGGTGGGGCGCTCGATCTGAGACTCCGCGGGCTCGTGGGTGTGCCCGGCCAGCACCAGGGGCACGAGCCCGCCGAGGTCGCCGGCCATGCGCTGGTCGTGCACCATCGCCACGTCGACGGGCGGCGGCTCGTCCTCGGTCAGCCGCTCCGCCACCTCGGGTGCGAAGGCCTCGGCCCGCTCCTGCTCGGTGGCGCCGCCCTGCTCGCTCTTGTCGGGCGTGTAGCGCGGGTCGCCGATGCCCCAGAAGCGCAGGCCCGCCACCTCTTCGCCGTCGCCGTCCAGCACCACCGCGTTGGGCTGCTCGCCCACGGCCTCCTGCGTGCGCCGCGAGTCGTGGTTGCCCCGCACGTAGACGTAGGGCACGTCGATCTCGCCGATCCGGTCGACGAGCCGCGTCTCGGGGTCGGTGCCCCAGTCGGTCAGGTCGCCCGTGTCGACCACGACGTTCACGCCGAACTGCTCGATCAGGCGCTCGACCATGTCGAAGGCCTGCGGGTTGAGGTGGATGTCGCTGACGTGCAGCACCCGGATCATGCCGCCGTCGGGCCGGAACGTCGGCAGCTCGGCGCCGGCCAGGTACAACGTGGCCATGTTGTCGACCAGGTCGCTTAGCTGGGCCCGGTACTCACCGAACCGGTCGAGCACGGCCTCGATGTCGCCCACGGCCGTGGGGGCGCGGCTGAGCAGGCCGGAGTAGCGGGGCTCGGCCACGGCCTCGGCGTCGAACGTCGCCGCCGCGCCGCCCCCGAGCGTGGCGACGAACAGGCCGGCGAGCCCGGCGCCCGCGGCGGCCGACCGCCAGCTCAGCCGGGCCACCAGCGCGCCTGCGATGCCGCCCGCAAGCGCCACGATCACGCACCGGATGGCCACCGCCACCAGGGCGGACCGCACCTCGTCCGCCGCGTCGTCGCCCAGGCGCTCGATGGCCCGGGGATCGCGGGCGATGCGCTCGGCGTCGGCCACGGCGATCTCGTCGACCCGCAGGTCGATGGCGAGCGGCCAGTCGTGGGTGTCGAGCTCGATGGTCCCCAGCGGCGCCAGGTGGACGACCGTGTGCCCGCTCAGGGACGGTCGAGCGGCCACCGTGGTCTCGAAGGGCCCCACCTTGGCCGGCACCCGCCCGAGCAGGGCCACCGCGATGGCGGCGCCAGCCAGGGACAGCAGGACGGTGCGCGCCCGGGGGAGGTGGGACCGGGCACGTCCGAGCACCGCCCGTGCCCCGGTGACGCGCTCTGGCGGCGGAGGTGGGGCCGGCCCGCCGTCGCCCCGAACGCCGGGCGCGACCTCGGCGGGCGTGCTGGAGCCGCCCTCCGCCGCTGTGACTGCGGGCGCGCCCGAGCCCGTGGCGGCCTTGCCGACCTCAGGCCCGGGACGCTCGTCCATGACCCGATGGTCGCGGACACCGCGACCATCGGACACATCGCGTCATGCGCTCCTCATGCCCGGCTCGGCCGGGGTCTCATTCTGGGAGGCCGCGCCCTCGCGCCGCCGCGAGCCGGCGATCACGTCGACCGCCCCGTCGGCCCGCTGGACGATCCGCTGTTCGACGGCGTCGCCCAGGCGGTGGGCGTCGCGGGTGACCGTGTCGGTGACCCGCTGCACACGGGGGTTGTCGCGCACGTTCCCCCACATCTGGTCGATCTTGGCCCTGCGCTGGTCGGCCGGCGTGGTGCCGTACCAGTAGCCGGCCGCGAAGCCTACGGCGAGTCCGATCTTGAACCTCATGCTGGCTCCGTACCCGCCACGATCCCCGACCAACCGCAGCGCCTGCACCGGGGGTCGCGTCGGCGGGCGGGTACAACGTGACCCCATGATCACCGACCTGACGACCCCGCCCGCGGCCCTGCCCGCCGAGGCCGTGCTCGACCACGTCAGCGACGGGGCCGACGTCATCGTGCCGCTCGCCAACGGCGAGCCCGTGTCGGTCGTCGACGCGCTCGAGGCGGGGGCCGAGCGGCTCCGCGGCGTCCGGATCCACCAGATGCACGCCCTGCACGACCGCCGCTACCTGCACGGCGGCCTGCGCGACCACCTGCAGCACGTCTCGTACTTCCTGTCGCACATCACCCGGCCGGCCTTCTACGAGCGGGGCTGCGAGCTGGTGCCCAACAACTTCAGCGAGGTGCCCCGCCTGCTGCGGGAGACGACGAAGTGCTCGCTCGTCGTCGCCGCCGCCGCGCCGATGGACCGCCACGGGTACTTCTCGCTCGGCACCAACTGCGACTACGTGGCGCCGTTCATCG
>DASTFE010000127.1:0-16325 GCA_035708905.1 Acidimicrobiales bacterium | reverse complement strand
CGCCGCCCGTCGCGCCGGCCGGCGCGAGGCCGAGCGGCTGCGGGCCTGCGGGCGCCACGTGGCGGTGGCGACCCGCCAGGGCCTGGCCGCGGCCGACCTCGACCTGACCGGTCGCCACGCCCGGCTGCGGCGTGCCGCCGGGGGCGCCCTGGCCCGCTCGGCCGCGGGGCTCGACCGGCGCGTCGGCCGGGTCGAGGCCGGGGCCAGGGCCCACCTGCGCACCCACGACCATGCCCTGGCCGTGGCGACGACGCGGCTGGTGCAGCGGGCGCCGCGCGTGCTGGCGGGGGCCGACCGCCGGCTCGACGGCGTCGAGGCCCACGTGCGGGCGCTCGACCCGCGCCGCACCCTGGCGCGGGGCTGGTCGATCACGCGCGACGCGTCCGGCCGGGTGGTGCGATCGGTGGGCGACGTCGCCCCCGGCGACCGCCTGACCACCACCGTGGTCGACGGCGAGGTGGCCAGCGCCGTCACCGCCGACGCCGGACCACCGCCCGCCCCGGCCGCCGGCGACCCGGCACGTCGCGGCGCCACCGACGACCACCCCGATCCGCACGGGAGCCGACGATGACCGACACGCCCGACCGCGGCACGCCCGTCCACGAGCTCGGCTACGCCGAGGCCCTCGCCGAGCTCGAGGGCATCCTCGACGAGCTCGACGGCGACGAGGTCGACGTGGACGTGCTCGGCGCGCGGGTCCGGCGGGCCTCCGAGCTGCTGCGCAGCTGCCGCGACCGCATCGCCGGCGCCCGCTTCGAGGTCGAGCAGGTCGTCGCCGCGCTCGAGGCCGAGGCCGACGCCGCCGCCGCGGCGGTCGAGGCCCCGCCGGCCGGCGAGCCCGTGGCCCCGCGCGACGCCACCCCCGACGACGCGTAGGCGCCACCGCCAGCCGCATCGTTCCTGCCGCGGGAACCGGGGCGATGACCCCCGATCCCGCGACGAGAACGCGAGGCGTCGTCAGCCGCCGGCCCGAACCGCCGCCGTCTCGTCGTCCTCGGGGGCCGGGCAGCGGGCCACGAGCTCACCTTCGATCGGCTGGGCGGTCCCGGCCGGCTGCGGGGTGAGCTGCTCGTCGAACGGCACCCACGCGCCCTCGACCACGAGCCGGTCGCCCTCGACCCGCACGGCGGTGATCTCGCCCGCGGGGCCGAGCTCGGTCGCCGGGCCGAAGGCGCCCATGATGCCGTCGCCCCCCAGGTCGGCCGTCACGCCCGTGCGGTCGAGCCCGCCGTCGCCGAGGTCGGCGCGGGCCTGCACCACGATGCCGCCCTCGGCGCCGGCCAGCACCACGACGTCGCCGTCGCGCCCGCAGGCCGTCAGCGAGACGGTGGCCGACCGGTCGCCGTAGGAGAACCGCGCCTCGTCGGGGCCGAGCCCGTCCCTCGGCTGGCTGCCGCAGCCGGCGCCGATCACACCGAGCGCAACTGCCGCGCCGAGCGCGGCCGCGGGGACGACGGCGCGAAAAGCCGGGGGCACGACCCCGCACGGTACCCACGGCATGCCAGACTCCCCGCTCGCACCACCACGACGGTGCCCACGTGCGCCCCGCGCCGGAGAGTCGGCCATGTCCCTGCCACCCGATCCCCACGACGACGACCTCGCGGAGCCGCTCGCGCCGCCGCCCCCGGCGCCCGGCGACGCCCCGGCCGCGGCGCCGGAGCCTCCGCCCTCGCCCGCCTACGCGCCGCGCCCGGCGCCCACCATCGGCGGCCCGGTGGCGTCGACGCCGACATCGCTGCCACCGGTGCCGCCCGCCGTGCCGCCGCCTCCTGCTGCGCCCGACAGCGCCACCGGTTCGGCGGGCCAGCCCGGCCCCGGCCCCGGGCGCCTCGGCGCCACGACGCCCGAGCGCCAGGGCCCCGGCGAAGCGGCCACGCCGGGCGACGCCCGCGGCGGCCGGGCCCGCCTCGGCCTCATGCTGGCGGGGGTGGTGGCGGTGATCGCCGTGGCCGGCGGCATCGTGGTCGCCACCGGCGACGGCGACGACGCGGCCGCGCCCGCCGACGCGGAGGCGACGGCCGGCGACGACGAGGGCTCCCCGCCGGACGCCGGCCCGGCCACCAGCGGGCCGGACGAGGCCGAGACAACTGCCGACGCCGGCGCCGCCCCCGCCGGCGACACGTCGCCCGTCGAGCTGGCCGAGGAGTTCTTCGCGGCGGTGGCCGGCGGCGACTGCGCGGCCATGATCGAGCGGATGACCCCCGAGTCGTACTCGGCCGAGGGACAGACGGCCGCCGAGGCGGTGGCCGAGTGCGAGGCCGACGAGTCGGGCACCGCGGCCGTGGCCGCGGCCGAGTTCGACGACGTCGAGCTCGTCTCCGACGAGGGCGACACGGCGGTGGTGCGCGTCACGGTGACCGTCGACCGGGTGACGCGCACGGCCGAGATGCCGCTGCGCCGCGTCGACGGCCGGTGGCTGATGGACCTCGACACGGCGCAGCTCGCGACGCCGGGCTGAGGCGGGCGCCGCCGGCGCTCACCGCGCGCCGCCGTCCGAACCGTCCGCCGCGGGTCGATCGGCGCACGCGCCGCGTAGGTGCCCGAGGATGGTCCGCAGCTGGGCGGCGAAGGCCGACCGGAACTCGTCGGAGTCGGCGGCGACACCGCAGACCCGCTGGATGACCTGCGGCATGGTGACCGGCGTGTTGACCGCGCCCATGAGGGCGACGAGCAGGTAGGGGGGATCGACGTCCGCGGCGATCTCGCCGGCGGCCTGGCGGCGGCGCAGGTCGGCGACCTCGGGCGCGTCACCCCCGTCGGGCGGGTACAGGTCGGGCGGCGCCGTCTGCGACAGGCCCTCCCAGGTGAAGATGCGGGTCAGCTCCGGCTGGTCGAAGACGTTCTGCAGGTAGGCGACGACGAGGTCGTCGAGGGCGAGGTCGCGTGCCTCGATGTCGGCCTCGCGCTGGTGCCACCGGTGCAGCAGCTCGCGGTACAGCCCCTCCTTGCCGCCGAAGTAGTACGAGATGAGCTGCGCGTTGGCGCCGGCCCGCTCGGCGATCGCCCGCACGCGGGCGCCGGCGTAGCCCTTGTCGGCGAACTCGGCCAGCGCCGCGTCGAGGATGCGCTGCCTGGTGCGCTCGGCGTCGCGCTGGCGCTCCGCGGGGTCGGGTGCCCGCCGCACGCGGCCCGGAGCCGGCGACGGTGGACCGGGCGACCCCGGCGGGTGGCTGCTCATCGATCGGACAGTACCCGGCGGCCGTGACCGTGCCAACCACCCTGATGACTCTGTCATGCAGACGATTGACAGCGCCCGGCCTCTCCGAGCGGTGGGTGCGAGGCGAAGCCGCCGCGCGGCGCTGGCGCGGCCGGCCCGCCGGGACGATCGTTCTCGACCCCGTGCACGGCCCGTAACGTGGGCTCGCACATGCGCCCCCGGTCTCCCACCCCTACGAGCCTGCACGCGCTCGGCACCCGCGTCGACCAGCGGCTCGCCGGCCTGCTCGACGCCGAGGTCGAGCGCTGGCAGCGGGTCGACCCGGTGCTGGTCGAGCCGCTGCGGGCGCTGCGGCGGCTGGTCGAGGCCGGGGGCAAGCGCCTGCGGCCCGCGTTCTGCCACTGGGCGTTCGTGGGCGCCGGCGGCGACCCCGAAGATCCCCGCGTGGTCGACGCCGGCGCGGCCTTCGAGATGCTGCACGCCTTCGCCCTGGTGCACGACGACGTGATGGACGGCTCACCGACGCGGCGCGGCGAGCGCACGGCCCACCTGGCGTTCGCCGACGCCCATCGGGCGGCCGGTTGGCGGGGCGAGGCCCGGCGCTTCGGCGAGGGGGCGGCCATCCTCGTCGGTGACCTGGCGCACGTGTACGCCGACCGGCTGCTGGGCGACGTGCCCGGCGACGTCTGGTCGGTGTGGAACGACCTGCGGCTCGAGCTGAACGTCGGCCAGTACCTCGACTTGCGGGGCACGGCCCGCGCCGACCGCGACCGCCGGCTGGCCCACCGCATCGCGCGCTACAAGTCCGGGAAGTACACGGTCGAGCGCCCGCTGCACGTCGGCGCGGCGCTGGCCGGCCGGCTGGCCGACCTGCGCGGGCCGCTGTCGGCCTACGGCGATCCGCTGGGCGAGGTGTTCCAGCTCCGCGACGACATGCTGGGGGCGTTCGGCGACCCGGCGCTGACCGGCAAGCCGGTGGGCCAGGACCTGCGCGAGGGCAAGCCCACGCCCCTGCTGGCCGTGGCCACCGAGCGGGCCGCGACGGTCGAGGGCGCCGGCCCCCTGCTCGCCGCGGTCGGCGCGCCCGAGCTGACCGACGGCGACGTCGCGGCGATCCAGCGCGTCCTCGTCGACACCGGCGCGGTGGACGAGATCGAGCGCCTCATCGACACGCTCACCGCCCGGGCCGTGGATGCGGTCGAGGCGGCGGACATCGCACCCGAGGCCCGCGACGAGCTCGTCGAACTGGCCTGGTTCGTCGCGTCGCGCGATGCCTGAGCCGCGGCCCGGCCGTGTCTGGCCGTCGAGCCGCCCGGCGGTTCGGCCGTGCGACTGCGCGGCCGTCCGGCGGTTCGGCCGTCTCCGGCGGTTCGGCCGCCCGGCAGTTCAGCCGTGCGACTGCGCGGCCGTCCGACTGCTCGGCCGTGCCGGGTCGTCCGGCGTCAGCTCGCCGCGTAGATCTCGACGCAGCGGTCGCGGGCCACGGTGACCGCGCCGGGCTCGGCCGCCACGGCGGCCAGCCACGGCGGGCGGACCACGGCGGCCACGGCCAGCGGCGTGTCCAGGTCGGACAGCGTGGCGGCCTGGCGGGCGTAGGTCGTGGCGTAGTCGGGCGGGCGGACGTCTCGGCTGAGCTCGAGCAGCGCGTAGGGGTCGGGCGGGCCCGAGGCAACGAGCGGCACGCCGAGCACGAACGGCGTGGCCGGCTCGACCCCGCCGCCGGCCAGCCCCGGCCCGTCGTCGAGGATGGCCCCTCGCACCAGGTCGGGCCGGGCCCCGGCGATGAGCAGCCCGACGTAGGCACCGAGGCCGCGCCCGTAGACCGTGGCGGGACCGAGGTGGGCGAGGGCGGCGTCGACGTCCGCCATGAGCAGCTCGCAGAAGTAGCCCCCGCCGCGGGGCACCGTCGACGCCCCGTGACCCGTGAAGTCCAGCGCCCACACGGGCCCGGGCCAGGCGGCCAGGTACGGGGGCACCGCGCCGGGTGACCGCTCGCCGAGCCCGTGGAGGTGCAGCAGCGGGCGGCCGTCGGCACCGGGGGATGCCGGGCCCCGCAGGCGGTGGAGGGCGAGGTCGATCTTGTTGTGGCGCAGCGTGACGGTGCTCACGACACGTCCTTCAGGAAGCGGACCACCAGGTCGGCCACCCGGTGCGGCTGCTCGATGTGCACGAAGTGCCCCACGTCGTCGTAGGCGACGACGCGGCTGCCCGGCGGCAGGTTGGGACGGACCTCCGCGACCGGCGTGCCCCACCCCATCGTCTCGGGCTGCATGCCCAGCACCGCCAGCATCGGCACGCCGAGGCCGGGCAGGCGGGCCATCGCCCACTCGGGCCGCCAGGGCCCGAAGCCGCCGAGGCGCAGGGACGGGTCGATCTTCCAGCGCCAGCCGTCGTCCTCGCGGCGGGCGCCGACGGACACGAGGTAGCGCAGCCACGCGGTGGACAGGCGGGGGTTCATGGCGGCCCGCCGGTCGGCCAGGCCCTCGAGCGTGTCCGGCCGGCGCACCTTGGTGGCGGCGCCGCGGCGGAAGTCGAGCCAGCCGGCGAGGTCGCCGGCCAGCAGCTTGGTGCGCTCGTGGTCGGTCACGTCGGGCATCGAGCGGCGGCTGGGCAGGCCGTCGAGGTTGACGAGGGCGCGGACCCGGTGGGGCTGCGCGGTGGTGAACTGCACCAGGATCGCGCCGCCCTTGGAGTGCCCCACCACCGGCAGCGGATCCGCGGTCACCGAGTCGAGGACGGCGAGCAGGTCGCGCATGTCGGCGTCCCACGAGTACATCGCGGCGTGCTCGGAGTCGCCGTGGCCCCGCTGGTCCCACGCGACCACCCGCCAGCCGGCGTCGGCCAGCAGGGGCGCGAACACGTCGAAGGTGCGCGCGAAGTCGAACCCCCCGTGCGCGAGCGCGAGCGGTGGGGCGTCGGCGTCGCCCCACTCGTAGACGGCGAGGCGGATGCCGTGGGAGTCGACCGTGCGACGACGGTCGGGGGCACGGGCGCCGGGGAAGGTGACGACCTCAGACACTCCGCCAAGATTGACCCACGGGTCAACCGCCGGGCAACCGGGCCCGCAGGCCCTCCGCCGCCAACCCCACCCGGCTGACCAGTCCGCCCGGCCGCCGCAGGTTGACGTCGCGCACCCGGTAGGTGGGGTGCCGGACGGCGTGCCAGCGGTCGTGCCAGGGCTGGCTGGTGACGAGGTCGATGCGGTCGACGTCGCCGCGCTCGCAACACGTGCGGACGAGGTCGGCCATGAGCAGGTTGCTGGGCGACAGGTCGGAGAGCGCGTCGTGGTACGCGACCTTGAGCAACGTGAGCGTGCCGGCGGTGAGCGCGACGAGCTGAGCGGCGGCCGGCCGGCCGTCGAGCCGCAGGGTCCGCACGGCCACGCGCCCGGCGCCCGCCCGGGCCGACGCGAGCATGAAGTGGCGCAGCACCGCGTACTGGATCGGCTGGCTGGCCAGCGCCCCGCTGCCGGCCTTCCATCCCGAGGCCTCGATGGCGACGAACTCGTCGAAGGCGGTGGCGACCTCGTCGGGGGCGGTGGCCGTGGTGACGGTCATCTCCCCCCGGCGGGCGAACCGGTTGCGGGCCTTGCGCAGGCCGGCCTTGAGGTTCCTGCTGGCCCGCGCCTCCCACTCGTCGCTGCCGACGTCGGTCTCGACGACCGAGTAGCCGCCGTCGGCCTCGGTCTCGAGCCCGGCGGACGACCCGGCGGCCAGGGCGGCGAAGGCGCTGCCGGGGCGCACGCCGTTCAGCGACAGCACGTCGACCGGCTCGCCGTCCCCGCGGGCCGCGGCCAGCAGCTCGCGCCGCAGGTCGGCGGGCTGTAGGCGGGGATGGACGAGCCCGTCGGTCAGGCGCTCGCTGGACAGGACCCGGACGCGCAGCGGGCCGAACCGGCGCTCGCCCAGCTTGAAGGGCAGCACGGCCAGGGGACCGTCGTCGTCCTCGACCACCAGCCAGCGCGCCTCGTCGGTGTGGAACTCCTCGGTGAGCGCGCAGGCCCACTCGGGTGACTGCAGGTGCGACCGCGCCGGCACCTCGGCCGCGAGGCGGGACCAGACGGGGCCGACGGCGGCCCATCGGCGCCGCCCGCGCAGGATCCGTGTGCGCACGGGCCGCACGCTACCGGGCGACACCGACGCCGAGCGAAGTCGGGCCGGCGGCCCGGGCGTGACCGACGTCATCTCGACATCGAGCGCTAACTGCGATCACATACCCGAGATAACCTAACGCAGTTACCCATTTTGGGAGACGGCCATGCTCACCCGATTCGCCCACCTCGCCACCCGCCGGTCCCGCGCCGTCCTCGTCGCCACCCTGATGCTGGTCGGGTTGGCCGGCGCCTTCGGCGGTGGCGTCGCCGAGAACCTCGTGTCCGGCGGCTTCGAGGACCCGGCCACCGAGTCGGCTCGGGCCGACGAGGCGCTGGCCGAGCAGTTCGGCACCGGCGTGCCCAACGTGATCCTGCTGGTCACGGCGCCGCCCGGCGACGACGTCGACAGCCCCCGCGTCGGCGACGCGGGCCGGGCGATCACCGAGCGCCTCGCCGGCGAGGACGGCGTCACCGACGTCGTGTCGTACTGGTCGGAGGGCGGTGCCCCGCCCCTGCGCAACGACGACGGCACCCGCGCCCTGGTGATCGCCCGCATCGAGGGCGACGACGACACCGTCGACGAGCGCATCGCCGAGATCGCCCCGCGGTACCGGCAACCGGGCGGCGACGGCGCGCCCGAGGTGGCGGTCGGCGGCTTCGCCGCGGTGTTCCACGAGGTGGGCACCACCATCGAGGAGGACCTGCTCACCGCCGAGATGATCGCCCTGCCGATCACGCTCGTGCTGCTGGTGCTCGTCTTCGGCAGCGTCGTGGCCGCCAGCCTGCCGCTGCTGATCGGCGTGATGTCGATCGTCGGCACGTTCGGCGTGCTGCAGGTGATGGCGGGCGTCACCGACGTGTCGATCTACGCCCTCAACCTCACGACCGCCCTGGGGTTGGGGCTCGCCATCGACTACAGCCTGTTCGTCGTCTCCCGCTTCCGCGAGGAGCTGCGGGCCGGGCACGAGCCCCGGGTGGCGGTCGCCCGTACGGTGCGCACCGCCGGCCGGACGGTCGCGTTCAGCGCCCTGACCGTGGCGGCGTCGCTGTGCGCCCTGCTCGTGTTCCCCATCGCCTTCCTGCGCAGCTTCGCCTACGCCGGCGTCGCCGTCGCCCTGCTGGCCGGCCTGTTCTCGCTGGTCGTGCTGCCGGCGCTGCTCGCCCTCCTCGGCCACCGGGTCAACGCCCTCACGCTGTGGAAGCGGTCGGTCGCCCCGCCCGGCGAGGGCGTGTGGCACCGGATCGCCACCCTGGTCATGCGCCGCCCCCTCCCGGTCGCCACCGCCGCGGTCGCCGTGCTGCTGCTGCTCGGGGCCCCGTTCCTCGGCATCCGCCTCACCCAGCCCGACGACCGGGTGCTGCCGCCCGGGGCCGACGGGCGGGTCGTGGGCGACATCCTCCGCGACGAGTTCTCGTCGGCCGAGGCCGGCGCCCTGTCCGTGGTCACCACGGGCGGCGACGCCCTGTCCGACGCGGAGGTCGACGGCTACGCCACCACGCTCGCCGCGCTGCCCGGTGTGTCGCGGGTCGACGCCGCCACGGGCACCTACTGCGGCGAGGGCATCGCCGCCCAGTTCGGCTGCGAGCCCGGCCAGCTCGTGCTCGGCCCCGACAGCGCGCCCCGCTACGCGGGCTTCCGGGCCGGCGACGACACCTACCTGTCGGTGGTGCCCGAGGTCGAGCCGCTGTCGCCGGAGGGCGAGGACCTCGTCCACGCCGTGCGCGCCGCCGACGCCCCGGCGCCCGTGCTCGTGACCGGCACGGCAGCCGGCCTGGTCGACGTGAACGACTCGTTGTTCTCGCGCCTGCCGCTCGCGCTCGGCCTCATCGCCGTCATCACCGTGGTGCTGCTGTTCCTCATGTTCGGCAGCGTGGTCATCCCGGCCAAGGCCATCGTGCTCAACCTGCTCAGCCTGTCGGCCACGTTCGGGGCCATGGTCTGGATCTTCCAGGACGGGCACCTGTCGGGCGTGCTCGACTTCACCGCCACCGGCGGGCTGGCAGCGGCCATGCCCATCCTGATGTTCTGCGTCGCCTTCGGGCTGTCGATGGACTACGAGGTGTTCCTGCTGTCCCGCATCAAGGAGGAGCACGACAACGGCGCCGACGACGTGACGGCGGTCGCCGTCGGGCTCGAGCGCACCGGCCGCATCGTCACCGCCGCCGCCGTGCTCATCGCCGTGGTGTTCCTGTCGTTCGCGCTCGGGCGGGTCAGCTTCATCAAGCTGTTCGGCCTGGGCCTCACCCTCGCCGTGCTGATGGACGCCTTCCTCATCCGGGGCACGCTGGTGCCGGCGTTCATGCGGCTGGCCGGCCGGTGGAACTGGTGGTCGCCGGCACCGCTGCGGCGCATCCACCGGCGGTGGGGCATCAGCGAGGCGGTCGACCTCGACGGCCCGGCCGTTGCGGTCGCCGGAGCCGACGCGGGCCCGGATGCAGGCGAGGACGCGGGCCCGGGCGCAGGCGGGGACGTGGGCGCGGGCGTGGCGGCGGCCACCACCGACCCGGACGGCCACACGGTGACCGGGGATAGCCTCGGAGCCCGATGACCCCGCAGGCCGCCAGCGCCGCCAGCCGCCGCCCCCGCCTGCCCAAGGGCGAGGGGCAGCGGCTGCGCGGCGAGATCATGGCGGCCGCCGAGCGGTTGCTCATCGAGACCGGCTCGCAGGAGGCGGTCTCGATCCGCGCCGTCGCCGATGCCGTGGGCGTGACGCCCCCGTCGATCTACCGGCACTTCGCCGACAAGAGCGAGCTGATCTTCGAGGTGTGCGCCCGCCACTTCGCCGCGCTGACCGACCACGTGCGGGCCGCGTGCGAGGGCGCCGACGACCCGGTCGAGCGGCTGGCCGCCCTGGGCCGGGCCTACATCGACTTCGCCGTGGCCAACCCCGAGCCCTACCGCATCATGTTCATGACCGGCCCCGACGACGTGCCCGCCGTGTACCAGGGCCCCGGCCTGGCCCGGTCGGCGGCGTTCGACCTGCTGGTCCAGTGCGTGCAGGACTGCATCGACGCCGGCCGGTTCCGCCCCGACCAGACCGACGCCTACCGCCTGGCGCTCGGCTTCTGGGCCCGGGTGCACGGCCTGACCTCGCTGCGGATCGCCAAGCCCCACATGGACTGGCCCGACGACCCCGGCTTCGTCGACGACTACCTCGACGTCTGCCTCTGGGGCGTCGTGCGCGCCGACGACCGGTAGGCGGGGACGCGCCGGCCGCCCGTCAGGCGTCGTCGGGATCGGCCCGCCAGTCTCGGTCGGGCGACACGTAGATCAGCGGCAGGCTGACCGCGGACACGGCCGCCTTCACCGTCAGGTTGACCACGAAGACGTCCCACACCGCGGCCCACGGCAGCGTCAGCGCGTGGTCGGCCATCAGCGGCACGGCGCCGAAGGCCAGCACCGCGAACAGCGCGTTGTCGACCGGCACGCTGACCGCGTTGCTCACCGCCACCCGGGCCCACTGGTAGCGCGTCGTCACGCGGCGCACGAACCAGTGGTACGCCTCGGTGTCGAGCAGCCCGCTCACCACCTCGGCCACGATCGACGCCACCACGATGCGCCACAGCGGGCCCAGCACCGCGGCGAACTCGTCGCCCAGCGGGTAGCTCGCGTCGCTCGGCACCCGGGCGGCCCACTGCAGGTAGAGGGCCATGGCCAGGTTGACGGCGGCGGCGGTCACGACCAGGGTGCGGGCCGCCCGGCGGCCGAGCATCTTGTGGACCACGTCGCGCAGGGTGAACGTGATGGGGTAGATGAACGTGCCCATGTCGACCGCCCGCCCGAACGACGAGCCGATCTTGATGCTGGCGACGTCCGCGACGAGCTGGGCGCCGATGAAGGCGCCGACCGCGACGACCGCCAACCGGGGCACCGTGGCGGCAGGCAGGCGGGCCCGGCGGCGGCCGGTGGGCCCCGTGGGACCGGCGGCGGCCGCGTCATCGGGCGGTGCCGCCACGGTGGTCGGTGCTCCGGGGCCGGGACCGGGGTCGGAGCCGGGGCCGGCGGCCGGCGAGGCGGGCGCGCCGGGGGGCGGGGACTGCATGCGGGGGAACCTCCGGTTTTGGTGAGGCGGGTTGCCGGTACCGCCGGGCGGCCAGTGTAGGTTCCGCGCCGTGACCGCCCCCTCGCCCACCCGCGCCGTGGCGCTGGGCGGCGGCCGGGTGGCGGCGGTCGACGACGTCGGCGACCCGGCGGGCGTGCCCGTCCTCTACCTGCACGGCACCCCGGACTCCCGGCTCGCCCGCCATCCCGACGACGGGCTGGCGGCGGCCGCCGGCGTCCGGCTGCTGGCGCTCGACCGCCCGGGCTACGGGGGCACGTCGGCGTCCCCCGGGCCCTGGTCGCCCGGCTGGCCGGCCGCGGTGGCCGCCGACGCCGCCGCCGTGCTCGACGACCTCGCCATCGAGCGGTGCGCGGTGCTGGCCTGGTCGGGCGGCGCCCTCACCGGGCTGGCCCTCGCCGGGGGCCCGGCGCCGGGCGGCCCGATGGCGGGCCGGGTGGCGGCGCTCGGCATCGTCGCCGGCCTCGTGCCCTGCCAGGCGTTCGACGACCCCGAGGTGGCGGCGGCCGGCGAGCACCGCCTGGGCACGATCGAGCTGGCGGACGCGGTGCCGCCCGGCGAGCTGGGCGCCGAGGTCGCCGCCATGCTCGCCCCCCATCCCTGCGGCTTGGCGCTGGCCACCGAGCACCAGGCCGCCCACCGCTCGGCCCACGACGCCGCCGAGCTGGCGCGCGTCCCGGGCGGCGCGGTGCGCATGGCCGAGGCGCTGGTCGAGGCCGTGCGCAACGGCCTGGCCGGCGTGGCCGCCGACGTCGAGGCCCAGGCCCGGTCGCTGGCCGTCGACCCGGCGGACGTCGGCTGCCCGGTGCGGCTGTGGTACGGCAGCAACGACACGGTGACCCCGCCGGCGTTCGGGCGGTGGTACGCGTCCCACCTCGCCGGCGCCGAGCTGGCGGTGGTCGACGGCGGCGGCCACTACCTCGCCTTCACCGCCTGGTCGCCGATGCTGGCCGAGCTCGCCGAGATCAGCCGCCGCACGTGACGGGGCGGCACTACCTTGCCGCCATGCCCCGACTGCGCCAGGTCAGCCGCCACGAGGCCACCGCCCCCATCGTCGGCGCCATGTACGACTTCATGTTCGGCCCCGACCGCGACCCGGTCGCCGAGCCGGGCACCGCCACCGGCACCCCCGGCGACTGGTGGACGACGTTCGCGCTGGTGCCCGACGTGCTCGAGCACTGCGTCGCCGGCTTCGCGCTCTACCGGTCGCCGAAGCGCACGCTGCCGGCCGAGCTGCGCGAGCTGGGCCAGTTCCGGGCCGGCTGGTGCCGCCAGAGCCAGTTCGTGTTCTCGCAGCACGCCAAGTCGTGCCGGGCCCTCGGCATGCCCGAGGAGAAGATCGCCGCCCTGCCCCACTGGCCGGTGGCCGACTGCTGGTCACCCGCCGAGCGGGCCGTGCTCGCCTACACCGACGCGCTGGTGCTCGACGGCGGCCGGGTGCCCGACGGCGTGTTCGCCGCGCTGCAGCAGCACCTCGACGACCAGCAGATCCTCGAGCTGACGTACATCACGTGCCTGTACGAGATGCACGCCACGATGAGCCGGGCGCTGCGCACCGAGTGGGACGACCGCGACGACCCGATCGTCGAGGTGCCGGGCGACCACACGTCGCTGGCGCCGGAGGTGGGGGTCGAGCCCGGCCGCACCGCCGCCGGCTGACCCGCGCTCGCGCCCGGTCGCCCCGGTTTCCTGCGCGGGATCCGGGGTGATGACCCCCGATCCCGCGGCAGGAACGCGGGGGTGGTCGCCCGACGGGGCGTCAGGACCGGGGCGCCACCGGGGTCCACTCGGCGCGGAGGTGCTTGATCCCGTTGATGAAACCCGACCGCAGCCGGTCGGGCTCGCCCACCGCCCGGATGTCGGGCAGCCGGTGCAGCAGCTCGCGGAACATCACCGAGATCTCGCGCCGGGCCAGGTGGGCGCCCAGGCAGAAGTGCGGCCCGGGACCGCCGAACCCGATGTGCTCGTTGGGCGTGCGGCCGAGGTCGAAGGTGTGCGGGTCGTCGAACACCGCCTCGTCGCGGTTGCCCGACCAGTACCAGAGCACGACCTTGTCGCCCTCGACGAGGTCGTGGTCGCCGAGGCGGACGCCGTCGCGGGTGACCGTGCGGCGGAAGTGGATGACCGGCGAGGCCCACCGCACGATCTCCTCGACCGCGGTGGGCGCCAGCCCGTCGACGTCGTCGAGCCAGCGCTGCTTCTGCTCGGGGTGCTCGGTCAGCGCCCACAGGCCGTGGGCGATGGCGTTGCGGGTGGTCTCGTTGCCCGCCACCACGAGCAGGATGAAGAACGAGGCCAGCTCCTGCGGCGACAGCTTCTCGCCGTCCACCTCGCTGGTGACGAGCGCCGTGACCAGGTCGTTGCCCGGGTCCTTGATGCGGGCCTCGCCCAGCTCGGTCACGAGCTGGGCCAGCTCGGCGCCGGCCGTGAGGATCGCGGTGGTGACGCCCACCGGGTCGTCGAGGTCGGGCACGTACTCGGCGTCGGTGAAGCCGAGGATGACGTTCGTGCGGTCGAAGACGAACCGCTCCTGGCTGCGGGGGATGCCCATCATGTCGAGGATGATCCGCAGCGGCAGGCGGGCGGCCACCTCGGTCACGAAGTCGCCCTCGCCCCGCTCGGCGATCTCGTCGACGATCTCGGCGGCGACGCCCTCGACGTCGGTGCGCATCCGCTCGAGCTGGCGGGGGGTGAACCCTCGGGACACGATGCGGCGCATGCGGGCGTGGCGGGGATCGTCCATGTTGATCATCGAGCCGAAGAACTCGACGAAGTCGGGGGGCAGGTCGGCGATGTTGGTGCCCTTGCCCGAGCAGAACAGCTCGGGGTGGCGGCTCGCCTCGACGATGTCGGCATGGCGGGTGACGGCGTAGTACGGCGTCTCGGGAATCCCCATGTGGGGCAGGCCCGGCATCACCATCGGGGCGATCGGCCGCTCGGCCCGCAGCACCGCGAAGGCGGCAGCGCGCTCGTCGAGGGGTCGGGCCCACCAGTCGAGGTCGGACAGGTCGATGTCGTCTACCGCAGGTGCCGTCGCCATGCCGGCATCGTAGTTGCCGGCCGTCCACGGTGACGTCTGTATCAGCGAGATCGCGACCACGGGCGCGCCGGCCTTCCCTGACAGGATCTGTCAGGGTCCGGTCGTACGGTGACGGCATGGCCACATGGAAAGACTTCGCCGCCGAAGCCCCCGACATCGCGGACCTGGCCGAGCGTCGACTCGCCGCCACCAAGCTGATGATGCTCGCCACGCTGCGCCGTGACGGCTTCCCCCGCATCAGCCCGATGGAGCCCGTCGTCGCCGACGACCGGCTCGTCCTCCACGGCGACCGCCTGTGGCTCGGCATGATGCCCGACGCCGCCAAGTCCCGCGACCTGCGACGCGACGGCCGCTTCTCGCTGCACAGCGCCACGGTCGACACCGACGTGAGCGAGGGCGACGTCAAGATGTGGGGCGTCGCCACGCCGGTCACCGACCACGACACCCTGGCGCGGTTCTCCGACGACATCTACGCGTCGGTGGGCTACCGCTTCGAGGTCGGCGATTTCGATGCCTTCGACGTCGACCTGCTCGGCGCCTCGTCGGTGGTCGTCGACGGCGACGTCATGCGGGTGAGCACCTGGCGCCCGGGCGCCGGGGTCAGGGTCGACGAGAAGCGCTGAGCACGTCAGCCGTCGCGCCGCGCCTCGCGCAGCAGCACCTCCTGCACGATCGTCGCCACGTGGGTGCCCTCTTCGGTGAACACGTAGCCGACGCTGACGCCCCGCGAGCTCATGAGCCCGTGGCAGGTGAAGGTCTGCAGGTGCCACCGGTCCGACGCCATCGGGCGGTGGAAGTAGATGGCGTGGTCGAGGCTGGCCGAGAAGAACTGGCTCTCGGGCGGGCGGTCGAGGTCCCAGTGGGGGTAGAGCGACACGACCGCCTCGGTGGGCAGGTCGTCGGAGAGGTAGGCCAGGCCGACCGCGTGCAGCGCCGGGTCGTCGCCGATGGGCTCGCCCAGCTTGAGCCACGACGTCGCCCGGCCCCGCTTGCGGGGCGCGTTCCGCCGGCCGAAGATCGGGCTCCACCCGTCCTCGTCCAGCTCGCCCGGCGGGGCCACCGTCGGCATGACGGCGGTCTGCACCTGGGGGGCGTCCTCGTCGACCTGGTACGACGCCGTCATCTCGAGGATCACGCCGACCGACTGGCGTGCTGTCACCCGGCGGGTGCAGAACGAGCGGCCGTTGCGCACCCGGTCGACCTCGAACCGGATGGGCTCGGTGTGATCGCCCGAGCGGATGAAGTAGGCGTGCAGCGAGTGCACCCGGAACGCCGGGTCGACCGTGAACGTGCCCGCCCGCAGACCCTGGGCCACGATCTGGCCGCCGTACAGGCCGCCCCAGGGGTACCGGGGCCCGGCGCCCACCCAGACGTCGGTGCCGTGAGGTTCGAGGGCCATCATCGTCGCGAAGTCCACGCGGGCAGTCTCCCACCCGGCGCGGCGCGCCCGTTCCGGCCGGGGCGGGGCGGCCGGGCGGGCCGGGGCGGCTACGGCCGGCGCAGCACGACCAGGTTGAGCGTCACCTCGCTGACGAGCGGGCCGGCACCGGGGTCGGTCCCGCCGGGCCCGAGCGCGGCGGCAACGCCGGCGTCGAACTCGGTGTCGGTCAGCGGCCGGAACGCCGAGTCGACGTGGCGCAGGGACCGGGCCCGCTCGGCCCACACCGCGCGGTCGGACGTCCAGACCTCGGTCACGGGCGTGACGGCGTCGAGCCGCAGGCCGCCCCGCTCGCAGGCCTCCACCACCGTCCCGGTGGTGGGGAACGTGGCGGCGACCCTGTCCATGCCGGGGAAGCGGCGCAGCACGGTGCCCATCGGCAGGTCGGCGAAGTAGCCCCGGACCAGCACGCCACCGCCCGGCCGGACGACCCGGTGCAGCTCGCGCACCGCCCGGTCGAGCCCGCGGATCTGGTGGACGACGGTCGACAGCCAGGCGATGTCGACCCGGCCCGACCGGAGCGGCAGGGCCTCGGC
>DASTFE010000126.1:0-14121 GCA_035708905.1 Acidimicrobiales bacterium | reverse complement strand
CCGCCGCCGCAGCCGGCCGCGAGGGCCAGGGCCACGGCGGCGACCGCCGCACCGAGGGGTGCGGTGGTCCGTCGCACGGTCGTCACCCGGTGAAGTTCGGGGTGGCGCGGACGGGGACGTCGACCTCGACCTCGGGCTCCTTCGGCTCCTCGGTGCCGGGGCCGGGGTCGCAGGAGGGCGGCGGGTCGTCGCTCTCGCAGGGGTCGGGGTCGCCGCCGCCACCGCTGGTGATCTCGTCGCAGACGGCCACGAGGGGGTGGCAGTCGTCCGGGTCGGGGTCGGGACCGACGTCGCAGGGCAGGTCGGGCTCGCACCCGGGGTTCGAGGTCACGTCGTCGGGACCGGGCGGGCCGGCCGGTCCGGCGCTCGCTGCGGTCGGGGCCAGCAGCCCGAGGGCGACGATCGCGCCCGCCGCCGCCACCCGGCGCAGGCCGGGGAGGGAGGGGCGGGCGGTGTGTGCGGTGCGGGGGATGTGGTCGGTGGTCGTGAGGGAGGTCATCGGTGGTCTCCTTGCCGGATGCCCGGCGGCCGTTCCGCCGGTGTCACCCGTCCTGACCGATGACCGGTCGATCTCTTACGCGCTCGGGGGAGGAATCTCCTCGGGCGGGCGCCCGGGGTCGCCGCCCCCGCCCGCCGGCGGGCTCAGGCGGGCTCGGGGGAGGTGCGACGCCGCGCCCGGGCCTCGCCGCGCCGCGCCCGGCGGTGGCGGCGGCCGGTCCGCACGCTGGCGGCGTCGGCGAGCAGGCTGTGGCGGCGCTGCTCGGCGAGCTGGATGGTCACGTCGGGATGCACGGGGAGCCTCCTGGTACGGGGGTTGTCGTGTCCCGATCGTGCGCCCGGGGGCGGGCGCGGGCATCCGTGCCGCCCACGGATCGACCACGGAGCCGCCACGGATCCGGGGCGGACCCGCCACGGACCGCACCACGGATCGGTGGGGCGCGGCGGGAATCGCCCCCGCTCCGGGCGGCGCGCCGGGCACACTTGAGGTCATGGCGAGTCCGTGGGCGCTGACCGACGCGGGCGTGTCCGAACGCGAGGCCGAGGTGCTCGACCTCGTCGCGCAGGGCGCGACCAACGCCGAGATCGCCGCGCGGCTGTTCGTCTCGGTGCGCACGGTCGAGAGCCACGTCTCGTCGCTGCTGCGCAAGCTGGGTGCCGGCGACCGCCGCGCGCTGGCCCGGCTGGTCCGCGACGCCGGTGACCGCGGTGACGAAGGTGGCGGCGGGCACGTCGCCGCGGCGGCCGCCCCGCAGGCGACGGCCGGCCCACGCACGACGGGCCGCCCGGACGCCGACGGCTCGGCCGCGCCGCTCGCGGGCGGCGGCGACGACTACGGCGCCGCGCCGGCCACCGGCACCGCACCCGCACCCCGGGCCCTGCCCGTGCCTCTCACGTCGTTCGTCGGCCGGGCGGGCGAGGTCGCCGAGCTGACCGCCGCGGTGCAGGCCCACCGGCTGGTCACGGCCACCGGCCCGGGTGGCGTGGGCAAGACCCGCCTGGCGACGGCGGTGGCCGCCGACCTGGCGTCGACGTGGCGCGACGGCGTGTGGTTCGTCGACCTGGTGCCCGTGTCCGACGAGGGCCAGGTCGCGGCGGCCGTGGCCACCACCCTGGGCCTCGACGACGCCCGGGGCCGCACGGTCGAGCAGGCCCTCCTCGCCCACCTGTCCGACCGCCACGCCCTCATCGTCCTCGACAACTGCGAGCACGTGCTCGGCGGTGCCGCGGTGCTGGTCGAGCGCCTGCTCGGCAGGTGTCCGGGGGTGACGGTCCTCGCCACCAGCCAGGCACGGCTCATGCTGCCGTTCGAGTGGGTGTTCGCCGTGCCCGGCCTGTCGCTGCCCGGTGACGGGGGCGAAGGCGACGCGATCGCGCTGTTCGTCGAGCGCGCCCGCCAGGCCGGCGCCACCGTCACCGACGACCAGCACGCCCGCATCGGCGAGATCTGCCGGCGGCTCGACTGCGGGGCGCTCGCCATCGAGCTCGCCGCCGCGCGGTTGCCGTCGCTCGGGCTCGACGGCCTGGAGGCGGGGCTGTCCGAGCGCCTCCAGCTGCTGGCGGGCGGGTCGCGGCTCGACGAGCGCCACCAGTCGCTGCGGTCGACGATCGACTGGAGCTACGGCCTGCTCGATCCCGCCGACCAGGCTCTGCTGCGCCGCATCTCGGTGTTCGCCGCCCCCTTCACCGCCGCCGCGGCCGCCGAGGTGGCCGGCACCCCGCCGGTGGCACCGGCCGGCGTCGCCGACGCGCTCGCCCGGCTGGTCGACCACAGCCTGCTGGTCGCGGTCCCGGGCGCCGAGACCCGCTACCGGGCGCTCGAGACCATCCGCCAGTACGGCGCCGAGCAGAAGGCCGCCACCCCCGCCACCGACGACGAGGGCCGGGCGGTCACCGAGCTGGTCGTGGTCCGCCGCCGCCACCTGCGCTGGGCCACCGCCACCCTGGCGGCGCTGGACGCCGCCACCGACATGCCGCTGCGCGACAGCATCGCCCGGGCCGACGAGTTCGTCGCCGCCCGGCGACGGTTCGACGCGGTGGCCGACGACGCCCGGGCCGCGCTCAAGTGGGCGAGCGCGGCGCCGGCCCTCCGGCCCGAGGCCTTCGCGCTCGCCCGGCTGCTGGCCGACAACTGCTTCACGCGCGGCCTGCTCGCCGAGACCCAGCAGCGCTACGAGCAGGCCGCGGCACTGGCGCCCGACGACGCCGCCATGACCGACATGCTGCTCCACGCCGCCGGCGCGGCCGCGATCCGCCACGTCGGCAACGAGGCGCTGCGGCTGTGGCGCGAGGCGAGCGACGCGGCGGCCGCCGCCGGCGACGGCGCCACGGCCGCGTACGCGCTGGCCCGCGCCGCCGAGCTGCTGACACGCGGCCCCGGCATCATCGCCGAGATGCCGCCGGAGGGCACCGTCGAAGACCTCGTCGACGAGGCCCGCGGCCTGTCCGGCGGCGACCCGTGGGCCGACACCGCCACCCTCGTCGCGGTGGCGTTCCGGATGGCCGAGACCGACCCCGAGGCGCTCGTCACCGCCCGGCGGGCCGTCGCCGCCGGGCAGGCTCTCGGCGACCCGCTCGTCACGAGCGCGGCGCTCGACGCCCTGTCCGCCATCCACCTGGGGCTGGGCGACGTCCCGGCCGCCCTCGACGCCGTCACCCGGCGGGTCACGTTGCTCGCCCAGGTCAGGCCCGACGTCATGGCCGCCTTCGAGATCAACGACACCTACAACATGGCGACCGAGATCTCGCTGGCGTCGGGCGACTTCGCCGGCGCCCGCCGCTTCACCGACGACGTCGCCCGCCTGTCGTTCCACACCGAGGAAGGCCACCTGGCCACCAGCAAGCGCCTGAAGGTCGACGCGCTCGCCGGCGACCTCGAGCGCGTGCTCGCCGACGGCGAGCGCTTCCGGGAGAGCTGGCAGCGGGCCGGGCGGCCCGTCGCCACCAGCCTGGGGGGCGGCGCCTACGCGGTGGCCATGGCGCACGGCCTGCGCGGCGACGACGAGGCCCGCGAGCAGTGGGTCGAGATCACCCGGGAGTTGGGGGTCGACCCCGAGAAGCTGGAGCGCTGCTCGACCGGCTACGCGCCCACCTTCGACGCCATCGTGCTGCTGCACCGGGGTGACCTCGAGGGCGCCGTGCGCCGCCTCGAGCAGGACCCGGCGACGTTCGACACCTGGTACACCGGCGAGTGGCGGCCCTGGTACGCAGCGCTGCGCGCCGAGGCGGCCGTCCTCGCCGGCCACGGCGAGGCGCAGCACCGCATCGAGCAGGCCCGGCCCATGGGCACGGCCAACCCCACGGTGACGGCGCTGATCGACCGGGCCGCCGCGCTGGCCGACGGCGAGACCGACCGGCTGGTGGGCCTCGCCGACGTGCTCGCCCGCAGCGGCTGCCGCTACCAGCACGCCCGCACCCTGATCCTGGCCGGCGACGGGCACGCGGCCGAGGGGCGGCGCCTGATGGCCGCTCTGGGCGCCGCCCCCATGGCCGAGCCGGCGACGGGTTGACCGCCGGCCGGCCGCGTGTCACCTGCGGGGTCGGCATCCGGCTGACCGCCAGCTCAACGAGGCATGTGCTCGGTGCCCCGCCCCGGAGTGATGAACAGCGCCTCGCCCGGCTCGTGGACGTCGGCGGTGTGCCACACGCCGGTCGGGTTGACCACGGCCTGGCCGGGGCGCAGGGCGATGCGCCGCTCGCCTCCGCCGGTGCGCTGGACCAGGTCGATGCGGCCCGACAGCAGCACGACGACCTCCTCGCCCGCCGGATGCCGCTCCCAGGTCGACCACGACGTCTCGCTGCGGAAGGTCGTCACCAGCCGGCCCTCGTCGCCGTCGGCCGCGAAGCGCCGCTCGTAGGCGTCGAGGAACTCGGGCGTCCACGCGAAGTCGGGCAGCGGTGTCGCCCGCCCGCCGGCGCCGAGGTGCACGTGCGTCGTCGCCAGCTCGAACGCGCCGGAGGGATCCTCCTCGCCGGCGTCAGCGGTGGCCTGGTCGGTGCGGTCGGCGGCCATGGGCTGCTCCTTCGGATCATGGGGACCGGGGTGGGACGACCGTACGGCGACCGCCGCCCGGTGGCTTGGACGAACGTGACCGGCCGGCGAGCGCCGACCCCGCCTCGGGCCACGGCCAGGTGTGTGGCAGGAGTCCATGTTGACCGAAGGTCTATCCGGTGTGACTTCAGCGTGGTGGTGCAAGTACGTTCCGTGGGCAGGCGGTCCGGCAGGACGATCGAGAGCAGCGAGGCGGATCACGCGTGCACACCTACGAGTGGATCACCCCCGCCCAGGCCGCGACCCGCCTCGGCACGGCGGTCCGGGACGTCTACCGGCTCGTCGACCGCGGGCGGCTGCCCGCCTACCGCATCGGCGGCGAGATCCGGCTCCTCGCCCACGAGGTCGACGACTACGGGCGCGGCACGCCGCCGGATCGAGATCCCGCGTGACCGACCACGCGGCGGCGTCGGTAGCCTCGCCGTCATGTGCCGCAACATCACCACGCTGCGGGGGCTCGAGCCTGCGGCGACGCCCGAAGAGGTCGAGGCCGCCGCCCGCCAGTACGTCCGGAAGGTGAGCGGCGTCCAGAAGACGTCGGCCGCGACCGAGGAGGCCGTCGAGCGCGCCGTGCGCGAGATCACCGCCACCACCGCCGACCTGCTGGCATCGCTGCCCGAGCGGCGCCAACCGCCGCCGACGCTGCCGCCGCTGCGCCGCCTGGCCGCCCGCAGCGCCTGAGCCGTCGGGGCGCGGGCAGCCGCGGCCCGCTACCGGCGGTCCGGCGCAGCCCAGGACAGCACCTCACCGCCCTGGCCCAGCAGCACGGTGCCCGGGAACACCCGCACCCGCCACGGCTCGAGCCGCAGCCCGGCGAACGCGGGTGACAGGGGCCCGCCGGCCCAGTCGGGGATGATGGCGGGGTCGTAGCCCACCGGCGCCGGCGCCTGGGCGAACGCCTGCCAGACGGCCTGGCGACCCTCGTCGTCGAGGATCCACGACGTGCGGCACTCGGCCGAGCACGTGTCCTGATCGGGCGACCAGTAGTTGATCGACACGAACGGGGTGCGCTCGAGGTGCGCCCGCTTGACCCGGGTGGGCCCGGTGGCGATCACGCCGGTCAGGGCCGTGCCGTCCCAGGTCCACAGCGGGTGCAGCACGCGGCTGCGGGGACGCCCCTGCGGGTCGACCGTGGCGACCGAGGCCCACACGATGCGATGGGCCATCTCGACGAAGGCGGGTGCGACGGTGGCGAGGTCGGCCATGGCGCGATCCTGCCATGCGCCCACCGACACGGGAACGTTGCCGCCCGAGGTCAGAGCGGCAGCGGCTGGTCGCCGCCCACGTCGTACACGACGCGGGCGCCGTCGAGGCGGGCACCGTCGGTCACGGGGTGGTCGACCAGGCGGCCGTCGTGCATCAGGTGGCGGACCTGCGCTCGCCGGACGAGCACGGCGGCATCCGCCAGCAGGCGGCGGTGGCAGCGCCACCACACGCTCTCCGAGCACATGACCGCCGTGCGCCGCTCGGTCGCGTCCGCCAGCACGGCGTCGAGCCCGGCCCGGAACTCCTCACCCGCCATGTGGTCGGCGTAGGCGCGGAACGCCGCGTTGCGCAGCGCCACGTGGGGGCTGTCGGGTCGGGCCCGGCGGCGCCCGCCGAGGCGGGGCTCCCAGCGGTAGGCGACCCCGGCCTCCGGCAGCCAGCGGGCCATCTGCTCGCGCCCGACGTGGGGGTGGCGCCTGCTGCCCGGGTACGACCGCACGTCGACCACCAGCGCGACGCCGTGACGGCGCAGCAGGTCGCTCAGCTCGCCGACGGCCAGCGTGCCGTGACCGACCGTCAGCAGCTCGACCGTCGGCGACGAGGCGCGCTCACGGTCGGTCGCCGCCGACAGCTCGGGCCCGGCCAGCTCGCGCCGCATGCAGACCCGTGCCGCGGGGTCGAGGCCGTGGGCGGTCTCGGCGGCGCGCACCCGGCGGAGGTCGGGCCCCAGCTCGTCGTCGGCCAGCACCCGGAACCCGCAACGCTCGTAGTACGGCGCGTTCCACGACACGTCGCGGAACGTGGTGAGCGTCAGCGCCTCGAGGCCCCACCGTCGCGCCTCGGCCGCCACGTGCTCGATCAGGCGCCGCCCGAGGCCGCGGCGGGCGAACGCCGGGTCGACGCTCACCTGCTCGATGTGCGCCGCTCGCCCGCTGCCGGGCGCGGCGCCCGGGCGGTCGAGGACGTCGACGACCACGTAGCCGGCCACCGCGCCGTCGTCACCCGCCGCCTCCCGGCCCGCCGGGCCGTCCCCGCCCACCGGGCCGTCGCCGACCGTGACGACCCAGGCGCGGCCCGCCGCCCTGTAGCCCTCGAGCACCGCCAGCGGCAACGGCTCGTCCGCCGCGATCTCGGGCATGCCGACCTCGACGAACAGCCGGCCGGCCGCGCGCTCGATCGCCCGCAGCCGCTCGAGCTCGCCGGGCCGCGGTGGCCGGAGGCGGACGGCGTCAGCCGCGGGTCTGCCCCTCGCCCATCACCACGTACTTCTCGGTGGTGAGCTCGCGCAGGCCCATGGGGCCGCGGGCGTGGAGCTTCTGGGTCGAGATGCCGATCTCGGCACCGAACCCGAACTCGTCGCCGTCGACGAACCGGGTGGACGCGTTGACCAGCACGGCGGCGGCGTCGACCTCGCGGGTGAAGCGGTCGGCGGCGGCCAGGTCGCGGGTGACGATGGCCTCGCTGTGCCCCGAGCCGTAGCGGGCGATGTGGTCGATCGCCGCGTCGAGCGACGGCACGACGCGCACGGCCAGCTTGAGGTCGAGGAACTCCTGCGCCCAGTCGTCCTCGGTCGCCGCGCCCACCCGGTCGGCGCCCAGCAGCGCTCGCACCGCCTCGTCGCCGACCAGCTCGACGCCGGCCAGCCCCTCGGCCACCCGGGGCAGGAACCGGGCCGCGACCTCCTCGTGCACGAGCAGCGTCTCGGCCGCGTTGCACACCGACGGGCGCTGGGTCTTGGCGTTGACCGCGATGTCGGCCGCCATCGCCAGGTCGGCGGCGGCGTCGACGTAGACGTGGCAGTTGCCGTCGCCGTCGATCACGTAGGGCACGGTGGCGTTGTCGAGGATCGAGCGGATGAGCGACGGCCCGCCCCGGGGGATCAGGCAGTCGACGTGGTCGCGCTGGCGCATGAACTCGACCGCCGCCTCGCGCGACGTGTCCTCGACCAGCACCAGGGCGTCCTCGGGCAGGCCCGCCTTGGCCAGGGCTTCGCGCAGCACGCCGGCGATGGCCACGTTCGAGTGGACGGCCCCCGACGAGCCCCGCAGGAAGGCGGCGTTGCCCGACTTGAGGCACAGCCCGAACGCGTCGCTGGTCACGTTGGGACGGTTCTCGTAGATCATCGCCACGACGCCGAGCGGCACGCGCACCTTGGCGATGCGCAGGCCGTTGGGGCGGGTCCATCCCTCGGTGATCTCGCCGACGGGGTCGGCCAGCCCGGCCACCTGGCGCAGCCCGGCCGCCATGCCCTCGACGCGGGCGGCCGACAGGCTGAGCCGGTCGACGACCGTGGCGGACGCGCCGGCGGCCCGCTCGCGCTCGACGTCGACGGCGTTGGCGGCCAGCAGGTCGTCGCTGCGCTCGACCAGCAGGTCGGCGGCGCCGAGCAGCGCCGCGTCCTTGGCCTCGGTGGACAGGGTGGCCAGCACCCGGCTGGCGGCCTTGGCCCGGGCGCCCAGGGCGGCGATGTCAGACATGCCGCCCATGCTACGGGCCGTCGCGGCGGGCCCAGCCCCGGTTCCTGCTGCGGGATCGGGGGCCATCGCCACGGATCCCGCGGCAGGAACGCGGGAGGTCGGCGCACGCGAGCCGGGCGATCAGGGGACGACGGCCGTGATGGCGAACCGCTCGACGTCCTGCAGGTGGCCGCCGGTCGACACGACCACCACGAGCGCCGGGTCGGTGGCGCCGGCGACGTCCACCGACGTCTCCCACGGCGTCGCCTCGCCCCCCGCGGCGAGGCAGCAGGCGGCGCCCAGGGGTGTCGGCGTCGAGGCCTGGCGGACCTCGACCAGCAGGCTCTCGTCCACGCCGGAGACCGTGCCGCCGACCGTCAGCGGCGACGACAGCGGCGACCCGTAGCGGGGGACGTCGAGCGTCAGGGTGGTGTCGCGGGTGCCGACCACCTCCCACGGCGCGTCGGGGGACGGGCCGAAGCGCACCAGGTGGATCTCGGCTGCGGTGGCCAGCCCGCTGCCCTCTGCCTGGTAGCCGACGCCGATCCAGGCCTCGTCGGCCCGCACGTCCGTGCTCGTCACCTCGTCGATCTCGCTGAAGCCCAGGAAGTTGGCGGTGAAGAACAGGGCCGTGGCCTCGGCGTCGGCGTGCCAGGGCGAGTGTCCCTCGTCCGCGGTGGCCAGCCAGGCGTCGGCCTCGGCCAGGCTGCGGAACGGCCACAGGGGCTCGCCGCCGAGCCGGAACGACCCGGCGCCGGTCCCCTGGTCGCCGGCGCCGGCGCCGTCGGCCGTGCTGCCGCCCGCGGCGCCGGCGAGCCGGACCGGCACCGCGGCGAAGCTGGGCATGCCCGCATCGGTGGTCCGGGCGACCAGCACACCGACGTCAGGTGCGGCCATCGGCTCGAACTCCACGTCGAGCGCGAACGGCTCGGCTGTCCCGGCCGCACCACCGGCCGCCCGCTCCTGACCCAGCAGTGCCGTCGCGGCCGAGCGCGGCCGCAGGTCGACCACGATCGTGCCGTCGTCGGCGCGCCCCCGCCCGCGGACCGCGACCGGCGACGACACGGGGTCCAGCGGCTCGGGGAGGTCGATCTGCACGTCCTCGGACCCGGCGGCGGTCACGAACCAGTGCTCGCCGTCGAGCTGGCGGAGCGCGATCGTGGCCGCCACCCGGTCGAACGTGGCGCCGTCGGCCCGGGCGAAGACGTCGACCTCGCCCGCCCCCGGCTCACCGGGCCGGAACGCCGACAGGGGCGGGTCGCCGACCTTCAGGAACGTCTCGACGAACGACCGGGCCGCCGCCACCGGGTCGGTGGTGAGCTCGCCCGCGGGGTCGGGCCAGAGCGCCTGGTCGAGGCCGGCCGCCAGCGTGTCGGGGACCGAGGTGGTCGGCGCGTCGGTCGCGGCGGTGGTCGACGGGTCGCCGGACCCGGTCCGCAGATCGTCGTCCGACCGGTCGAGGGTCGGCACCGCGACCGCCACGGCGGCCAGCACCGCCGCCGCGGCGCCGGAGACGGCGACCCGGCGCCGGCGGCGGGCGGCACGGGCCCGGTGGCGGATGGCCTCCAGGCTGCCGCCGCCCGGCTCGACGCCCGCGGCCTCGTCCCGCAGCGCGGCGGCCAGGCGGTCCTCGACGCTTCCGGTGGGGTGGCTCATACGTCCTCCTCCCCCAGGTCGCGGGCGAGCGAGGCCAGGCCCCGGTGCAGGTGCGTCTTCACCGAGCCGGCCGACACGCCCATGGCGGCGGCGATGTCGGCCTCGGCCAGGTCGAGGTAGTAGCGCAGCACGAGCGCCTCGCGCTGGCGCCCCGGCAGGCGGCGCAGGGCGGCGACGACGCGCTCGTGCTCGGCCCGGCCGAGGGCCGCCGACTCGGGGCCGGGGACGGTGGCGGCCACCGTGCGGCGGGCGTCGTGCCGCTCGACCACCTTGCGCCGCCGCAGGTGGGAGCGCGCCCCGTTCAGCACGGCGCTGCGCAGGTAGGCCGGTGCCCGGTCGAGCCGGCGGAGGCCGCCCCACCGGAGGTGGAGCTTGACGAACGCGTCCTGGGTGAGCTGCTCGGCCACCCCCCGGTCGCCCACGACCAGCGTCGCCAGCCGCACCAGCGACCCGTAGTGCTCGCGGTGCAGCGCCGCCAGCGGGTCGGCGCCCGCGCCGGGGGGCTCGGCAGCGGCCACCGGGGGGGCGGCGGCCGCGTCGCCGGCGAGACGGGGACGGCGGCGGCGCCCGCCGGGAACGGGGCCGGTTCGCCGCTTCCCGCTGGGCGGAAGGCTCATCACCGTCATCATCTCCTACAGACGCCGGGCGACCCGACGGGGTTGACGGGCCCGCAGGGGCGCCCACCTGCGTTCCTGCCGCGGGATCGGGGGTCGGGACCCCGGATCCCGCGGCGAGAACGCGGGGGTGGGCCGCCGCGTCGCCGCGTCGCCGCGACCGCCGCCGCGTGGCAGGCTCGGCACCCATGACCACCTTCCGGCCGGCAGAGGCGGGCGGCGCCGCCGTGCTCGACGACGCCGTGCGGGCGTTCGCCGACGAGCTGGCGCCGGCGCTCGCGGCGCTCGCCGCGTCGGTCGGGACGGTCGACGCCGCCCGCCTGCGGGTCGACGTCGACGTCGAGGCCTACAACCTGGCCTGCGCCTTCATCGACGCCGACGGTCTGCACACCGACGACGAGCTGTGGGCGCTGATCGCCGTGTTCGGCCACCGCCTGCCGTCCGACCTGGGCCGGGCCACCCCCGCCGACATCCGCGACGCCGGCCTCGTCGCCGGCCGGCGCAGCCTGCTCGACCGGCCCTCGGCCCTGGCCGAGGTGCTGGCGGCCGCGGACGCCCGCGACGGCGGCACCCGCAGCCGGCTCCTCGCCCGCCACGGCGCCCAGATCGGCCACGCCGTCGCCGCCCTCGACCTGCTGCCGTCACGCACCGAGCTCGAGGCGATCGAGACGTTCCGGGCCACGGTCGAGCGGGCGGCGGACGAGGCCCGGGCGGCTGCGGGCGAGGCGGCCCGGGGCCCCGGCGAGGCACCCTCGGCCGCCACGGCGGGCGGGGCGGCGCCGCCCGCCGAGGACGAGCTGCCACCGCCGCGCCCGCTCGACGAGCTGCTGGCCGAGCTCGACGGACTGGTGGGGCTCGACGGCGTCAAGCGCGAGGTGCACCTGGTGACCAGCCTGCTGCGGGTCCAGCAGATCCGCCGCGAGCGCGGCCTGCCGGTGCTCGACCAGAGCCGCCACCTGATCTTCACGGGCAACCCCGGCACCGGGAAGACCACCGTGGCCCGCCTGCTCGCCCAGATCTACCGCACCCTGGGGGTGGTCGAGCGCGGCCACCTGGTCGAGACCGACCGGGCGGGGCTGGTGGCCGGGTTCGTGGGGCAGACCGCCGGCCGGGTGGTCGCCAGCTTCGACCGGGCCGACGGCGGCCTGCTGCTGATCGACGAGGCCTACAGCCTGGCCCGGGGCGGCGAGAGCGACTTCGGCCGCGAGGCCATCGACACGGTGGTGAAGCTGGTCGAGGACCGCCGCGACCGCCTGGTGGTGATCCTGGCCGGCTACCCGGACGAGATGGAGACCCTGGTGGCCGCCAACCCGGGGATGCGCTCGCGCTTCCCCAAGACGATCCACTTCGCCGACTACAGCGACGACGAGCTGCTTGCCATCGTCGACTCGTTGGGCGCCCAGGGCCGCTACCGGCTCGACGACGGGGCGCGGGCGGCCGTCCGCCGCTGGCTGGCGGCCCAGCCCCGCACCCGTGGCTTCGGCAACGGCCGCCTGGCCCGCAACCTGTTCGAGGCCGCGGTCGCCCACCAGGCCACCCGGCTGGTCGAGATCGACGACCCGACCGACGAGCAGCTCGTCACGCTCACGGCCGCCGACATCCCCGGCCCGGCGGACGTGGCCGGCGCCCCGACCACCGGCGCGCCGGCCCCCTGACGACCCTCAGACCTCGCCGCGGACCTCGTGCAGGGCCAGGCCGAACATGATCTCGGCGATGCCGAAGAGCAGCATCCGGATGCCGAGCAGCAGGCCGAGCACCAGCACCGTGGCGTCGGGCCACACCAGCGCCGCGAGCCCGATGGCGACGCTGAGCACGCCACCGAACAGCAGCCAGCCCCATCCCTCGACGCGCAGGGACAGCGCACCCATGATGCGTGCCACGCCGGCGATGATCAGGTCGATGCCCACGACCACGGCCAGCACCCACAAGGTGATGCCGGGCCAGAGCACGGCGAGCACGCCACCGAGGACGAGCACCGCACCGGCCACGATGCCCAGCGTCGACCGGTAGCGCCCGGCCGACACCAGCTCGCCCAGCCCGGTGAGCACCAGGCCGAGCGCCACCAGCAGGGCCAGCGTGCGGGCGGCGGCCACGAGGTCGAGCATGAGGATCACGCCCACCACGGCCGACGCCACCCCGAGGGCCAGGAACGCCCACCACCTCGACGAGGCACGGCGCAGGCCCTCCCGCTCCTCCGGCCACAGGAAATCGCCCGTCGCTTCGCTCATCGCCGCCTCCTCGGTAGGGGGAGATCCCCTCGGGTCTCGCGCAGAGCGTACGGCGTCGGTGGACGCTGCGCGCCGGCATCGCCACATTCCCCGGCGGCGCGGCGACACCCCGTCGCCGGACCGAGGCGGCGGAGACGGGCGGGCATGGCGCGTGAGCCGAGACGTTCGTCGACCAGGCGCCACCACGTGCTCGCCCGCGGTTCGGCCCGGGGTTAACGTCACGACGCCGATCGTGCCTAGGGTCGGTTCGCCGGCACACCCGGCGGGCCGGTGGGAGGACGTACGTGGCCAGCCTGACGTTCGACAGCGTGACCAAGCGGTTCGACGACGTGGTCGCCGTCGATGCGCTCGACCTGACCATCGAGGACGGCGAGTTCATGGTGCTGCTGGGCCCGTCGGGCTGCGGCAAGACGACGGCGCTGCGCATGATCGCCGGGCTCGAGGACATCACCGACGGCAAGCTGCTCATCGGCGACGAGGTGGTGAACGACGTCGACCCCGCCAAGCGCGACGTGTCGATGGTCTTCCAGAGCTACGCCCTGTACCCGCACATGACCGTGCGGCGGAACATCGAGTCTCCCCTGCTGGTGCGCCGCTACCGCGTCGACGGTCCCGACCAGCCGGCCCGCAAGCTCACCCGGGCCGAGCGCACCGAGCGGGTCGAGGAGGCCGCGCGGGTGCTGGGCCTCGACGAGCTGCTGGGGCGCAAGCCCGCCGCCCTGTCCGGGGGCCAGCGCCAGCGGGTGGCCCTCGCCCGCGCCTTCGTGGGGCGGCCCAAGGCGTTCCTGATGGACGAGCCGCTGTCGAACCTCGACGCCAAGCTGCGGGCCGCCACCCGGCTCGAGCTGGTCGACCTGCACCGCCGGGTGGCGACGACCGTCGTGTACGTCACCCACGACCAGGTCGAGGCCATGACCATGGCCGACCGCATCGCCATCCTGACGGCCGGCCGCCTGCAGCAGGTGGGCACGCCCCAGCAGGTCTACGAGGCGCCGGCCAACCTGTTCGTCGCCCAGTTCATCGGCACGCCGCCGATGAACACGCTGCCAGGCACCGTCACGACCGACGGCGAGACCGGCCCGGCCGTCGACGTGGGTGCGGGCCGCGTGCCGGTGCCGCCGGCCCTGGCGGGCCACCTCGGCGAGGGCCAGCCGGTCGTGGTCGGGGTGCGGCCCGAGCACCTGGCGCTCGCGCCCGACGGCCCGATCGAGCACCGGGTGCGGGCGGTCGAGTGGCTGGGGCACGAGTGCCTGGTGTTCGGCTCGGTCGGCCCGTCGGCGGTCGTCGTGCGCCAGACCGGCATGGCGTCGGTCGACGCGGGCAGCACGACGCGGTTGACCTGCGATCCCGACCACGTGCACCTGTTCGACCCCGGCACCACGGAGCGCCTGACGTGAGCGACGCCGGGCCCG
>DASTFE010000125.1:0-2682 GCA_035708905.1 Acidimicrobiales bacterium | reverse complement strand
CGGGTTCCGCCGCAGCCGCTTGAGCTTGCCCGAGGGGTCGAAGGTGCGCACGTAGGCGATGTCGCCGACGACGGCGATGTGGACGGGGGTGCTGACCGGGGTGCCGTCCCGCCGGTAGGTGGTGAGCAGCACGTTCCGTTCGTCGGTGAACCGTTCGAACGCTGCCGGCCACTTCGACGGAGCATCGGTGCAGTGAGCCATGGGAGCCTCCTCGCTCGCACGTGTTGCGTTCACGACGTAGACGAGACGCGAGAGGGCCGTGTGACAGGCAGGATCGGCAGATCAGTGCCGTCGAGCCCCGGCCCGGGACCGGGCCCGTGTCGCCTGACGGAGGTCGCCGATCTCGATGTCGAGGTCGGCCGGATCGGCGCCGTCGAGCCCGTCGAGGCCCTCCTCGTCGGACAGGGGCGTGGCCTCCCACGTCTCGGCGGTCGGGACGACCTCACCACCTGCCAGGCCCGCCAGGCGGTCCAGGTCGCCCGGCCGGATGCCCCGGTCCTCGAGCGTCGTCCACAGCGTGCTGAGCGCGCCCTCGGGATCGAGGTTGAACTCCGACTCGCGCACCCGCCAGAACCGCCACCCGGCCCGGCGCAGCTCCAGCTCGCGGTCGAGGTCGGCCAGCTGGTCCTCGCGGCGGGTGTGCCAGTGGTCGCCGTCGCACTCGACCGCCAGGCGGCCCCGGGCGCCGCTGACCACGAGGTCGATGCGCCGGCCGTTGACCTCGACCTGCGGCGTGACGTGGAAGCCCCGGTCGCGCAGCGCGAGGAACACCCGCTGCTCGAACGTCGACTCGAACGGCTCGCGCCGCTCGGCATCCCACGTGAGGTCGTCGAACGTGTCGACCGCCAGCGACGCCGGCGGGTTGAGCATGTAGGCCAGCAACGACCGCCGCAGGTCGGTGGGGGACAGCAGGTCGAGCGCCACCGAGTGGAACAGCCACATCTGGTCGCGGGCCCGGCTGGCGGCCACGTTGAAGCGGCGCTGCCACTCGCGGGCGGTCACGGCCCGCCGGCGATCGGCCACGACCAGCGACAGGAACACCACGTCGCGCTCGTCGCCCTGGAAGTCCGGCGGGGTGCCGACCCGCAGCCGGCGGCGCTCCCACTCCTCGGGCGCGACCCGCTGCTGCAGCATGTCCTCGATCAGCCGCACCTGCCCGCTGCCCTGCAGCACGACGACGCCGAGCGTCCTGCCCTCGTAGGCCGGGTCGTCGAGGCAGGCCAGCAGCTTCTCGACCAGCGCCTCGGCCTCGGCCGGGTTGTGCATTCGCGTGGCGTTGCCCTCGGTGGCGGCGCCGGTGACGTGCACGGTGCGCAGCGGCGGCAGGCGCTCGGCACCGAACTGCCGCAGGGGAACGAGGGGCGCATCCGCGTAGAACTGGTGCGACGACCAGCCGATGATCTCGGGCATGCAGCGGAAGTGCTCGCGCAGCCGGATCACCGACCCGAACCGGGTCTGCAGCAGGCTGAACAGGTTCGACTTGGGCGTGAAGGCCAGCTTGAGGTAGTCGGGCACGTCGGCCAGGTAGTCGTCGAGCCGGTCGTAGATCGGCTGCAGCTCGCCCCGGATCACCTGCGACGGGGCGCACTGGCGCTCGTCGCCCACCACGATCACCCGGGGCGCCAGCCACAGCAGGAACAGCGACTCGACGCTGGCCTGCGAGGCCTCGTCGATGATCACCACGTCGAAGCTGTTCTGGTCGGGCGGGACCGTGTCGACGACGTCGCGGAGCGGCATGATCCACGCCGGCACCGCGTCGCGCGCCTCGATCATCGCCGCCCGGGCCGCGGCGGCGTAGCGGGGCGCCCACCGGCCGGTGCCCTTCCCCCGGTCCTCGATGTTCGACCGGTACGACCGCAGCGCCTGCTCCTGGTGGGCCGACATGCGCAGCAGGCACTCGCCCCACGCCTCCTCGGCCGCCAGCGCCGCGGTGGTGCGGCCGACGCGGTCGACCCCCTCCTGCAGCTCGGCGGCGAGCCGGTCCTCGAGGCCGGGCTCGCGCAGGCCCTCGAAGAACGTCCGGGCCGTGCCCCACGCCCACGCCGCCTCGAACGCCGCCAGCCGGTCGTCCCAGACATCGTCGCCGCACGTGCGGGCCAGCAGGTCGGCGAGCACGGGATGCGCCCCGGCCAACCGCCCCCACAGCTCGTCGCAGCGCCGCTGCTCGGCCTGCTCGGCGGGCGCCGCGGCCAGCGACCGCAGCGCGGCCTCGTAGGCACCGACATCACGCGCCGTCACGGCCGCAGCCAGCCGAGCCATCTCGGGGGCCGCCGCCGGCGACCGGGCCTCGAGGTCGAACCGGGCGGCCAGGTCGTGCAGCGTGCGGGTGGCCCGCTCGGCGTCGAGCCGGGCCTCGACCGCGCCCAGCGTGCCCGCGAACCCCAGCCAGTCCTCGGCCGTGGCCAGCGGCACCCGGATGCCGCGGGCGGCGAGCCGCTGCTCGACCGCATCGCGGGCGGCGACCACCGCCAGCACGTTGCCGAGCGCCGTCGCCAGGTCGACGAGCTGCGCGACCCGCCGCGCCGTCGGCAGGCCGGGGTCGACGTGGACGCCGACGGCCGCCCACTGGTCGGCGGGCGCGACCGCGGCCTGCTCGGCCTCGAGGCAGGCCACGACGCAGTCGAGCAGCGGGCCGTCGGTCACCGGCGCGCCGTCGACGAACGCGCCCTCGAGCAGGCGGGC
>DASTFE010000124.1:0-5643 GCA_035708905.1 Acidimicrobiales bacterium | reverse complement strand
GTCTTGAGGTTGCTCATCACCCGCCCCGGCGGCGTCTCCCCCCGCTCCCACTCCATCCAGTGGGCCAGCAGCTTGGCGGGGTCGGGGGGCGGCGTCTCCATCCCCGGCAGGCTACCGGCGGTCGCGTCGGCCCGGCGTAGTACCGTGAGGCCCGGCGGAGAGCCTGGGGGTGGTGACCTTTGGCGGATCACGGTTGGGTGACGGTGTTCGTCGACGACGCGGTCTGGGGCCGGTTCCCAGCGGTGTGCGCGACGACCGGCCGGCCGAGCGACGGGTGGCTCACGGTCAGGCAGGTCGACCAGCGGCGTCGCGCACCGCAGCCGTAGCCGGCCGCCAACCCGCGGTCTGCCCGTGGCGCCGCCCGCTGGTGGCGTCGGGGCCGGCTCGTGGCAGCCTGGTCGGATGCCCGCCAGGACCCTGGTGCTCGCCTCCGCCTCGCCCGCCCGCCTCGCCCTGCTGCGGGCCGCCGGCTTCGCGCCCGAGGTCGTGGTGAGCGGCGTCGCCGAGGACGGCGTCGACGGGTCGGACGCCCGCGACGCGGCCTGCACCCTGGCGGCCCGCAAGGCCGAGGCGGTGGCGGCGCGCCTCGCCCACGAGCACCACGGGGCCCCGCCGCTGGTGGTCGGGTGCGACTCGCTGCTGGTGTTCGCCGGTGAGGTCCGGGGCAAGCCCGCGTCCGCCGACCAGGCGCGGGCCTGGTGGCATGGCTACCGGGGCCGGTCGGGCCGGCTGGTGTCGGGCCATGCCCTGGTCGACCTGGCGACTGGCCGGCGGGCATCCGGGGCGGCCGAGACGGTCGTGCGCTTCGGCCGGCCGTCCGATGCCGAGGTCGACGCCTACGTCGCCACGGGCGAGCCGCTCGCGGTCGCCGGTGGGTTCACCCTCGACGGCTACTGCGCCCCGTTCGTCGACGGCATCGACGGCGACCACGGCACCGTGCTGGGCCTGTCCATGCCGCTGCTGCGGTCGCTGCTGGCCGACCTCGACCTCGCCGTCACCGACCTGTGGGCGCCGGCATGACCGAGCGGCACGGTTCCTTGGACGCCAGCGGTTGCCCGGCAACCATCGACGTCCCAGGAACGGGTATCGAGGCGCCACCGAGGCCGGCCACACCGGCCGGCGTCGACGTGCCAGCGCTGCACGTCGGGACGATCGCCGTGTGGCCACCGGTGGTGCTCGCCCCCATGGCCGGCATCACCAACGCGCCGTTCCGGAAGCTGTGCCGGCAGTTCGGCGCCGACGCCTCGCCACCGGCCGGCGGGACACCCACGGCGCCGGCCGCCCGGGGCGGGCTGTTCGTCAGCGAGATGATCACCGCCCGAGGCTTGGCCGAGCGCAACGACAAGACCCTGCGCCTGGCCCGGTTCGCGGACGACGAGCCGGTGCGCTCGATCCAGCTGTACGGCACCGACCCGCACGCCATAAGCGAGGCCCTGCGGTTCCTGGCCGGCGAGGGGCGGGCCGACCACGTGGACCTCAACTTCGGCTGCCCCGTCGCCAAGGTGACCCGCAAGGGCGGCGGCGCGGCGCTACCCGCCCGGCGGGCGCTGTTCCGTGCCGTGGTGCGGGCCGCCGTGCGGGCAGCCGGCGCCATGCCGGTGACGGTCAAGCTGCGCATCGGCATCGACGAGCGGATCACCACCTACCTCGACGCGGGCCGCGTCGCCGCGGACGAGGGCGCCGCGGCCGTCGCCCTGCACGCCCGCACCGCCGCCCAGCACTACTCGGGGCGGGCCGACTGGCGGGCCGTCGCCGCGCTGCGGGACGCGGTCACGTCGGTGCCCGTGCTCGGCAACGGCGACGTCTGGCAGGCGTCCGACGCCCGGCGGATGATGGACGAGACCGGCTGCGACGGCGTCGTCGTGGGCCGGGGCTGCCTGGGCCGCCCCTGGCTGTTCGCCGACCTGGCCCGCACCTTCGCGGGTGGGCCGGTGCCGCCCGCGCCGCCGCTCGGCGACGTGGTCGAGGTGCTGCGCCGCCACGCCCACCTGCTCGCCGAGTGGCTCACCGAGCCGGTGGCGGTGCGGGACGTGCGCAAGCACGTCGGCTGGTACCTGCACGGCTATCCGGTGGGGCCCGAGGTGCGCCGGCGCCTGACCGGGGCGAGCACCCTGGCCGAGCTCGACGCCCAGCTCGACCGGCTGGCGGCCGCCCACCCGACGATGGCGATCGTCCCGGGCGCCGACGCCCGGCCGCGGGGCAAGTCGTCGGGCCCGATCGCCGTGACGCTGCCGGACGGGTGGCTGGCCGCAGCCGACGACCCGTCGCCGGACGTGGCCGACGACCTGGATGCCGTCAGCGGCGGCTGAGCGACCGCAGCCCGCACCGGTGGGTGGTGAGCTGCGTGCAGGGCCCGCCACCCGGAGGCGGCGGGCCCTGCCCCGCAGTGCATGTGGCGCCGCCCCGCCGAGCGGGGCGGGCCAGCACAGGGTCTTACATCATCCCCATGCCGCCCATGCCGCCCATGGGATCGCCGCCTGGGGCGGCGGGCGCGGGCGGCTCGGGCTTGTCGGCCACGAGCGACTCGGTGGTGAGCACCAGGCCGGCGATCGACGCCGCGTTCTGCAGCGCCGCACGGGTGACCTTGGCCGGGTCGATGACGCCGGCCTTGACCAGGTCCTCGAGGTCGCCGCTGGCGGCGTTGAGGCCGACCGAGCCGTCCTCGCCCTCGACCTGGCGCACCGCCACCGCACCTTCGAGGCCGGCGTTGTCGGCGATGAGCCGGGTCGGTGCCTCGAGCGCCGAGTAGACCGTGCGAGCGCCCGTCGCCTCGTCGCCCGACAGCGAGTCGACGACCTTGGCCACGGCGGGACGGCTGCGCAGCAGGGCGGTGCCGCCACCGGCGACGATGCCCTCCTCGATGGCCGCCCGGGTCGCCGAGAGGGCGTCCTCGATGCGGTGCTTCTTCTCCTTGAGCTCGACCTCGGTGGCCGCGCCGACCTTGACCACGGCGACGCCGCCGGACAGCTTGGCCAGCCGCTCCTGCAGCTTCTCGCGGTCCCAGTCGGAGTCGGTGTCGTCGATCTCGCGCTTGATCTGCGCGATGCGGCCCTTGATGTCGTCCTCGGACCCGGCGCCCTCGACGATCGTCGTGGCGTCCTTGGTGATGATCACCTTCTTCGCCCGGCCCAGCAGATCGAGCGTGACCCCGTCGAGCTTGAGGCCGACCTCTTCGGCGACGACCTGGCCGCCGGTGAGGGTGGCCATGTCGCCGAGCATCGCCTTGCGGCGGTCACCGAAGCCGGGGGCCTTGACCGCGACGCTGTTGAAGGTGCCGCGGATCTTGTTGACCACCAGCGTGGCCAGGGCCTCGCCCTCGACGTCCTCGGCGATGATCAGCAGCGGCTTGCCGGTCTGCATGACCTTCTCGAGGACCGGCAGCATCTCCTGGACCGAGCTGATCTTGCCCTGGTTCAACAGGACGTAGGGCTCGTCGAGCACGGCCTCCTGCCGGTCGGGGTCGGTGACGAAGTAGGGCGACAGGTAGCCCTTGTCGAACTCCATGCCCTCGGTGAAGTCGAGCTCCATCCCGAAGGTGTTCGACTCCTCGACGGTGACCACGCCGTCCTTGCCCACCTTGTCGATGGCGTCGGCGAGCACCTCGCCGATGGCCGGGTCGGCGGCCGAGATGGCGGCGACCTGGGCGATCTCGGACTTGTCGTCGATCTCCTTGGACTGGTCCTTGATGGCCTCGACCGCGGCCGACACCGCCTTCTCGATGCCCCGCTTGAGGCTCATGGGGCTGGCGCCGGCGGCCACGTTGCGCAGGCCCTCGCGCACCAGCGCCTGGGCGAGCACGGTGGCGGTGGTGGTGCCGTCGCCCGCGATGTCGTTGGTCTTGGTGGCGACCTCCTTGACGAGCTGCGCGCCCATGTTCTCGAAGGGGTCGTCGAGCTCGATCTCGCGGGCGATCGACACGCCGTCGTTGGTGATGGTCGGCGCGCCCCACTTCTTGTCGAGCACCACGTTGCGGCCCTTGGGGCCGAGCGTGACCTTCACCGCGTCGGCGAGCTTGTTCACGCCGGCTTCGAGGGAGCGCCGGGCGTCTTCGTCGAACTTGAGGATCTTGGGCATCTACACGCTCACTTCGTGACGATGGCGAGCACGTCGCGGGCGGACAGGACGAGCACGTCCTCGCCGTCGACCGTGACCTCGGTGCCGCCGTACTTGCTGTAGAGGACGGTGTCGCCGACGCTCACGCCGACCGGGATCACCTCGCCGCTCTGCTCGGAGCGCTTGCCCGGGCCCACGGCGATGACCTCTCCCTGCTGGGGCTTCTCCTTGGCGGTGTCGGGGATGACCAGGCCGCTCGCCGTGGTCTCCTCGCTCTCGCCGGGCTTCACGACGATGCGATCGTCGAGGGGCTGCAAAGCCATGTGTGTCGCCTCCGTTGGCGCTGGTGGACTAACCCCCGATGGGTTAGCAGTCTCCGGAATCGAGTGCTAACCCTAGGCGGGGCGATTAGCAGTCGCAAGCCCCGAGTGCCAGGAAGCCGGCGCCCTCCTTGGCCCCGTCACACGGGTCGGGGGTCGGGGTCGCCGGCGGCGATCGACCAGCGTGCGCCCGTCGACACGTCGGCCTCGCGCGCCGTCGTGGTCGCCACGTAGCGGAACGACGCGGTCAGCGCGCCGGCCGTGACGTCGCACACGACGTAGCCCCGCCGGCCGGCGTCGGCGTAGCGCACGTTGGGCGTGATCTCGGCCGCGGCCTCGGCCAGAGCGGCCACGCCGCCGGGGAACGGCGACGAGATCGCCGTCCCCACCAGCTCGGGCACCAGCGGCTCGGATGCGGGATCGTCGGGATCGTCGGTGACGACGGCCACGCAGCTGGCGTGCAGGTCGCCGGTGACGACCACCGGGTTGTCGACCTCGCGCAGCATGTCGACGAGGCGGCGGCGCGCCGCCGGGTAGCCGTCCCACTGGTCGAGGTTGAGGACCTCGTCGTCGCCGACCGGCAGGGCGAGCTTCGATACGACCGTCTGCTGGGCGACCACGTTCCACCGGGCGTCGCTGTCGGCCAGCGCGTCGCCCAGCCACGCCTCCTGGTCGGCGCCCAGCATCGAGCGGCCCTCGTCGTCCATCTCGCCGCAGCTGCGCCCCACGTCCCTCACCCGGCCGCACGCCTGGTCGCTGCGGTACTGGCGGCCGTCGAGCACGTAGAACCGGGCGAGCTCGCCCCACCCGAGCGCGCGGTGGAGGGCGAGGCCGGCGGCGTCCGGCGGGTCGACCCGCAACGGCATGTGCTCGTAGTAGGCCTGGTAGGCGGCGGCGCGCCGGTCGAGGAAGTCGCGATCGCCGCCCTGCCGCCCCGCACCGCCCGGGGTGTCGGCCGCGTAGTTGCTCTGCACCTCGTTGTCGTCCCACGTGCAGATCCAGGGCACGTGGGCGTGGGCGGCCTGCAGGGCCGGGTCGCGCTTGTACTCGCCGTACCGGCGGCGGTAGCCGGCCAGGTCGACGGGCGCTGCGCTGTCGTAGGTGCGCACGGCGGCCGGGTTCGGCCCGTCCTCGTAGATGTAGTCGCCCAGGAACACCAGCAGGTCGACGTCCTCGTCGGCCAGGTGCCGGTGGGCCGGCCAGAACCCGTCCTGGTAGCTCTGGCACGACGCGAACGCGAAGCGCAGGCGGTCGACCCCGTCACCCGGCC
>DASTFE010000123.1:0-29257 GCA_035708905.1 Acidimicrobiales bacterium | reverse complement strand
GCCAGGCCGAACAGGGCCACCCACAGCGAGCCGGGCACGCGCGTGAGCCGCGCCAGGATGTCCGCGTCGGTGGGCTGGCCGGGTTGGTAGCGCCGCTGGCGCCGCAGCTCGGCCACGGGGCGGACGCCACCCAGCAGCAGGAACCACGTCATCACGTAGGCGAAGGCGGCCTGCGCCCCCTCGGACCCGTACACCGACACGGCGACGACGGCGCCGCCGGTGACGAGCAGCGACAGGGCGCCGTACCAGTTGCGCACCATCACCAGCATGGCCACCAGCACGGCGGCCGCCGCCCAGAGCATGACCGTCACCTGGTCGACGGCCAGCAGCGCCACGCCGGCCAGACCGACCAGCGACGGGCTGACGTAGCCGGCGGCCGCGGTGACCACCATGCCCGCCCCGGTCGGCTTGCCGACGGAGAGCGTGAGCCCCGACGTGTCGGAGTGCAGCCTGATGCCGGTCAGCCGCCGCCCGGTCGCCAGCGCCGCCACCGCATGGCCGGCCTCGTGGGCGATCGTCACCACGCCGCGGGTCCAGCGCCACACCCCGTCGACGACCACGGCGAGCGCGGCCACGAGCCCCGTGGCCAGCACGAGCCACGAGGAGGGGTCGATCCGCTCGGTGGCGGCGGCAGCCCACAGCGCCCCAGGCATCCGGCCAGCCTGCCACGCCACCACCGCTGGCGTTGACGCGCCCTCACTCCCCCGTCGGGCCGTCGAAGCGTGGCGCCCGTTTCTCGGTGTGCGACGCCAGGCCCTCGCGGGCATCGGGCCCGCCGAACCCGAAGAACTCGTAGGCCAGTGACGCGTCGAGGATCGCCGACTGGGTCCGGTACCAGTTGTTGAGCGCCTGCTTGGTCCAGCGGATGGCCGACTGGGCGCCGCCGCTGAGCGTCTCGGCCACCTCGAGCGCCCGCTGCTGCACCGCGTCGTCGTCGACGCACAGCGACACCAGGCCGATGCGCTCGGCCTCCTCGCCGGTGAGCGTGTCGCAGGTGAGCAGGTAGTACTTGGCCTTCGCCATACCGCACAGCAGCGGCCAGCAGATGGCGGCGTGGTCGCCGGCGGCCACGCCCAGGCGGGTGTGCCCGTCGATGATGCGGGCCGACCGACCGACGACCGACACGTCGGCCAGCACGCCCGCCACCAGCCCGGCGCCCACCGCCGGGCCGTGGATGGCCGACACGATCGGCTTGGCGCAGTTGATGACGTTGAAGACGAGGTCGCGGGCCTCGCGCATGACCCGGGTGCGCACCGCGTAGTCGGACATGAGCGAGTCGAGCAGGTCGAAGCTGCCGCCCGCGGAGAAGGCCCGCCCGGCGCCCTGCAGCACCGCCACGTTCGTCTCCGGGTCGCGGTCGACGGCCAGCCACACGTCCGCCAGTTCGCGGTGCACGTCGTGGTCGACGGCGTTGAGGCCCGGCCCGTCGAGCGTGATGGTCAGCACCCCGGCGGACGGGCGGTCGAAGCGCAGGTGGGGGAAGGCGTCGTAGCGGTCGGGCATCGCGGGCTCCCTCGGGCCGGGGACGGTCGGCGCCGCCGAACGTAGGCGGCCCGCCGGGCCGATACCGCACCGGCCCGGCCGGTGTGCAACGGTTGTCGGGTGACGACGGGAACGGTCCTGCTGACCGGCGGCGCCGGCTACATCGGCAGCCACACCGCGGTCGAACTGCTCGGCGCCGGCTGGGACGTGGTCGCGATCGACGACTTCTCCAACAGCAGCGCCGTGGCGCTCGACCGGGTGGCCGAGGTCGCGGCGGCGGCGCCCTCGGCCGGCACGCTGCGCTGGCACCGGCTCGACGTCGCCGAGACCGACCGGCTGTCCGCCCTGCTGCGGGACGAGGCCGTCGACGCGGTGGTGCACTTCGCCGGGCTGAAGGCCGTGGGCGAGTCGGTGGCCCAGCCGCTGCGCTACTACACGGTCAACGTGGCGGGCACGACGTCGCTGCTACGGGCCATGGAGGCGACCGGCGTGCGGAGCCTGGTGTTCTCGTCGTCGGCCACCGTCTACGGCGATCCCGACACGGTGCCGATCCGCGAGACTGCCCGGCGCCAGGCCACCAACCCCTACGGGCGCACCAAGCTCGTGATCGAGGACATGCTGGCCGACGTGGCCGCCGGCGACGACCGCTGGCGGTTCGTGTCGCTGCGCTACTTCAACCCGGTCGGCGCGCATCCCAGCGGCCGCCTGGGCGAAGACCCCGACGGCATCCCCAACAACCTGATGCCCTACATCATGCAGGTGGCCACCGGCCGCCTGCCGTTCGTGCGCGTGTTCGGCGACGACTACCCGACGCCGGACGGCACCGGCGTGCGCGACTACATCCACGTCGTCGACCTGGCCCTGGGCCACCTCGCCGCGCTCGAGGCGGTTGCCGGCCTGCCCGGGTTCACGGCCGTCAACCTGGGCACCGGCACCGGGTCGTCGGTGCTCGAGGTGATCGCCGCCGCCTCGCGGGCCGTGGGACGCGAGCTGCCCTATGAGATCGTCGACCGGCGCCCGGGCGACGTGGCGGCCACCTGGGCCGAGCCGTCGCTTGCCCGCGAGCTGTTCGGCTGGCAGGCCAGGCGGACGCTCGACGAGATGGCCGCCGACCACTGGCGCTGGCAGGCGCAGAACCCGCAGGGCTACGCCACCGAGGCGGTCCCCTCCCGGTCGTGACGGCCGACAGGCGCGACCGGCCCCGCGGCGTCGACCCCGCCGGCGCGGCCACCGCCGGGCTGATCGGCGCCGCCGCCGGGCTGGCGCTCGGCGCCCACCGCAGCTGGAGGACGCGGGCCCGACTCGCCCTGGCCGGCGCCGCCCTGCTGACCGCGTCCGAGGTGGTAGCCCGCCGACGGCAGCGCCCGCACGAGATCCCCGCCCTCGAGCACCGCATCCTCGTGACCGCGGCGCTGGCGGCGCCCCTCGCATGGCTGGCCGCCCGGTGGCGGCCGCTGCGGCGGCCGGTGGCGATCGGCGCCGCCGCCGGGGCGGTGGCCGGCGCGCTGGGCGTGCGGCCGCAGAAGGTCGTGGCCGGGCCGGTCGTCGGCGCCGTGGTCGGCCGGGCGCTCGCGACCGTCGATCCCCGCGCGCCGGCCCCCGTGGTGGCGGCGACGACGGTGCTGGTGTACCGCCTGGCATCCGCGGCCGTGTTCCGGGACGCGCAGGTCAGCCTGCTGGCCGAAGAGGTGCCGGCCACCGACCTGCCGTTCGTGGTGCCGACGACGGCCCGCGGCCGGTACGTCGGCACGGGGTACGTGCAGGCACTGGCCGAGGTCACCGGCGGCACCTACGTCGCGGACGCCACGGACGTGGGCATCGTCGCGTCGCTCGACGAGCTCGCGGGCCCCGACCTCGACACCGCGGCCGTCGACCCGCTGGTGCGCGAGTTCTACGAGCACACCACCCGGTTCACGCTCGACATCGTGCCCGAGTGGCGGACCTGGGTGCGTCCCGGCTACCTGCTCTACCGCTCGCTCGTCGCCCGGCCGCTCGGCCAGGCGAACGTGCCCATGAACCAGCGCGAGGCCCTCCGGGGCGTGCGCAGCCGCATCGACACCATCGACGTCGACGGCGACGGGGTGGTCGACGTGCGCGGCTGGATCCGCGCCTACGCCGCGACCGACGACCCCCTCTACGTCGGCATCTACACCACCTACCGCCACCACGGGCGCGGCTACGTCAGCGTCGGCTTCCCACTGCCCCAGGCCAGCTTCACCGCGACGCTGGCGCCGCGCGCCCGGCCCGGTGGCGGGTTGACGCTGACCACCCGTGTCGACCTCGACCACGCCGGCCACTTCATGACGTTCGTCGGCACCGGTTCCGGCGACCTCACCGCCCTCGCCGTGCACGGGTTCGACGAGGAGCTCGACGTGCACGTCACCGGCGGCGAGCTGCGGGCCGACCATGCCTTCTGGCTGTTCGGCCTGCCGTTCCTCGTGCTGCGCTACCGCATCGCCCGCAAGCCCGGCGGGGCGCCGGCGGGATGACGCGTGGCGCCCGCACCCGGCGCCGGCTGGCATGCTGGCGCCGTGCGCCTCGTCCTCATGGGTCCTCCGGGTTCGGGCAAGGGCACCCAGGGGCCGGTCGTGGCCGCTCGCCTGGGGCTGCCGTACGTCTCGACGGGCGAGGTGCTGCGGTCCGAGGTCGCGGCCGGCAGCGACGTCGGTCGGCGGGTGGCCGCGCTGCTCGACCGGGGCGAGCTGGTGCCCGACGACCTGATGGTCGCCGTCGTGGCCGCCGCCCTGGGCGACCGCGCCCGCGACGGCTACGTGCTCGACGGCTTCCCCCGGACGCTGCCCCAGGCCGAGGCGACCGAGCGCGCCGGCGGCCCGCTGACCCCGCCCGACGTCGCCGTCCACCTGTCGCTGCCGGACCGCGTCGTCCACGAGCGGCTCGAGGGCCGGGCCGGCGAGCAGGACCGCAGCGACGACGCCGATCCGGCGGTCGTCGACCGGCGGCTGCGGGTCTACGCGGACGAGACCGCGCCGCTGCTCGACCACTACCGGCGGCGGGGCATCCTGGTGACGGTCGACGCCGACCAGCCGGTCGACGACGTGACCGAGGCGATCCTCGCCGCGGTGTCCTCCGGACCGGGCGGGACCTGACGCTCGACGCGCGCCGTCAGGCCCGCCGGGGCGCGGCCGGGCGGACGACCCATCCGCCCCGGCCACCGGCCTTGGCCGAGCGCATCGCGCTGTCGGCCCGGGCGAGCACCGCCTCGGGACGCTCGCTGCCGTCGATCTCGGCCACGCCGATGCTGGCGGTGATGGTCACGTCGATGGTGCCGTCGAGCAGGATGGGCGCCGACAGGGCCCGCAGCAGCCGGTCGGCGACGGCGACCGCGTCGTCGGGGTGGCCGAGCCGCTCGCACAGCACGGCGAACTCGTCGCCGCCGAGCCGGGCCACCAGGTCGCCGGGCCGCAGAGCGCCGGCGAGCCGCCCGGCGACGGCCTGGAGGACCCGGTCGCCGGCCAGGTGGCCGTGGCGGTCGTTGACGGGCTTGAACCGGTCGAGGTCGATGAAGAGCACGGCGGCCTCGTCGCCGGCCACCTTGGCGATCTCGGTCAAGCGGTCGACGAACGCCAGCCGGTTGGCGAGGCCGGTCAGGGGATCGTGGGTGGCGGCGAAGGCGAGGGCGCGGTGGCTGCGGTCCCACTGCAGGGTGAGGCGCAGCAGCCGGCCGGTGCGGTGCACGGCGGTCCACGTGAAGCGCGTCGGCATGCCGTCGAACGGGCGCCACATGACGAGCGCCGCGCTGGGGCGGTCGTCGCCGGGCACGGTCACCGGGTGGACCCAGCACGACGCCAGCCCGCGGGCCCGGACCATGCCCGCCAGGGCGGGCGCCAGCTCGTCGCCGCTGCGCAGGACCACGTCCTCGCCTGTGGCCAGCGCCCGCGCCCACGGCGAGCCGGGTTCGGCGACGAGCAGGTCGACGCCGTCGCCGGCGACCGTGGCGAAGCGGTCGCCCTGCCAACCGTCGCCGATGGCGACGACGCAGCGCGGCACCGACTGCTGCAGCGTGGCCACGAGGTGGTCGAGCACCACGTCGAGGCGGGCGTGCTGAGCGATGGCCTCGAGCGCGTTGTCGAGCGCCTTCTCGTAGGCGGCACGCCGGGCGAACACGACGTGGTAGGGCAGGCCGGTCTGCGAGCACGTCGCCGCGATCACGCTGCACGGGGTCGTGGTGCCGTCGCGGCAGACGAGATCGGCCGGCTGGCCCACCCCGCCCCGGGGATAGTCGGAGCGGCGCGGCAGCTCGGCCAGATCGGCGAACGCCTCGAGCACCTCGGGCAGTGACGAGGGGTCGACGATGGCATCGAACGTCTTGCCCACCAGCTCGTCGGGCCGCCAACCGAGCAGCTCTTCGATCGACGCGCTGACCCAGCGGAACACGCCGCAGTCGTCGACGATGGCGAACGGGTTGACGGCGGTCTCGACGATGGCCCGGAAGACCTCGGGCGGCGGCTCGTCGCCGGGCTCGAACTCGGCCAGGTCGCCCACCTTCCCCCCCGGTAGCGGTGCGCCGTCCATGTGCCCGCTCACACTAGGCGAGATCCAGACAGTGCAGAACCCTGCACTGTCAGAACGGGTCGGATTCGGCCGTCACCAGCATGTCGGGCCCCAGGTCTGCCAGCGTACGGCGGCCCGCAAGGGCCATCGTGACCTCGGTCTCGCCCAGCAGGCAGCGCAGCACGTGCTCGACGCCGGCCTGGCCGCCCAGGCCGAGCCCGAGGACGTAGGGGCGCCCGTAGAGGACGGCGGCGGCCCCCAGCGCCAGCGCCTTGACCACGTCGGCCCCCGTGCGCACGCCGGAGTCGAACAGCACGGGCAGCACGCCGCCCACCGCGTCGAGCACGCCCGGCAGGGCGTCGAGCGCGGCGATCGCCCCGTCGACCTGGCGCCCGCCGTGGTTGGACACGATCAGGCCGTCGACCCCGGCCGCCACGGCCGCCCGGGCGTCGTCGGGGTGGAGCACGCCCTTGAGCACGACGGGCAGGCTCGTCCGGTCACGCAGCCACGCGAGGTCGTCCCAGGTCAGCGTGGGGTCGCCGAAGATGCCGGCCCAGCGGAACACCTTGTCGCCCATGGGTGCGTCGTCGGCCAGCGGCGCGAGGAACGCCGGGTCGGTGAGGTAGTTGGCGATGCCCACCCCCTGCAGGAACGGCAGGTAGGCGGCGTCGAGGTCGGTCGGTCGCCAGCCCAGGGCGAAGGTGTCGAGGGTGACCACCAGCGCCGTGTACCCGGCCGCCTCGGCCCGGGCCACGAGCGAGGCCGCCACGTCGCGCTCGCGGGGCCAGTACAGCTGGTACCAGCGGGGGCCGTCGCCCGACGCCTCGGCCACCTGCTCGATCGAGTGCGACGCCGCGGTGGAGTGCACGAAGACCAGGCCCGAGGCGGCCGCGGCCCGGGCCGACGCCAGCTCGCCCTCGGGGTGCACGATGCTCTGCACGCCGATCGGGGCCAGCAGCACGGGCGCCCCCATCGCCGTGCCCAGCAGGGTCGTCGAGAGGTCGCGCTCGCCGACGTCGCGCAGCATGCGGGGCACGATCCGCCGGCGCTCGAACGCCGCCCGGTTGGCCCGGGCGGTCGACCCGGTGCCGGCGTTCCCGGCGACGTACCCGAACGCACGGGGGTCGAGCACCTCACGGGCGGCGTCCTCGAGCCGGGCCAGGTCGGTGGTCAGCAGCGGGGCCTCGCCCGCGGTGCCCCGCAGGTAGATCTCGTACTGGTGGTCGGCGAACGACACGGCCGGCCCCGTCTCAAACCCCGGACGACGGCGCGGTGGTGCCGCCGACGGGCATCGGATCGAGGCCCAGCTTGCGGTGGTCCCACGACCGCACCCGCTCGACGTCGAGGCGCACGGCGATGCGCTTGTGGAGCATGAACTCGACCAGGGGCTTGGCCTCGTCGGTGTACGGCCCGGTGTAGCGCTCCCACACGCTGATGCCGACCCGCCACAGCGCGTCGGGATCGTCGACGAGCACCGCCCGCCCCTCCATGGACACGCCCCGCAGCGTGTCGTAGGTGAGGCCGTCCTCGACCATGAACGTGAGGCGGTCGTCGCGCCGCAGGTTCTGCGCCTTCTGCGACTTGGCCTTGGTCTCGAGCCAGACCTGCCCGTCGACGACCGCGAACCACATGGCGACGAGGTGCGGCGTACCGGTCGGGCCGATGGTGGCCATGGTGGCCGTGCGGCTCTGCGCGACGAACGCGGCGACCTCGTCGTCGGTCATCGTGATCTGCGCGCGCTGGTTGGTTCCCATGGCCCTCGCCCTCCGGGGGTCGCTCGTGCGTCGGAAGCGGTTCTAGTTCCCGGCCCGGCGCGCCGCACCTTCGACGCCCTCGGTCAGCACGGCGAACGCCGCATCGATCATGGGGTCGAGCCGGGCCAGGTCGGCGCCCTCGGCGATCCAGCGGTCGACCGCGACCCACAGCGCCGAGGCGACCACCCCGGCGGCGACGTGCGCCACCAGGTCGTCGTGGGGGCGGCCGAGCCGGTCGGCGACGGCGGGCACCATCTCGGCCTCCTCCTCGTAGAAGTGCTCGCGGGCCAGGTTCCGCAGGCTCGGCGTGGTGAGCATGACCTGGAACTCGCGCCGCACCAGCGGGTCGTCGAGCTGCGCGGCCAGCTCGGCGCGCATCGCCTCCCGCACGGCCTCGACCAGCCCCTCGCCGGCCGGGCGGTCGGCGAGCAGCAGGCCCAGGCCGGCGTGCTTCTCGCCGCTGCGGGCCATGATCAGGTCGAGCTTCGACTCGAAGTAGCGGAAGAACGTGCGGGGCGACACCTCCGCGGCCGCGGCGATGTCCTCGACGGTGGTGGCGTCGTACCCCTTGCGCTCGAACAGGTCGAGAGCGGCCTCGATGATGGCCTCGCGGGTGCGGGCCTTCTTGCGCTCGCGCAGGCCCTGCGCGGCCTCGACAGCCTTCCTCATGGCTCAAGTATGCCCCCTGGTGCCATCTGTCACCCTGATAGAGCTTGACAGTTGAAGATCAGTTGGCATGGCACAGCTCTTTGGCAGGGTATTGACAACTGGCAGTCAACTGTCAGAACGTGTACGCCATGACACTCCGCCTCTACCGACTCGGCCGGGCGTGCGTGCGCCGCCGCCGGCTCGTCCTCGGCCTCTGGGCCCTCCTGGCCGCCACGGTCATCGCCCTCGCCCAGGTGGCCGGCGGCGAGACCTCCGACGCGTTCGACATCCCGGGCGTCGAGTCGCAGCAGGCGCTCGACGTGCTCACCGACGACTTCCCGGCCGCCGCCGGCACATCCGCCCAGGTCGTCTTCGCCGCCGAGGTCGGCACGCTGGCCGATCCCGGCGCCGCGGCCGCCGTCGACGCCGCGCTCGCCGAGGTGGCCGAGCACCCGGACGTGGGCGCCGTGGGCGACCTGCAGCGCTCGCCGGACGGCACCATCGGCTACGTCGACGTCCAGTACGACCGGCCGTCGGAGGAGATCCGCGATGCGGCCCACGCCCGGCTCGAGGCGACGCAGGCGGCGACGAACGCCAGCGGCGCCGTGCGCATGGAGCTGGGCGGCGACCTGCCCACCGAAGCCGCCAACGAGGAGCCGAGCGGGCAGGAGGTCATCGGCGTCGCCGTGGCCGTGGTGGTGCTGCTGGTCGCGTTCGGCTCGGTGATCGCCATGGGCCTGCCCATCGGGCTGGCGCTGGTCGGGCTGGCCACCAGCATGAGCCTCATCGGGTTGGTGGCTGCGGCGACGGACGTGATCTCGGTGGCGCCCGTGCTGGCCGCCATGATCGGCCTGGGCGTGGGCATCGACTACGCGCTGTTCATCGTCACCCGGCACCGCGAGCACCTCCGCGCCGGCATGACCGTCGACGAGGCCGCCGGGCGGGCGGTCGCCACCGCGGGCTCGGCCGTGCTGTTCGCCGGCGTGACCGTGGTGATCGCCATCTGCGGCCTGGCCATCGCCGGCATCCCCGCAGTCACGGTCATGGGCCTCATGGCCGGCCTCGCCGTGGCCGTGATGGTTGCGCTGGCGCTGACGCTGCTGCCCGCGCTGCTCGGCTTCGCCGGCCGGCGCATCGACGCCATCCGCCTGCCCGGCATGCGGGCCGGCGCCGGCACGCCCGGGCACGAGTCGCTCTGGCACCGCTGGGGCCGCCAGGTGGCCGCCCACCCGTGGCGCTACCTGACGGCCGGGGCGCTGGCACTCGGCCTGCTCGCCGCCCCGGTCGCCGCCATGCGCCTCGGCATGACCGACAACGGTGTCAGCCCCACGTCGATGACGACCAGGCGAGCCTACGACCTGCTGGCCGAGGGCTTCGGCCCCGGGTTCAACGGCCCGCTCGTGCTCTCGGCCCGCCTCGACGGGGCCGCCGGTGCCACGGTCGACGGGCTCGAGCCGCTGGCGGCGGCCGTGGCCGACGACCCCGGGGTGGCGGCGGTGGGCCCCGCACAGCCCAACGACGACGGCTCCGCCGCGGTGCTGCGGGTGATCCCGACCACCGCGCCGCAGGACGAGCGGACCACCGACCTGGTCCACCGGCTGCGCGACGACGTCATCCCACCGGCGCTGGCCGACGTCCCGGGCGCCGAGGTGTACGTCGGCGGGCAGACCGCGACGTTCATCGACATGTCCGACAAAGTGACCAGCCGCCTGCCGTGGTTCGTCGGTGCCGTCATCGGGCTGTCGGTCGTGCTGCTGACGCTGGTCTTCCGGTCGATCGCCGTGCCCCTGAAGGCGGCGGCGATGAACCTGCTGTCGATCGGCGCCGCCTACGGGGTCATCGTCGCCGTGTTCCAGTGGGGCTGGCTCAAGGGGCTCTTCGGCGTCGAGACCACGGTGCCGGTCGTCTCGTTCATGCCCATGATCCTGTTCGCGGTGCTGTTCGGCCTGTCCATGGACTACGAGGTGTTCCTGCTGTCACGGGTCCGCGAGGAGTACCTTCACCGGGGCGACAACGACGCCGCCGTCGTCGAGGGCATCTCGGCCACGGCCCGGGTCATCACGTCGGCGGCCCTCATCATGATCAGCGTGTTCGGCGCCTTCGTCCTCGGCGACGATCCGATCGTCAAGATGTTCGGCGTCGGCTTGGCCACCGCGGTGCTGCTCGACGCCACCATCGTGCGGATCGTGCTTGTGCCGGCCACGATGAAGCTGCTGGGTGAGCGCAACTGGTGGCTGCCCGGGTGGCTCGACCGGCTGCTGCCGGACGTCGACATCGAGGGCGGCGCGGGCCTCCCCGAGCCTGAGTACGAACCCACGGTGGTCCGGGTGATCGACGCCGACCCCGAGCCCGCGCTCGAGAGCGCCTGACCCGGCGGCCGCCGCAGGGCGCGTGGCGGGTCGTGGCGACCTGGTGGGGCCGCCACGACCCGCGTCATCGGCCGGAGCCGGTCGGGGCGCTCAGGAGCGCTGCCGGGTCAGCCCGGGCAGGTGTGCCGGTAGTCGGACAGCGCGGTGCTGGACGGCGCCGGGCACATGAACGGCTCGTAGCGGGTGTCGTTGTCGACGTAGCGCTTGAGCCACACCACCATCGACCGGCCCTGCCAGTCGGGGTTGCTGGTGCCGGCGAAGTGACCCTCGTTGTTCAGCTCGGCGTACGCCTTCTCGGAGCTCGCCGGGATGCTGTTGTAGAACGGGATCGAGTGCGACGAGACCGAGGCGATGGTGTCGTTCTCGGCGCCGATGATCATCGTCGGCACCTGGATGCCCGGCCAGGTCTTGTCGCTGTGCCACGGCTGCAGTGGCACGGCCGCCTGCAGCGACGACCGCGTGTTCGCGGCCTCGAGCGTGCCGCCGCCGCCCATCGAGTGGCCCGAGGCGGCGAGCCGCGACGCGTCGATGCGGCTGCGCACGGTGCTCGAGCTGCGCTGGGTCAGGTAGTCGAGGGCGGCCAGGATCTGGCGACCCCGGCTGGGAGGGAAGTCGAACCGGCTGTTGGTGTCGATGGCGAAGGCCACGAAGCCGTGCGACGCCACCCGCCGGGCCAGCGAGAGGTAGCTGGTCGAGCTGGCGGTGTAGCCGGGCGCGATGACCACGGCGCCGTAGGTGCCCTCGCTGGTGCTGTTCGGGTAGTAGATGGTGCCGCCGCCGAAGCCCGAGCCGGCGCTGAACGACGACACAGACGTCGACGAGATGCTGAACGGCCCGCTCGACGCGAGCACCGACGACGACGTGGGGTTCGGGCCCCGCTGGTACGGGTTGGACTGGGCGTCGGCCACCGACGAGCCGGCGACCAGGCTGGTGAGCGCCATGGCCGCGACGGCCAGGCTCCCCCCGACCCGCGCAGAGATGCTGCGTTTCATGTGGATGGTCCCCCTCCTAGGTCGTGCCCGTCCCCGCCCGTCGGGCAGCGCCGACAAGTATCTGCTGACGCGTCAGTAAGTAGTAGTCGAGGCCTGAACGACGGTCAAGCGCACGGCCTGCGGCATCAGCCCTTGACGACGCCGAGCGGCCGCAGCCGCGCGACGCGGCGGGCGAGACCGGCCTGCTCGCAGACGGCCACGACCTCGTCGACGTCCTTGTACGAGAACGGGGCCTCCTCGGCGAGACCGCGATCGGACCGGGCCCGCACGGCGATGCCCTGGGCTGCGAGCTGCGCCCGCAGCGCGCGACCGCGGATCCTGCGGGTGGCCGCGTGGCGGCTCATCGCCCGGCCGGCGCCGTGGCAGGCCGAGTGGAACGCCCCGCCGCCGGCCACCCCGGCCAGCACGTGCGAGGCCGTGCCCATCGACCCCGGCACCAGCACGGGCTGGCCCCACGGCGCCAGATCGGGCGGCAGGTCGGGATGCCCGGGCGGCAGCGCCCGTGTGGCGCCCTTGCGGTGCACGCACAGCAGGCGCTCACTGCCGGCGACGGGGTGGCGCTCGAGCTTGGCCAGGTTGTGGGACACGTCGTAGAGCAGGTCGAGCCGGCCGGCGCCCGCCGACGCGAACGCGGCACGGGTGGCTTCGGTGAGGAGCTGGCGGTTGGCCCGCCCGTAGTTGGCCGCCGCCGCCATCGCCCCGAGGTACGCCTCGCCCTCGGGCGACCGCACCGGCGCGCAGGCGAGCTGGGGATCGGGCACCGAGATCCCGTGGCGGTCCATGGCATCGAGCATGGTCGCGACGTGATCCGAGCAGATCTGGTGGCCGAGCCCCCGCGAGCCGCAGTGGATCATCACGCAGACGCCGCCCTCGACCAGGTCGAACGCCGCAGCCGTCGCCTCGTCGAGCACGCGGTCGACCACCTGCACCTCGAGGAAGTGGTTCCCCGACCCCAGGCTGCCCACCTGGGCCAGGCCCCGGCGGCGCGCCCGCTCGCTCACCGCTGCCGGCGCGGCCTCGCCCACCGAGCCCCTGTCCTCGCAGCGGGTCAGGTCACGCTCGACGCCGTGGCTCTGCTCGACGGCGTAGCGCGACCCGCGGCGCAGCACGGCGGCGAGCTCGTCCTCGTCGCGCAGGTGCCACACGCCGCCCGGTCCCATGCCACGGGGGATGCGACGGTCGAGCTCGTCCATCACGGCCGGCAGCCGCGGGGCCAGCTCGTCGGCCTGCAGGGACGAGACCAGCAGGCGCACCCCGCAGGAGATGTCGAAGCCCACGCCGCCCGGCGACACGACGCCGCCGCGGTCGACGTCGGTGGCCGCCACCCCGCCGATCGGGAACCCGTACCCCCAGTGGACGTCCGGCATCGCGTACGACGCCTCGACGACACCGGGCAGCGTGGCCACGTTCGCCACCTGCCGCAGCGACTGGTCCGACGCCATCTCCGGCAGCAGCGCCCGCGACGCGAACACGACGCCCGGCACCCGCATCTCACCCACCCGGTCGATGCGCCACCGGACCGGGCCCTCCTGCACGAGCGAGATCGGCTGTGCCCACGACCGGGCACCCACGGACATGCGACGGCCTCCGCGACGGGTCGGTGCCTCCATCATGCTGCCGGCCCGGCGCCGGCGGTAGGGCCGATCGGCCGCTCGCCACGGCTCGGCCGCCACGCGCGCAGCTCACCCGCCCGGCTCCGCGAGGTGCAACTGTGGGGTGATGAGCGAGGGGCGACGGGGCCACCGGACGCGGCCGCACACCGCCGACGTGCGCATCGAGGCGTGGGGGCCCACGGCGGCAGCCTGCTACGAGGAGGCCGTGGCCGCCCTGGTGGCGGTCTTCGCCGACGTGAGCGGCGCCCCCGCGGGGATACCCCACCGGTTCGCGGTGGGTCCCGGCTCGCCCGAGCGCCTGCTCGTCGCACTGCTCGACGAGGTGCTCACCGCCCTCGACGCCGACGGGCTGGTGCCCCGGGCGGCGCACGTCGAGCAGCGCGGCGACACGCTCGCCGGCGAGCTCGTGCAGGTGCCGGTGGGCGCCGTGCGGGTCACGGGGTCGGCCGCCAAGGGCGTCTCGTTCGAGGGCCTGCTCTTCGGCCCCGACGGGCGGGGCCGCTGGTGGTGCCGGGCCACCGTCGACGTCTGACACGGGCTCGCGCCGGCGACATCTCCGTGCCGATCGCCCCTGGCGCATCGGCGCCGGGCGGCGCAGGGTAAGGGTGTCACCAGGAGGTGAGCCGTGCTGTTCGCTGACCGCATCGACGCCGGGCGCCGGCTGGCCGAGCGCCTCGGGCACCTCCGGGACGCCGACCCGGTCGTGCTCGCCCTGCCCCGTGGCGGGGTGCCCGTCGCCTACCAGGTGGCCGAGGCGCTGGACGCCCCGCTCGACGTGATCGTCGTGCGCAAGCTCGGCGTGCCGTTCCAGCCCGAGCTGGGCATGGGCGCCATCGGCGAGGACGGGGTGCGCATCGTCAACCCCGAGGTGGTGCGGGCCGCCCGGGTCACCGACGACGAGATCGCCGCCGTCGAGCGGCGGGAGCGGGCCGAGCTCGAGCGGCGCGCCCGCCGCTTCCGGGGCGACCGGCCCCGGGTGCCCCTCGAGGGCCGCACCGCGATCGTCGTCGACGACGGCATCGCCACGGGGTCGACCGCCAGGGCGGCGTGCCAGGTCGCCCGCGCCCACGGCGCGGCGCGGGTCGTGCTGGCCGTCCCCGTGGCGCCGCCGGGCTGGACCGACAGGCTGGGCGACGACGCCGACGACCTGGTGTGCCTCGAGACACCCGAGCAGTTCTGGGCGATCGGCCAGTGGTACGGCGACTTCACCCAGACGAGCGACGGCGAGGTGGTCGACCTCCTCGAGCGCCGGGCCGGCGTCACGGCCGGCAGTGGCAGCACCGGCGCGCCGGGATTCGTCTACCCGGCGGGCGGGGGCGGCGATCCGCCCGGGGTCGACGCCGAGGTCGAGCTCCCGGCCGGACCCGTGCGCCTGGCCGGCCGGCTGACGATCCCCGGGGGGGCGACCGGGATCGTCGTGTTCGCCCACGGCAGCGGTAGCAGCCGCCACAGCCCCCGCAACCAGTACGTCGCCGGCGTGCGCGGCGAGGCCGGCATGGGCACTCTGCTGTTCGACCTGCTCAGCGTCGCCGAAGAGGTCGACCGGGCCAACGTGTTCGACATCGACCTGCTCGCCCGCCGCCTGACGGACGCGACCCGGTGGCTGCGCGAGCGCCCCGAGGCGCGCGACCTGCCCGTGGGCTACTTCGGTGCGAGCACCGGCGCCGCCGCCGCCCTGTGGGCCGCCGCCGACCTGGGGCCCGAGGTGGCCGCCGTGGTGTCGCGCGGTGGCCGGCCCGACCTCGCCGGCGCACGGCTGGCCGACGTGGCCGCGCCCACCCTGCTCGTCGTCGGTGGGCACGACGAGGTCGTCCTCGACCTCAACCGGCGAGCCCAGGCCCAGATGCGCTGCGAGACCAGGCTGGCGGTGGTGCCGGGTGCCACCCACCTGTTCGAGGAGCCCGGCACCCTGCAACAGGCGGCCGCCCTCGCGCGCGACTGGTTCGTCGAGCACCTCGCGTCGGTGCGCCCACCGGCCGGGCGATGAGGCTGGCGCTCGCCGGCGACACCATGCTGGGCCGCGAGGTCGGCCGCCTCCTGGCGGCGGCGCCGCACGCGCAGCTCTTCGCCAACGAGGTGCAGGCGGTGGTCACCGAGGCCGACCTCTTCGTGGTCAACCTCGAGTGCGCGATCTCGGACCGGGGCGAGCGCTGGCCCGATCCCGGCAAGCCCTTCTTCTTCCGGGCGCCTCCGGTCGCCGCCGAGGTGCTGCGCCGGCTCGGCGTGGGGTGCGCCACCCTGGCCAACAACCACGCCCTCGACTACGGCAGCGAGGCGTTGCTCGACACCGTCCGCCACCTCGGGGACGTCGGGATCGCCACGGCCGGCGCAGGGCCCGACGCGGCCGCCGCCCGGGCACCCGCCGTGCGCCGCGCCGGCGACGTGACGGTCGGCGTCGTGGCGCTGACCGACCATCCGGCCGACTACGCGGCCGGGCCCGACCGGCCGGGCGTCGCCTACGCCGACCTCCGGCGCGGGCTACCCGGCTGGGTCCCGGCCGCGATCGCCGGGCTCGACACGGACGTGGTGGTCGCCTCGCCCCACTGGGGGCCGAACATGGTGGCCGAGCCGGTGGGCCACGTCCGGGCTGCGGCGCCCGCCCTGCGGGCGGCCGGCGCCACGCTGGTCGCCGGGCACTCGGCGCACGTGTTCCACGGGGTCGAGGACGGCGTCCTCTACGACCTGGGCGACTTCATCGACGACTACGCAGTGCACCCGGAGCTGCGCAACGACCTGGGGCTGCTGTGGATCGTCACGTTCGACGGGCGGCGACCGGTCACCCTCGAGGCCGTGCCGCTGGCTCTCGACTTCTGCCGCACCCGGCTGGCGCGGGGACGCGAGGCGGCCTGGGTGCGCGACCGCTTCCGCACCGCGTGCGCCGCCTTCGGCACCGAGGTCGACGAGCGGGACGGGCGGCTGGTCGCCGACCTGGGCGCCCACCGCCCCCGCGCCGTGCCGTAGCGTCGGCACCACAGCGCCCGGCACGCGAAGGAGGCCACGGTGGAGCTCCACGTCGTCCCCGTCGACAAGCCCGACGACATGAACGTGATCATCGGCCAGGCCCACTTCATCAAGACCGTCGACGACATCCACGAGGCCCTGGCCGGGGTCAGCGCCGCCCTGCGCTTCGGCATCGCCTTCTGCGAGGCGTCGGGCCCCTGCCTGGTGCGCCGGTCGGGCAACGACGAGGCCCTGGTCGAGCTCGCCACGACCAACGCCCTGGCCATCGCCGCCGGCCACTCGTTCGTCGTGTTCCTGCGCGAGGGCTACCCGGTCAACGTGCTCAACCAGCTGCAGCAGGTGCCCGAGGTGTGCGGCATCTTCTGCGCCACCGCCAACCCGGTCGAGATCGTCGTCGCCGAGTCGGACCTGGGCCGGGGCATCGTCGGCGTCATCGACGGGCGCCCGCCCGCAGGCGTCGAGAGCGAGGCCGACGTCGCCGAGCGCCGGCAGCTGCTGCGCACGATCGGCTACAAGCTGTGACGGCCCGGCCGTTCGGCGCCGCGCATCAGTGGGGCGGCGCGCAACACGGCGCCGGTAACCGCCGGCCAGATCCGCCCCACTAGCCCGCTGCCGCGTCCTCGTCGTCGGCCGCACTCTCCTCGGCGAGCAGCCCGCCGGCGGCCGCCAGCGCGGTGGCCAGCCCGGCCGCCCGGTCGATGACCTGGGCCATCGCGATCTCGGCCGCACCGGGCATGGGCGGCGGCGGGTCGCCCAGCGACCGCAGCAGGGCGGTGGGGTCGGTCGCCGGGACGATCGGCTCGACCTCGGGCAGCGGCGGCACCGGCCGCCACAGGTCGACCGGCTTGGGCTTGGCCTTGGCGCCGCGCCGGCGGCGCCGCGACGGCTGGCCCTTGCCCTTCTGGCCGTTCTGGGCGCTCACGATGCCTCCTCGGTGAGCAGCGCGTCGGGCCGGATGCCGAGCGCCACCCGCAGCTGGTCGGCGTCGAGGTCGGCCAGCGAGCTCGACTTGGGCAGCACCAGGTCGGCGATGTGCCGCTTGCCGGCCACCACCTCTTCCACCCGCTCGTCGACCGTGCCGGGGCACACCAGCCGGTGCGACACGACGGTGCGGGTCTGGCCGATGCGCCACGCCCGGTCGCGGGCCTGGTCCTCGACGGCCGGGTTCCACCACCGGTCGTACAGCACCACGTGGCTCGCGGCCGTGAGGTTGAGCCCGGTGCCCCCCGCCTTGAGCGACAGCACCAGGGCGCCGGGCCCCTCGCCGTGCTGGAACTCGGAGATCAGCCGGTCGCGGGCGCCCCGGGGGAGGCCGCCGTGGTAGCAGGCGATGGGCACGCCGGTGACCTCGGTGAGGTGGTCGGCGAGCCGCTTGCCCCACTCGGCGAAGTGGGTGAACACCAGGATCCGCTCGTTGGCCTCGAACACGGCCTCGACGATCTCCTCGAGGCGGGTGAGCTTGCCCGAGCGCCCGGCGAGCGGGCGACCGTCGTCCTGGTAGGCGGCCGGGTGGTTGCAGATCTGCTTGAGGGCGGTGATGGCGGCGAGGATCGCCCCCTGCCGGGGCTCGCCCGTCTCGTCGCTGGTGCCGGCGACCAGCCGGTCGAGCACGGCCTGGTAGAGGCCGATCTGCTCGCTGGTCATGCTGCAGTGGTCGAGCTCGTCGATGCGGTCGGGCAGCTCGGCCGCGACCTCGGGCTCGGACTTGGTGCGCCGGAACACCAGCAGGCCGTTCAGGGCCCGCAGCGCCGCCTCGCCCTCGCCCGAGAGCTGGGCGACGAAGGTGGGTCGGGCGCCGACCAGCCCGGGGTTGACGAAGTCGAGCAGTGACCACAGGTCGCCCAGGCCGTTCTCGATCGGCGTGCCCGTGAGCGCCAGCCGCATGCGGGCCGGGATGCGGCGCAGCTGCTGCGAGGTCTCGTTGGCCGGGTTCTTGATCGCCTGCGCCTCGTCGAGCACCACCCGGTCCCACGGGTGCTGGGCGAGCGCCTCGATGTCGCGCACTGCGGTGCCGTAGGTGGTGATGACCAGGTCGGCGCCGGCGACCTCGTGCTCGAGCTCGTCGGCCGAGGCCCGGGTGGCCCCGTGGTGGATCACCACGTCCAGGTCGGGGGTGAAGCGGGCCGCCTCGGCGGCCCAGTTGCCCACGACGGCCGGCGGCGCGATCACCAGGGCGGCGCCCTCGCCGGCCGTGCGGGCCACGTGGGCGAGCACGGTGGGCGTCTTGCCCAGGCCCATGTCGAGGGCGAGGATGCCGCCCAGCTCGACGGCGTCGAGGAACCCGAGCCAGGCCAGCGCCTCGGCCTGGTAGCTGCGGAGGTGGCCGGAGAAGCCCTCGGGGCTGGTGACCGGCTCGGTGGGCACGTCGCGGGCCCGGCCGAGCAGGTCGGTCGCCCAGCCGGCGCCCTCGACGGTGAGGCCCCCGGCCAGGGGCGAGGCCTCGAGCCCGACCGCGTGGCGCAGCACCTCGGCGCCGGTCATCCGGGTCGTGGTGGCCCGCTCGGCCAGGGCGGCCGCCGCCTCCTTGAGGTCGGCCCGGTCGAGCTCGACCCAGCGGCCCCGCGACCGCACGAGCGGCCGGGCCTCGCTGGCCAGGCGGGCGATGTCGGCGGCGGTCAGCTCGACGTCGTCGAACACCGCCGACCAGCGCACGGCGGTGAGCTGGTGGGCGCCGACGGCCGTGTCGCCCGCCGGCTCGGTGAACAGCCGCAGGGCGGGCGAGGGCCGGCGCCGCGACAGGGCCGGCACCCGCACGTCGAACCCGGCGGCCTCGAGGGAGGCGCCGGTGCTGGTCATCAGCTCCCACGCCTCGTCCTGCTTGAGGTAGACCTGACCGCGCCGCTGGCCGCCCGCCCGCAGCAGGGCCGGGTACAGCCGCTCGAGCCGGACCAGGTCGTCGGCCAACGGCTTGGTCGAGCGGCTGTCGGTGAGGGCCTGCTCGATGGGCATGAGCCCGCCCTCGGCGCCGCGCCCCAGCACCGACAGGAACCAGGCACCGCTCGAGTCGGGCGGGTCGAGCTGCACGACCAGGGGCGAGCGCCCCGCGCCGGTCACCGGCTTCACCCAGCGGTCGAGCCGCTTGGAGACCTCGAGCCCGGCGGCGATCGGCGCCACGAAGGCCGACCCGTCGAGCCGGGTGACGACGGCTTCGGCCACGTCGCCGGCGGTGCGCACGACCGGGGGCGGTGCCGGCAGGTCGACCCGGGCGGCGGCGTCGGAGGCGATGGCGTCGACGACGGCCCGCACCACCTCGAGCACGACCGACTTGGCGTCGGACCGGGACATGGCGACGACCGGGCCGGGCATGGCGGCGGCCAGCTCGGCCACGTCGCCGTAGTCGATGTCGGCGGGGATCCAGCGGACGTGGAGGTCGAGCGTGCGGCCGTCGGACCGCCGGCTGGTGCGCAGGGCCGGCACGATCGCGCCGCGGGCCACCATCCGCACCGCCGCCACCGCCACGCGGCCCAGCCAGGTGACGCTGGACCCGACCCCGTCGCCACCGAGCCCGCCGCCGACGGCGACCAGCCACCCGAGGGCGTCGGACACCGGGATCGACAGGGCGGCCGCCCGATCGCCCGTGGGCAGCGGCACGCCGCGGTGCTGGTTCCAGCCCACCGCCGGGCCGCCGATGCCCTCGAGCCGGTCGGACAGCTCGTCGTGGTCGGCGGGGCGGGTGTCGGGCCCGGCCGCCCACACGACGACCTCGTTGGCCGACCACGAGGCCTGGAGCCGCACCTCGCCGGTGGGGTCGGGGGCGACCAGCACGGCGTCGGACGGCGCGGAGGCGCCGGTGAGCCGGTCGTACGCCAGCTCGAGCCGGTCGAGCTCGGACTCGAGGTCGATCACCACCTGGTCGCGCTCGGGGGCGTCGAGCACGCGCACGCTGTCGAGGTGCTCTTCCACCTGGTCGAGCAGGCGCTCGAGGGCCCGCCGCCAGCCCGGCGCGTCGGACTCGAGCAGCGTGAGCTGCTCGGGTGTCGCTACTCCATCGACCGCCGCCCACGCAGCGGCCTCCATGGCTCGGGTGGCCTCATCCATACGTGTATCGACGCCCTCGCGCCGCGCCCCTCGTCTACCTGACCCGGGAGATGTCGCGTCCAGCCCTGGCATCCTCGAAGCAGCCCGGACCAGGCTGCTCGACCGCTCCGCATGCGGGATTGCCAGGCCCTCACAGCATAGAGGCCGAGCCGGCCGACGCCACGGACCCATCCGGATTCGCAGCGTGGCGCCGCCACTCCTCAACGTGTCGAGCGGCGCGGTCGGCCGCTCAGCCGGTGTCGGCGACGACGACGGGGGCCAGCTCGCCGCCCCACACGTCCGCGAGGAAGCTGTCGATCTCCGCGAGCAGCCGGCGCGGCTGCATGCGCAGCTCGGCGATGTTGCTGGCGCGCACCAAACGCCCGTTGGCCAGCTGGCGCACGAGCGCCTCCGCGTCGCTGAACGGGTGGATGACGTCGGCCCGGTGGCCGACGACGAGCGCGGGCGCGGTGATGCGGCGGCGTTCCTCGACCGTCGGCACCGTGGGACCGACCAGGATGCCGTGCAGCACCGCCGTCGTCACCTCGGGCGGCGAGCACAGCGGCGACAGCGCGCCGTCGAGGACGTCGTGGCCGGTCGCCACCCGGCTCGCCACCCAGCGCACCGCCCGTGCGAGCGGCCGTGCGTAGTGGACGACGAGCAGCGCCGGCACGAACGTGAGCGCTGCGGCGGGCACGGCCCGCTCGAGCACCGGCATCTCCAGCAGCATCCCCTGGACGCGCTCGGGGTGATGGGCGGCGAGCTGCAGCGTGACGTTGGCACCGAGCGACATCCCGCCCAGCACGGCCCGGTCGGCGCCGAGGTGGTCGAGCAGGGCGATGACCTGGCTGGCGTACACGTCCATCCGGTACTCGGCGGCGTGGGCGGGCTTGTCGCTGCGACCGTGCCCCAACAGGTCGACCAGCACGACCCGGTAGCCCCGGCCGGCCAGCACCCGAGCCAGGTCGCGGTAGAGCCGGGCGTCCATCAGCAGGCCGTGGATGAGCACGACCAGCCGATCGCCGTCGCCGTAGACCTCGTAGACCAGGCGGCGGCCGCTCCAGGTGAACGACTGCGGTGGCGCGCCCGGCGGTGAGCTCTCGGTCAGCTTGAGGACCATCTCGCCTTCCTTCTCGCCTTCATTCCGTTGGGCGACCCATCCGACCGCACGGTACGCCGCCGCCTGCGAGGCTCCCAGGGCCGGAGGTCCCGGCCAGGGCCCGCCCTCCGGGACCTTGGTCATCCCGGGCGGCTCGTGGCACGGAGGGTCTCGGGGCAGCGACGACTCGCGGTGAACTATCGTGTCGCTCGTCACAGGTGTCACCGTGCGTCACCGCACCACCACTCCCCCTCCCCGGACCCGGCCCGATGAACGACGACCAGTCCACCCCACCCGCACCACCGACCACGGAGGCAGCGCGCGTGCCCGCCCGCATCGCCATGGCCACCCCGCGCCAGCCCGTCGAGATCGACACCTCCGTCGCCAGCGAGGCCCGAGTCTACGACTACCTGCTCGGCGGCACCGACAACTTCGACATCGACCGCATGGTCGCCGCCCGGCAGGGCGAGGCGGTCGGCGGCATCGACAACGCCCGGGCGGCCGTGCGGGCCAACCGCATCTTCCTGCGCGAGGTGGTGCGCTACCTGGTGGGCGAGGCCGGCGTGCGCCAGTTCCTCGACATCGGCTCGGGCATCCCCACCCGGGACAACGTCCACGAGGTCGCGCAGGCGGCGTCGCCCGGCTGCCGCATCGTCTACGTCGACTACGACCCCGTCGTGCTGGCCCACGCCCACAAGCTGCTCCGCTCGGCGCCCGAGGGAGTGGCCGACTTCGTGCTGGGCGACTTCCGCGATCCCGAGCGCATCCTCGATCAGGCCCGGCACACGCTCGACCTCACCCAGCCGGTGGCGCTGATGCTCGTGTCGTTCCTCCACTTCTTCGCCGACGCCGACGACCCGCACGCCACCGTCGCCCGGCTCGTGGCGGCGCTGCCGTCCGGCAGCTACCTGGTCGTCTCCCACCTCACGGCCGACAGGGAGCCCGAGAAGATGCGGGCGCTCACCGAGGCGCCGGGCGACGACGCCGGTTACGTGTTCGTCATGCGCAGCCACGACGAGGTGGCCGCCTTCCTCTCGGGGCTCGAGCTCACCGACGCGGGCGGCCGCGCCGGCGTCGGCTCGATGGAGAGCTGGCTGCCGGACGGCACGCCCGCACCCCAGCGTCAGTGGGCGCGCATGTACTGCTGCGCGGTGGGCCGCAAGCCCTGACCCACCGCCGGCCGGGCGGGCGGCGCGGCCCGCCGGGGCCGCCCCGCTAGCGTCGGGCCCGTGCGACACCGCTGGGGGGCATGCGTGCGCCTGGCCGCGGCCGGGGTGCTGGCCGCGGCCGCCTGCTCGACCGGCGGCGACGAGGTGCGCCTCGAGCCCGGTGGCGACCGGACGCCGGCCAACGCCGCCGGCGACGCGAACGACGGCGGCGAGGCCGGCGCCGAGCCCAAGGGGGCGCCCGCCACCGAGCCGCCCACCGCCCCACCATCCGGTCTGCCACCGCCCGGCAACCCCGACGGTCGGGCGGCAGTGCCGCCGGAGGCGCAGGCGGTCGACTCCTCCCGCCCCGACCGGCTGATCGGTGACGGCACACCGGCGAGCTGCACGTCGGCCGCGGTGGTCGACGCGGTCGCCGCGGGCGGGATCATCACGTTCGACTGTGGCCCCGAGCCGATCACCATCACGCTGGAGGCCACCGCCAAGGTCCGCAACGACGCCGCGCCCGAGATCGTGCTCGACGGCGGCGGCAGGGTGACCCTCAGCGGCGGCGGCCGGCGACGGATCCTCTACATGAACACCTGTGACGAGGCGCAGGTGTGGACCACGTCGCACTGCCAGGACCAGGACCATCCCCGCCTGACCGTCCAGAACCTGACGTTCGCCGACGGCGACGCCACCGGCGAGACGGCCGAGGGCGGCGGGGGCGGTGCCATCTTCGTCCGCGGCGGCCGGCTCAAGGTGGTGAGCTCGCGCTTCGTCCGCAACCGGTGCGACGAGACCGGGCCCGACCTGGGCGGGGCGGCCATCCGGGCGCTCGACCAGTCGCAGGACCTGCCGGTCTACGTCGTGGACAGCACCTTCGGCGGCGCGCCCGGCGACGGCGGGGCGTGCGCCAACGGTGGTGCGCTCAGCAGCATCGGCGTGTCGTGGGAGGTGCTCAACAGCGTGCTCAGCCACAACTCCGCGGTCGGCCACGGGGCCAACCCGGCCAGAGGTGGCACCCCCGGCGGCGGCAGCGGCGGCGCCGTGTACGCCGACGGCAACCGCTTCACGGTGCGCATCGCCGGCACCCGCATCGAGGACAACCACGCCAACGAGGGCGGGGGTGCCGTGTTCTTCGTCAGCAACGACCGCAGCGGCACGCTGCACGTCGAGTCGTCCACGCTGCGCCGCAACCCCAGCGACGGGTTCGAGACGCCGGGGCATCCCGGCATCTTCTTCCTCGGCGCCGGCGCCCCCGAGGTCACCGCGTCGACGGTCGAGTGACGGCAGGCTGAGCATCGTCGGTGACCCGGCCCGCGCGCCGAGCGCGCGGCATGGTGCAACCCGCAATCGAGGGATTGGACCGGCGGCGCGGCCCCGGGACAGTGACGAGACGGCACTCAGCCGGCATCGTCATCCTGCCCAGGAGGTCACCGCATGACATCGGACCGACTCGATCCTCCCGCCGTCGTCGAGACGCGGCTGGTGCACGAGGGCCAACGACGGGCGACGTCGCTGCTCGCGGCCGTCGTCGGCGGGGACGCCGTGCCGGCGTACGCCGCCGTCGAGCTGCGCGACTTCGTCGTGGTGTCGCTCGAGCACCATCACCGCAGCGAGGACGACGTGCTGTGGCCGCTGCTGACGTCGGCCGCACCGGAGCTGGCCGAGGCGCTGGAGGGGCTGAGCCGCGAGCACGTTCGCCTCGACGCCGCGCTCGACGAGCTCGGTGAGGTGGCGATCGACGGAGCCGGCGAGCAGGCGGCGACGGCGGCCGCGGTCGCCGTCCGCGACCTGGTGCACGAGCACCTCTCGCACGAAGAGCCCGTGCTGCTCCCGGCGCTGCGCGACCACATCACCGACGAGCAGTGGGCCGCCTTCTCGCGGCGCACCGTCGAGACCGCCCCCCGCAGCGGCACCCACCTCCTCGTGGGGTTCCTGGACGAGGTCGGCACCGGCGACCAGGTCGAGATGATCCTGCGGCACCTGCCACCCCAGGCGCGCGGCGCCCTGCCGACCGTGCGCCTGCAGGGTCGCTCGGCGCTCACGGCTCTGGGCGCCCCCCGGCGATGACCGGGAACGCTACGGGCACATCCCGAACGCCTGCTCGATCAGCGGGTCGACCGTCGCGAAGAACTCGTCGGACAGGTGGTCGATCCCGGACCCGTCGTGCAGCTTCTCCGGGTGGGTCCTCTCGAGGCCCCTCGCCATGAGCGTCCGGAAGTTGATCAGCACGTCGGTGCGGAAGCCCTCGGCCTCGAGCCCGGTGAGGACGAACTCGACCCCGTCCGGGCACAGGCCGACGATCTCGGGATCGGACAGGATCTCCTGGAACGAGAACAGCGCGTTGGATCGTGCCGCAGACCTGTTGCCCTGCGCCGAGCGGACCGCGTTGTAGCACTCGAACGCTCCAGCCGGTGCGGCGAACGCGACGAGCGCAGCGATTGCGACACCCGCGGCGCGCATGATCAGTCGATTGCCCATGTTGCCCCCTCGCCGATGACACGTCGGCTTCCTGTCGTGACCATCAAGCACGCAGAGTGGTCGGCTGTCAAGTGTCTCCCTTGACCTTCCAGTCGGGTGGAGGGTTTACGGTGACAGCATGAGCACGATCGAGGCGCCGGAACGGCGCTACCGCATCGCCGAGGTGGGTCGCCTCACCGGCTTCACGCCGACGACGCTGCGCTTCTACGAGAACGCCGGCGTGCTTCCCCCGCCGCAGCGGACACCCGCCGGCTACCGGGTCTACGACGACCGAGCCGTCGAGCGGCTCCGGCTCATCGCCCGAGCCAAGGAGCTCGGCTGCACGCTCGAGGAGATCGCAGGGCTGGTCGAGGCGTGGGACGCCGACGAGTGCGGTCCGGTGAAGCACCGGCTGCGGTCGGTCGTGAGCGCGAAGGTCGCCGAGATCCAGCGCCACATCGCTGAGCAGGTCGCGTTCGCCGCCCAGCTGCAGGCGACAGCCGCGAGCCTGGCCGGACGGCCCGTGGACGGACCGTGCGACGAGAGCTGCGGCTGCACGGCGACGATCGACGCCGAAGCCGACGCCGACACCGGTGCCGGTGGCGAGTCGGCGGACGCCGGAGGCTGCGGGTGCGGGACGGGGGCGTCGGCAGACGCCGTGATGCTGACCGCCGGCGGCGCCGCGGCCTCTCCACCGATCGCCTGCTCGCTGGCCGGGGGTGACATGCAGGCCCGCATCGGCGAGTGGCAGGCCCTGCTCGCCGGCGTCGACCACCGTGAGGCGATCACCGACGGCCTGCGCCTGGTCTTCACGCAGCCGGCGCCGCTGGGCGAGATCACCAGGTTGGCCGCCATCGAGCACGACTGCTGCCCGTTCTTCGGCTTCACCGTCACGATCGACGGTCGCGGCATCGCGCTCGAGGTCACCGCCCCGCCCGACGGTCACGTCGTGCTCGCATCGGTGTTCGGAGTAGCGCCGTGAGCCGGCGCCCCCGGCAAGGACGGCGTGGGCACCGTCGGGATCGGCGTCGCCGCCTGTGTCACGTGCTGCGCCGGGCCGATCCTCGGGTTCGTCGCTGCGACGGGCCTGTTCACCGTCGCTGGTGTCGCCATCTTCGGCGCCGCCGGCCTGCTCGTGCTCGTGCCTGCCGGTGTGTGGTGGCACCGCCGCCACAGGCGGGCGGCGGCGTGCGCCGCTGCGGCCGAGCCGGTACCGGTGGACATCGGCCCGGCCCGTCGTTGTGGGGCGATGTGTCCGCCGCCCCGCGTCAGCCCGTTGGCAGCAGGTCGACGTCGCTGCGGATCATCCCCTCGCGGTACGCGAGCAGGATGGCAGCTGCGATCGCCAGGAGACCGATGGCGGCGATGGCACCCGCGTGGAACACGAGCAGTGCGCCCCCGAGCATGGCGACGACGAGCCCGCGGGAGGCGCCCACCGATCGCAGCACGAGCGCCGTGGCGATGACCACGGTCAGGAACGCGGCGGCCTGCAGGAACCAGATCGGCGAGAAGTCCGCGGTGACTCTGTTGTCCACCAGGTACTCCGCCGTGCTGGCAGCACCTGCCTGTTCTGGACCGTCGAGGTCGTTCGCGTGGCGCACCGCGAGACCGCTCGCGATTCCTGTCACCGAGTCGAACGCCGAGAAGGTCACGAGCCATACGGGAAGCGCCAGGCGTGCGACCGCGGCTGCGGCGCCGGCCCGACCAGCGAGGAACACCCAGAAGACCAGCGCCAGCCCGAGGGCCAGCACGAGCTGTGCGAAGTGGACGCCAAGCCAGAGGGCCACCTTGTCGTCGAGATACTCGTAGACGTCACCGTTGCCCTGTGGGTGCACCAACGCCACCACGATCCACACCAGAGGGACGCCCAGCATGAAGACCTTCCAGGCCATGCTGCTTCGCGGCCCCACCCCCGTCTCGCCGGGTGTCGCGGACTGCTGGGTCGATTCCATCACGACCCCCTCTCGTCGCCTCGCAACGCTACAGCCCGGGTTGAGCCGAGCACCGGAGACAACCCGCCGAGGTGGCCTCGACCACGAGCAGTGATCCCGGTCGAGAGCCACGCCGACGTACATCCCGGTGGGCGACGGTCAAGGAGCCCGTGTGGCGCGTTCGAGTACCCGGCCCGCGAGCGGCATGTGCGGAGAGCGCCAGACGTGTCGCTCGGCATAGGGCCAGGCGTAGATCGGGTTGCCGTCGCGGACCAGCTCGAGCAGCTGTGGTTCGCCGAGCTCCCCGGCGGACCACTCGTACAGGGGTTGCAGCCGTGGGACGATCACCGCGTAGTCGAGCATCCGGCCAAGACGCTGCTCGCCGGCGATGTACCTCTCGACGTCGAGCCCCAGCGGATAGCGGGTCGGGAGCACACGGCGGAGTGACAGGAACACACCCGCCGCCCCGAGCCGGGGATCACCCACCACGCGGCCGAGCGGGCCGAGCCGTCCCAGCGCCAGGCGCGGCGCCGCGACGACTGCGTGCGTGTAGAGGACACGCGCGAGTGCCACGTTCATGAAGAACCGCTCCGGCGCGCTCTCGGCTTCGGCGAGTCGCCGGTGCTCCAGGTAGGCGCTCACGATGCTCGCGTTGTGAGATCGGTACCAGTTGCTCGCCGTCGGTCTCGCGATGAACTCCAGCCAGAGCCGCACGGCCGGCGACGACGGTGCTCCAGGCAGGGTGCCGACGAGTGCGACCGCTTCGCATCCGTCCCGCAGCAGGCACTCGTTGACCGCTCGCCACCACACGCTGCCGGGGGGCGAGGCATCGAGCGGATCGAGCACACCGCGGTGAGCCTGCCAGCGCATGAACGACAGCGCCGCCCGCCGGAAGGGCAGGTGTCGCGGTGCGTGGCCCGTCGGCCCGTGGTAGGTGCGCACGAGCAAGGCGAGACGTGCCGCCGGATCGTCGCGCGCGGCCGCGACCTGCGTCTCGGCCCACGCCAGCGCGCCCGCCTGACCGCTCATCGCCACACGTGCGATGACGCTGCCACCCGGATCAGTGGAGGTGATGGGACTCGGGGACTGCGCCGGTCTCGGTGCACGCTGGGAACTACGCCGCTCGCCATGGGACGCGAGGCGGGACCGAGTCGCAACGCGAGTACGCACTCGCCAACAGACCGGTGACCTGTCGCTTCTCGACGTGAGGCCGGTGCGTCATCGCAGGGGGGCGAACGTGGCGCGTACTTCCTCGGAAAAGAGTTGCGGTTCTTCCCAGGCGGCGAAGTGGCCGCCCCGGTCGACCTCGTTGAAGTAGGCGAGGTCGGGGTAGACCGCCTCAGCCCAGCTGCGCGGGGTAGCCCAGATCTCGCCGGGGAACGTCGTGAAGCCGACCGGAACCGAGACCGCCGGAGGAGCCTGGCCGCTCGCAAGCGCTGCGGCCAGCGCTCGTCCGTCCTCCCAGTAGGACCGGGCCGCCGACGCTGCGGTGCCGGTCAGCCAGTACAGCGTGATGTTGTCGACGATGGTGTCCCGGGTGAGATTGCCCACGGGCTCGCCGTCGACGAACGCGCGGGAGATCTTGTAGTAGCTGTCCGTGTCGTGGTCGAGCAACCAGCCCGCCAGCGCGACGGGTGAATCCAGCAGGGCGTAGCTGATCGTCTGTGGCCGCGTTGCCATCTCGAGGAAGTAGCCGAAGCCGTCCGCCCTGAACGTTGCGAACGCCTCGGCCGCTGCGCGTTCCTTTTCGGATTCCTTGGGCAGTTGATCGCCGATTGCGAGCACCGCCGTGAGCAGGTTCAGGTGGTAGCCGACCAAACCCTCGACCGCCTGGCGGCCCATCAGGTCCGTGACGAGGGCACCCACGTCGCCGCCTTGGGCGACGTAGCGGGTGTAGCCGAGGCGGTGCATCAGCTCTGCCCACGCGCGTGCGGTGCGGCTGGCGTCCCAGCCGAGCTCGGTCGGCTCGCCCGAGAAGCCGTAGCCAGGCAAGGACGGCAGCACCAGGTGGAATGCGTCCTCGGGGGTGCCGCCATGAGCGGTCGGGTCGGTCAGCGGGCCGACGGTCTCGAGAAACTCGACGACCGAGCCCGGCCAGCCATGCGTCATGATCAGCGGCAACGCGTCCTCATGCCGCGACCTGACGTGGATGAAGTGGATCTCGACCCCGTCGATCTCGGTCGTGAACTGCGGAAGCGCGTTCAGTCTCGCCTCGCACTTGCGCCAGTCGTACTCGCCCGTCCAGTAGCGGGCGAGCTCCTGCAGCGT
>DASTFE010000122.1:0-8220 GCA_035708905.1 Acidimicrobiales bacterium | reverse complement strand
GGAGACAGCGAGATCGTGCCCTGGCGCCGGCTGCTGGCCGGCGCCGCCGCCCGGCTGCGCGAGGCCGGCGTCGACGACCCCGCCCAGGAGGCCCGCTGGCTGGTCGAGCGCGCCACCGGGTCGACGGCGGCCGAGCTGGCGGTGCGGCTCGACGAGCCGGCGACCGTGCGGGGGGCCACCCACCTCGACGCCATGCTCGACCGGCGCCTGGCCGGCGAGCCGCTGCAGTACGCGCTCGAGCGCTGGGCCTTCCGGACGCTCGACCTGTACGTCGACCGGCGGGTGCTCATCCCCCGGCCCGAGACCGAGGTGCTGGCCGAGGTGGCGCTGGACGAGTGCCGCCGGCTGTCGGCCCGCTGCGCCGCCGACCTGGGCACCGGCTCCGGGGCGCTCGCGCTCTCGCTGGCGGTCGAGCGACCCGGACTCGAGGTGTGGGGCACCGACGCGTCGCCCGACGCGCTGGCGGTCGCCCGCGCCAACCTGGCGGGCCTGGGACGGGCCGCCACCCGGGTCCGGCTGGTGGCGGGCGACTGGTTCGACGCGCTGCCGCCCCAGCTGGCGGGCCGGATCGACGTGATCGTCAGCAACCCGCCCTACGTGTCCGACGCCGAGATGGCCGACCTGCCCGCCGAGGTGCGCGACTGGGAGCCCCGCGGCGCGCTGTGCTCGGGGCCCACCGGCCTCGAGGACGTCGAGCGGGTCGTGGCTGGCGCCCCCCGCTGGCTGGCCCGCCCGGGCTCGCTGCTCGTCGAGCTCGCGCCCCACCAGGCTGCGGCCGCCCGCCGGCTGGCGCAGGCGGCCGGCTTCGGCACCGTCACCGTCTGGCCCGACCTGGCGGGACGCGACCGCATCCTGCTGGCCCGGCTGTGAACCGGGCAGGTGAGGGTTCGCAGGTGATCGTCGGCGTCGGACCCCCGGACGGCGAGCCCGACCCCGACACGCTCGCCCGGGCCGCCGGTGTGCTGCGGGCCGGGCGGGTCGTCGCCCTGCCCACCGACACGGTCTACGGCCTGGCGGCGCTGCCCGGCGTCGAGGGCGCGACCGGCCGGCTCTTCGCGCTCAAGCGCCGGGCCGCCGACGTGCCCGTCGCCGTGCTGTGCGCGGCGGCCGACCAGGCCCTGGCGCTCGCTGATCCGACCGCGGTGAGCGACGAGGTGCGCCGCCTCGCCGCCCGGCTGTGGCCGGGGCCGCTGACCCTGGTGCTGCCGCGGCGCCCCGGGCTCGGCTACGCGCTCGGCGAGCCGTCGGCGACGATCGGCCTGCGCTGCCCCGACCACCGGCTGGTCCGTGCCCTGGCCGCCGAGGTCGGCCCGCTGGCCACCACCAGCGCCAACGTGCACGGCGAGCCGACGCCGCCGACGGCCGCCGGGGTCGCCGCGGCGTTCGGGCCCGACCTCGACCTGGTGCTGGACGGCGGGCGCTGCACGTCGCCCCCGTCGACGGTCGTCGAGGCCGGCGGCGGGGGTTGGCGGCTGCTCCGCGCCGGCGCCCTCGGCCTGCCGGACGTCGAGGCGGCCGCGGCACTCTGAGCCCGGCACCGCACGCATCGTCCCGACTGCGCCGCCGTATGTGACCGTTCCGCTACGATCCGCAAGTCGAGCCGCATCCTGCTGCCGCTGTGCGTACTGTCACACCCCGCATGGGCAAGAGGGGCGATCTGCTGGCGCTGGTCGACGGCGCACCGGGACGGCTGGCGTCGCTGCAGGGCGCCCTCACCACGTGGCTGCACCGCGAGCGGGTCGCGTCGGTGCACGCCCGCCTGGTCGAGCAGTCCGACGACGGCGGCGGTGGCGACCTGGCGCCGGTGGCGGCGCTGCCGGGCGTGCTCGACTGGGACGACGCCGCGGACCTCGACGCCGAGCCGTGGGCGGGGCCCGGCGAGCCGGTCGGTGGCCCGCCCCCGGGCGCCACCGCGTCACGCCGCCTGCACGCCGCCGGCGAGGGGCCCGAGGTGCTCTCGTCGTGGTACGTCGTCGTGGCCCTGCCGAACCGCTGGCGGGTCGTCGGGCGCGGCTACGTCGCGGTCAGCGACGGCCAGCGCAGCTGGGCGGGCACCAGCACGCTGGTCACCGAGCGCGACTCGGCGCGCGCCGCCATCCACGACGCGGGTGTCATCGGCGCCTGCCTGTATCCCGGTGCGCTGCTCGGGGGGCTCGAGCTGGCGACGCCCGAGCGCGACGAGATCGAGGGGCGGGCGTGCTGGCGCGTCGACGCCCGGCCGCGCCCGGTCGTGTCGGGCACGTCGCTGGCGTCGTCCGCGGCGCCGCACGCCCTGCGCCTGCACAACGACCTGATCGGGATCGACCACCGCATGTGGTTCGACGCCGGCACCGGCATCCTGCTGCGGCACGAGGGCCTGGTCGACGACGAGGTCTGCTCGTGGACCGAGCTCGGTGACCTGGTGATCGACGCCGCGCTCGGCGAGCGCGAGTTCCGCCCGCCTCCGGGGGCGGTCGTGCGCTCGCGCCACGAGCTGCTGCGCGACCACCTGTCGGAGATGGGCGTCGATCCCGACACCGTCGACCTCGACGACCCGGTGCAGGTGCGCGAGGCACTGCGGCAGGGCAGCTGACCTCGGCAGCGACGGCCCGCACGACCGGTCCGTTAGCATGAGTTGCCCACCGTGAGACGTTCAGCGGACCCCCCATCGAGTCGTTCGACCCACCCTGCCGGCCTGCGCCCGTGGGGTGAGCGGTGAGCGGCGTCTGGAGCCAGCTCGCCCTCGTCGGCGTGCTGGTGCTGCTGAACGCGGCGTTCGCCGGCACGGAGATGGCGCTCGTCACGCTGCGCGAGGGCCAGCTCGAGCAGCTCGAGCGGCGCTCGGCCACCGGCGCGCTCGTGGCCCGGCTGGCCCGCGACCCCAACCGGTTCCTGGCCACGATCCAGATCGGCATCACGCTGGCCGGGTTCCTGGCATCGGCGGCCGCCGCCGTCTCGCTGGCCGGCCCGCTCGAGGACCCGCTCGGCTTCCTCGGCCGGGCCGCCCAGCCGGTGTCGGTCGTGGTGGTGACCCTCATCCTGGCCTACGTCACCCTCGTCTTCGGCGAGCTCGCCCCCAAGCGGGTGGCCATGCAGCGCGCCGAGCGATGGGCGCTCGTGACGGCCCGGCCGCTCCACCTCATGTCGACCGTGACCCGCCCCGTGGTGTGGCTGCTGTCGCGCTCGACCGACCTCGCGGTGCGTCTGCTGGGCGGCGACCCGTCGCAGCAGCGCGAGGCGGTGACCGAGGCCGAGCTGCGCGAGATGGTCGGTCGGCAGTCGACGTTCACCCCCAAGCAGCGCCTGATCATCGACGGCGCCTTCGAGATCTCCGAGCGGACCCTCGACGAGGTGTTGCGCCCCCGGCCGGACGTGTTCGTCCTCGACGCTGCCTGGACAGCTGCGCAGGCCCTGCGCGAACTGGCAGCGAGCGGGCACTCGCGGGCCCCCGTCGCCCACGACCGCAACCTCGACGACGTGGTCGGGATGGTGCACCTCCGCGACCTGCTCGACCAGGGCGAGCGCCCGGTCGCCGAGCTGGCGGGCGACCTCGAGGCCTTCCCCGAGACCGCGGGGGTGCTCGACGTGCTGCACGAGATGCAGACCCGGCGGATCCAGCTCGTGCTGGTCGTCGACGAGCACGGCGCCGCGGCCGGCATCGTCACCGTCGAGGACCTGCTCGAGGAGCTGGTCGGCGAGATCTACGACGAGAGCGACCGCGACGTGGTCGGCGTGCGGCGCGAGCCCGACGGCTCGATCGTGATGCCCGGCCGCTTCCCGGTGCACGACCTGGTGGACGTCGGCATCGACGACATGCCCGAGGGCCCGTACGCGACCGTGGCCGGCCTCGTGCTCGACCTGCTGGGCCGGGTGCCCGAGGCCCCCGGCGACATCGTGATGGTGGCCGGGCGCACGATCGAGGTGCTCGCCGTGGACGGCCGCGCCATCACCGAGGTGCGCATCAGCCCGGCGCGGGTGGCGCCCGGCGCGGCGGACGGGATCGGCGATCCCCCCGACCGCCTGGCGGCCGACCGGGCGGCGGGCGAGGGCCCGGGCGTCGCGGCGCCGTCCCGGTGACAGGATGGGGACCCGTGCAGTGACGGGTGTCACATCACGATCCGGCTGTGGCGCGGGGTGTTTCGGCGCCCAGGTGGGTAACCAGGACCCGTGACCGACACCCTGGGGGCTGGGACGCGCCTGGCCGACCGGTACGAGATCGAAGAGGTGATCGGTCGCGGCCGGTCACCGGTGTACCGCGCCCGTGACACGCGGCTCGGCCGCGCCGTGGCTGTCAAGGAGGTCGGGCTGGCGGTGGGCGCCGGCGCCACGGGTCAGGCCGACCGGGCGCGGGCGCTGCGCGAGGCGCGCTCGGCGGCGCGCGTGCTGTCACCGTCGGCGGTGCAGGTCTACGACGTGGTCGAGGAGCGGTCCGCGGTCTGGCTGGTGATGGAGCTGGTCAGGGCGCCCAGCCTCGACCGGCTGGTCGCCGAGGGCGGCCCGCTCGACGAGGTGCGCGCCGCGCTGGTCGGGCTGTGGGTGCTCGACGCGCTCGAGGCCGCCCACGGGCAGGACATCGTCCACCGGGACGTGCGGCCGGCCAACGTGCTGGTCGGCGACCTGAACGACCCCGCGCTCGACGTGCCGGTCAAGCTGGCCGACTTCGGGCTCGCCGCCCTGCGCGACGACACCTCGGTCACGGCGCCCGGCGCCATCTCGGGCTCGCCCGCCTTCACCGCGCCCGAGCAGGCCGCAGGCCGGAAGGCCGGCCCGCCGTCCGACCTGTGGGCCCTCGGTGCGGTGCTGTACTTCGCGGTCGAGGGCGAGCCGCCCTTCGCCGGCGAGTCGCCCGCCGAGGTGGCCGCCGCCGTCGTGCAGGGCGACGTCCGGCCGGCGCCGCGGCTCGACCGGCTCGGCCGCATCGTCGAGATGCTGCTCGACCTCCAGCCCGAGCGCCGTCCCGACGCCGGCCGGGTGCGGGCCGTCCTACGCTCGGTCGCCACCGGCACCGAGCCGGGTGACGACACGCTCGAGGCGCCCAGCCCAGCGGGCACGACGCTGGACGCCGCCGCGGCGGCCGGTGCCACGGTCGGCGATCCGACCGCCGTGGCCGGGGCGGAGGTTGGTGATCCGACGGCCATCGCCGACACCGGCGGACCGACAGCGGCGACCGGTGCGGGGGTGGGCGATCCGGCGGCCGTGGTCGGCGGTCCCACCGCCGTGGCCGGCGGTTCCACCGGCGTGGCCGGCGGGGGCGACGGCGACCAGACGCCCGTGACCGGGGGCCCGGCGGTCGTGGCCGGTGCCGGCGTGACATCGGCGGGTGTGGACGGTGCCGCGCCCACGGGTGCGCATGGGCGCGTCCCCGGCGGTCGGGAGGCGTCGGCGCAGGCCGGCACCCGGCGCCGCGCGCCCGTGCCGTTCCTCGTGGCGGCTGCGGCCGCCGCGCTGCTGGCGCTGGCCGGCCTGGCGGTGGTCCAGGGGCGCGGTGGCGGCGACCCGGAGCCGGATCCGACGCAGTCGCCGGTCACCACGGTCGAGACCGCCACGACCGAGCCGCCGGAGACGGACGGCGCCGAGCCGGCCGACCCCGGCGCGCCGCCCGCCAGCGCGCCCGCCGACGGGGGCGAGGCGCCTGCGCCCGCCGAGCCGCCCGAGGGCGACGAGGGGCCCGGCGCGACGGCGCCCGAGACGACCACCACCGCGCCGCCCGAGGACACCACCACGACGACACCCACGACCGAGCCGCCCGCCACCACGACGACGGCCCCGACGACCACCGACACCCCGACCACGACGGCCGGCACCGACGTCGGCGCGGGCGGCGGCGCCGCGACGCTCACCACGCCCGGCGGCGCGGCGCTCATCAGTCCCGGCGACTGATCCGAGGGCCTGACCGCCTGCCTGACCCCAGGTGTCGGCGGAAACCGACCGTAGACGCGCCGTTCTGCCGACACCTCACGACGAGGCCGGCGCCGCCGCCGCTCACGTGGGATGTCTGATCGGCGCCTCAGGTCCGCCGACCGACACGGGCGGTGCACGATCGCGCGCGCCGGGGCCGGCGACCGGTACGGTGACGGCCGTGTCGCAGGAGAGCCGCAGCCTGACCCGCCACGGCAAGGACCGCAAGGCCGAGCTGCTGCACCACGCGGAGGTGCTCTTCGCCGAGCGGGGCTACGAGGACACGCGCATGGTCGACATCGCCGCCGCCGCGGGCGTGGCCAAGGGCCTCGTCTACTGGTACTTCGAGAACAAGGACACGTTGTTCGACGAGATCGTGGTCGACATGGGCCAGCGGCTGCGCCGCGCCCAGGGCCGCGCCATGGCCGGCATCGACGACCCGCTAGAGCGCCTGTACGTCGGCACCGCCGAGTCCGTGCGGTTCATCGCCGACAACTACCGGCTGTACGGCATCATCTCCAGCCAGGTGCGCGGCGACCGGCGGCTGCGCGAGACCCGGGTCGAGACCCAGCGGGTGCAGGCCGACGACGCCACCGCCCTGCTGGCCGAGGGCCAGCAGCGCCGGGTCGTGCGCAGCGACGACGATCCGGCGGTGCTCGCCCACGCCAACGCGGGTGTCGTCTACTACTACGTGCTGCTGTACGCCGACGGACGGGCCAGCGGCGGCCGGCGCGGCCTCGACATCGAGCAGGCGGCCCACGCCGCGGCCCGCTACGTGGTCCGGGCCGTGGGCGCCGACGACGCCGCCATCACCGCGGTGCTCGATCGCCAGGACACCGGCGGGCCGGCCGTCGCACCGCGGCGCCGGGCCCGGCCCACCGCGGCCACGGCCTGACCCTCCAGCCCGACTCGATATCCGCTGGACCGGACGACGGGGGGCGGGCTGACGTGTCCGGGTGCCGACCCGCCGCATCCACGCCGACGAGGTCCACGTCGACGACGACCTGGTGCGGGCGCTGCTCGCCGATCGGGACCCGACGTGGGCCGACCTGCCGCTGCGACGAGTGCCGTCGACCGGCACCGACAACGTCATATACCGCCTCGGCGACGATCTCGGCGTGCGGGTGCCCCGCATCCACTGGGCGGTGCAGCAGGTCGAACTGGAGCACGCCTGGTTGCCGCGCCTCGCGCCCCACCTGCCGGCCCCGGTGCCCGAGCCGCTGGCCAAGGGGCAGGGTGTCGACGGCTGTCCGTACCCGTGGCTGGTGTACCGGTGGCTCGACGGCGAGGACGCACTCGTCGCGGACGTGCCCGACTGGTGCCGGCTCGCCCGCGACGTGGGCGCCTTCGTCGCCGCGCTGCAGCGGATCGATCCGGCCGGTGGGCCGCCCGCCGGGGCCCGCGGCGGCCCGCTGGCACCGCATGACCGGGCCGCCCGCCGGGCCCTCGGCGCGCTGGCCGACGTGATCGACGTCGATCGCGCCCTGGCGGTCTGGGACGCCGCACTGGCCGCCGAGCCGTGGACGGGTCCACCGGTCTGGGTGCACGGCGACCTCCTGCCGGGCAATGTCCTCGTACGCCGCGGTCGCCTCAGCGGCGTCATCGACTGGAGCGTCGCCGGTGTGGGCGACCCGGCGTGCGAGGCCATGCTGGCCTGGTCGCTCCCGCCCGACGCTCGGGCCGCCTACCGGGCGGCGCTCGACGTCGACGACGCGACGTGGGCGCGGGGGCGGGGCTGGACCCTGTTGCAGGCCGCCCAGTTCATCCCCTACTACGCCGAGACCCTCCCGGACGGCGTCGCCGCAGCCCGCCGCCGCCTCGATGCCGTCCTCTCGGACACCGACGTGTAGCCCGACCCGCGGTCGACAGCGGGAGCGTCCTCACCGGATGGTCGTGACGGCGACGAGACCGTCGTCGCCGAACTCGGGGACGATCAACCGGTCGCCTGCGACGACAGGATCGCCGAACGAGACGCCGTCCCGCTCGGTCGCCTCGACGGGCTCGAACTCGCGGGCGTCCGCATCGCCGACGTAGACGACGCCGTGAGCCGGCGGGGAGACCAGGACGGCGCGCGCGAAGCTTGACCATGGCCAACCGTGATGTGGCGGCGGGTGTGAACGGGCTGCGACAGGTCGCCCAGCACGTCGACGACCTCGATCGTGCGGTGACCTTCTACCGGGACGTGGTCGGCCTCGAGCTCGTCGCTCGCTTCGAGCCGCCCGGTCTCGCCTTCTTCGGGCTCGGCTCGACTCGGCTGCTCCTCGAGGCGGGCGCTCCGCCCGCTCTCCTCTACCTCGACGTCGACGACGTGGCAGCGGCGACCGACGACCTGCGGGCGAAGGG
>DASTFE010000121.1:0-2331 GCA_035708905.1 Acidimicrobiales bacterium | reverse complement strand
GCCGATGCCGGCGCCGACGATGACCGCCGGATGCATGCGGCGGAGGGTCACGGTGAGGGTGCCGCGCACGGCGACGAGGAGGTCGAGGAAGGCCCGCACCCGGCCATTCTGGCCCAGCCGCGCGCCGGGCGCGTGGAGGTTGCTGCGGGTGGGGCGATCGAACTCAGAGTCGCTCGATCTCGGCCGGCAGGCCGAGCGCCTTGGCCGGCGGCCAGGCGCGGTCGGTCGTGACGAGCCGGTCCGCGCCGAGCACCTCGGCGGTGGCGATCACGGCAGCATCGGGCAGCTTGAGCGTCCTGTGGGCCGCTCGCATGCGTGCTGCGGCCACCGCCACCCCATCGTCGAGCGGTGCGATCCGGATCGGAACCCTCTCGATGAGCTCGCACACGGCGGACACGGCCTCGGCGCCGCGGCGTGAGGGACCGACCAGGCTCTCGGCGAGGGCCGATGCCGGCAGCACGATCCGATCGTTGCGATCGAGCGCGGCACGGAGCGCATCGTGCGCCGACTCGTGGTGTGCGTCGTTGCGGTCGAGGAACGCGATCAGGACGCCGGCGTCGAGGACGGTCAGTCCCATTCGTCGCGCAGGCGGGCGAGCTCGTCAGGCTCGAACGCTCCCGTGAGCGCGCCGGCGTACTCCGCCAGCACGTCCTCCTCGCGCTCGAAGACGATGCGACCCGGGCCCTCGGCGTGCGCCACCAACCGCTCGCCCACCGCGAGGCCGGCCGCTCTGAGGGCCTCGGCGGGGATCGTGACCTGATGTTTGGCGCTGATCCGGGATGCCCCTCGGCGTCTTTCCTTTACTGTTCTCACGCTGGTAAAGGTAACGAGGGTCGGTGCTCGGCGCAACCGGCACGAGCATCTTCCGACCGGCCCGGCCGGGACCTTGGTCCCGGGCCTGCACGGCCGATGGTCCCTGCCGCCGCGCCGCCCGCCACCCGATGATCGGGAGCATGACCGAACCACTCGACGTCCTCGTCATCGAGAGCGGTCGGGGCGCGGGCGACGGGGTGGCACGCGCGCTCGGCACCGCCGGCCACCGGGTCCACCGCTGCCGCGGCGAGCACGGGTCGGGCGTCCCGTGCCGGGGGGTGCTCGACGTCGACGACTGCCCGGTCGAGCGCGGCGCCGACGTCGCCGTCGTCGCTCGCGTGGGCGGCGACGAGCGCGCCCCGCAGGTGGAGCAGGCCGTGAGCTGCGCCATCCGTGCCGGCGTGCCGGTCGTGGAGATCGGCCGCAGCCCTGCCCTGGCGCCGTTCGAGCCGTGGCTCGCCGCCCGGGTCGACGGGGACGACGCCGCAGCCGCGACCGTGGGGTCGGCCTCGCGCCAGGGGTTCGCCACCATGGAGCAGGCCGTCCTGGCCATGACCGCTCCCCTGCTCGTCGACGTCGGGCTGTCGGCCGGGCGGGCGACGTGCGCCGTCGAGCGGGCCGGTACCGGCCTGCACGTCCGCATCGACGTGCCGGACACGATCGACGAGGCGACCCGGCAGGCGGTGGCGGTGCGGGCGCTCGCCGCCCTGCGGGACGTGCGCCGCCGGCACGACTCGGTGAACGTCGACGTCCACGGCCGGGCCCACGCCGGCCACCCGGCCTAGCCTGGTCGCCTCGCGGGCCGGTCAGCGGGCGTACATCTCGTCGACCAGGTCGGTGAACCGCTGGACCACGACGCCTCGCTTGACCTTCATGGTCGGCGTCAGCTCGCCGCCGGCCACCGTCAGCTCGCGGGGCAGGATGCGCCAGGCCTTGATCCGCTCGGCGGGGGCCCGGGTGGCGTTCACCCGGTCGACCGCTGCCGCGATCTCGTTGCGCACCAGCGGGTGCCCGGCCAGGATCTCGGTCGTGCCGTGGGCATCGTGCCCGCCGCGCCCGCCGACCAGGCCGCTCGCCACCTCGTCGTCGAGCGCGATCAGTGCCGTGAGGAAGTTCCGCCCGTCGCCCACGATGACGGCCTGCGACACCACCGGCTCGGACTGCAGGTCGGTCTCCATGTCCTGCGGGGCCACGTTCTTGCCGCTGGACGTGACGATCAGGTCCTTCTTCCGCCCGACGATGCGCAGGTAGCCGCCGTCGAGCTCTCCGAGGTCGCCGGTGTGCAACCATCCGTCCTCGTCGACGAGCGCGGCGGTGCCGGCGGGGTCGTCCCAGTACCCGGCGCACACGTTCGGGCCCCGCACCAGCACCTCGCCGTCGGTGGCGATGCGTACCTCGACGCCGGGCAGCGGTTCGCCCACGGTGCCGACGCGGTCGCGTCCCGGGCGGTTCATGGTGGCGGGGCCGCAGTCCTCGGTCTGGCCGTACACCTCGACGACGTGGATGCCGAGGGCGTGG
>DASTFE010000120.1:0-22205 GCA_035708905.1 Acidimicrobiales bacterium | reverse complement strand
TTCCCCAGCCTCACCGTCGAGGAGAACCTGCTCGTCGGCGCCCACAGCCGGCGCCCCGGCCGCTGGGACGTCGACCGGGTGCTCGAGGTCTTCCCCCTGGTCCGTCCGCTGCTGGCGCGGCCGGCCGACGTGCTGTCGGGTGGCGAGCGCCAGGCCGTGGCCATCGGCCGGGCCCTCATGGCCAACCCCCGGCTGCTGCTGCTCGACGAGGTGTCGCTGGGCCTGGCCCCGGTGGTCGTCAAGCAGCTCTACGCCGCGCTGCCCGCGGTCATCGGCGAGGGCACGACCGTGCTGCTCGTCGAGCAGGACATCGGCCAGGCCCTGGCGGTGGCCGACCGCGTGGTGTGCCTGCTCGAGGGGCGCATCTCGCTGGAGGGCGTGCCGGCCGGCCTCGACCGCGCCCGGATCACCGGGGCCTACTTCGGAGCAGGCACGTGACCTGGGCCAACGCCGTCGTCCAGGGCGTGCTGCTCGGCGGCCTGTTCGCCCTGTTCGCCACCGGCCTGTCGCTGGCCTTCGGCGTCATGCGCTTCGTCAACCTGGCGCACGGCGACCTGGCCATCCTGGCCGCGTTCCTGGCCGTGTCGACGACCGCCACGCTCGACGTCAACCCGTTCGTGTCGCTGCTGGTGATCGTGCCCGGGTTCGCGCTCGGCGGGTACGTGCTCCAGCGGTTCGTGTTCAACCGCACGATGGGCCCCGACCCGCTGCCGTCGATCCTCGTCACGTTCGGCTTGGGCGTCGTCATCCAGAACGCGCTGCTCGAGCACTACAGCGCCGACTCGCGGGGCCTCGACGCGGGCGCCATCGAGACCCGCAGCGCCACCCTCACCGACGACATCTCGATCGGCTGGTTCCCGCTGCTGACCCTGGTGGTGGCGGTGGCCGTGCTGGTCGCCCTGCAACTGGTGCTGTCGCGCACGCGGGCCGGGCGGGCGTTCCGGGCCACGGCCGACGACCCGGCGACCGCCCGGCTGATGGGCATCGACGACCGGGCGATCTACGCCCGCATCATGGCCATCGCGTTCGCGACCGTGGCGCTCGCCGGGGTGTTCCTCGGCATCCGCCAGACCTTCGGGCCCAGCGACGGGCCGACGGCGCTGATCTTCGGCTTCGAGGCCGTCGTGATCGGTGGCCTCGGCTCGCTGTGGGGCACCCTGGTCGGCGGCGTGATCCTGGGCGTGGCCCAGACGGTGGGCAACCAGGTGGACGTCCGCTACGACCTGCTGTCCGGCACGCTCTACGGGCACCTCATCTTCCTGGCCGTGCTGGCGTTCCGGCCCCACGGGCTGCTCGGGCGGAAGGGGCGGGCGTGAGCGGCGCCCACCGCATCAGCCGGGCGACGCCCGAGTCGACCGGAGGGCTCGCCGTCTTCGGCCTGCTCACGCTGGCGCTGGCCACGCTGCCGTGGTGGGACGCCGACGGCGCGCTGCAGGCGACGCTGGTGACCGTCCTGCTCTACCTGTCGCTGGCGCAGATGTGGAACCTGCTCGCCGGCTTCGCCGGCCTGATGTCGATCGGGCAGCAGATGTTCGTCGGCATCGGGATCTACGCGCTGCTGACGATCGCGGAGGACCGGGGCGTCGACCCGTACCTCACCGTGGTCCTCGCCGGCCTGGTGGCTGCCGCCCTGTCGGTGCCGGTGGCGCTGTTCGCCTTCCGGCTGTCCGGCGGGTACTTCGCCATCGGCACGTGGGTGATCGCCGAGGTGTTCCGGCTGCTGGTGATCGAGAGCGACACGCTGGTCGGCGGCGACGTCCGCAGCCTGACCCGCGCCTCGCTCGGCGGCTACTCGCGCGACGCCCGCGAGGACATCACCTACTGGCTGGCGCTGGCCCTGGCCGCGGGGGCGACCGCCATCGTCGTGCTCGCCCTGCGCTCGCGGCTGGGCCTGGCCCTGCGAGCCGTGCGCGACAGCGAGGCGGGCGCCCGCGGCCTCGGCGTCGACGTGACGCAGACCAGGCTGGTCGTCTGGGTGGTGGCCGCGTTCTGGACCGGGGCGACCGGGGCGGTCGTCCTGCTCAACAGCCCGTCGGTGCGGGCCGACTCGGCGTTCAGCGTGCTGCGCTGGACGGCCCTGGTCATCTTCATCGCGGTGATCGGCGGGGTCGGCAGCACCACGGGCCCGATCATCGGCGTGCTGGTGTACTGGGCCATCGACGAGCAGTTCGCCGACGCCGAGACGTGGCGGTTCATCATCCTCGGCCTCGTCGCCGCCGCCATGGCCATCGCCGCGCCCCGGGGCATCTACGGCCTGATCCAGCGGTGGCGACCGGTGCAGTTCTTCCCGGTACGGCGGCGGGTGATCGGCCCGGGCGTGGGGGAGCGGTGAGGTGACCACTCCCGTGTTCGTCGTCGACGCCGTGCGCACGCCCGTCGGCCGGATCGGCGGCGGGCTGGCGGGCGTCCGCCCCGACGACCTGGGGGCGGCGGTCGTGCGCGCCCTCGTCGAGCGGACCGGCGGCCTCGACCCCGCCACCGTCGACGACGTGCACTTCGGCAACGGCAACGGGGCCGGCGAGGACAACCGCAACGTCGCCCGCATGATCGCCCTGCTCGCCGGGCTGCCGCCCTCGGTGCCCGGTGTGACCGAGAACCGGCTGTGCGGGTCGGGCCTCGAGGCGGTGGCGGCGGCCAGCCGCGAGATCGCCACCGGCGACGCGGCGGTGTGCATCGCCGGCGGTGTCGAATCGATGAGCCGGGCCCCGTGGGTCGTGGCCAAGCCCGAGGCCGGCTACGAGCGGGGCGACCGAACCATGCACTCGACGACGCTGGGGTGGCGCCTGGTGAACCCGGCCATGCCCGAGCAGTGGACGGTGCCCCTCGGCGAGGGCGCCGAGATCCTGGCCGAGCGCTACGAGATCAGCCGGGCGGTGCAGGACGGGTTCGCGCTGCGCAGCCACCAGCGGGCGGCCGCCGCCTGGCGCCACGGGCGGTTCGCCGGCGAGGTGGTGTCCGTGCCGGGCGCCGACCTCGACCGCGACGAGTCGGTGCGCGAGGGCACCAGCCTGGACGCGCTCGCCCGCCTGCGCCCTGTCTTCCGCCGCGACGGCACCGTGACCGCCGGCAACGCGTCGCCCATGAACGACGGCGCCGCCGCCCTGCTGCTGGCGAGCGAGCGGGCGGCCGGGCGGCTGGGGCGGGACCCGCTCGCCCGGGTCGCCTCCCGGGCGGTCAGCGCCGTCGAGCCCCACCTGTACGGCATCGGCCCGGTCGCTGCGGCGCGGCACGCCCTCGAGCGGGCCGGCATCCGCTGGTCCGATCTCGCCGTCGTCGAGCTGAACGAGGCGTTCGCCGCCCAGGCCCTGGCCTGCCTCGCCGAGTGGCCCGAGCTCGACCGGGCCGTCGTCAACCCGAACGGCGGCGCCATCGCCCTCGGCCACCCCATCGGCTGCTCGGGGGCCCGGATCATGACCAGCCTCGTGCACGAGCTGCGCCGTCGGGGCGGCGGGTGGGGGCTGGCCACCATGTGCATCGGCGTGGGCCAGGGCATCGCCGTCGTCGTCGAGTCGACCTGAGAGGTGTCGCACATGACCACCAGGACCACCCCGGCCGAGCACCTCGCCCAGGTGCAGGCCAGCTTCGACGGCGCCGCCGACACCCGGCTGGCCGAGATCATGCGGGCGGCGGTCGCCCACCTGCACGCGTTCGTCGAGGAGGTGGGGCTGACCCGCGACGAGTGGTTCGCCGGCATCGACTTCCTCACCCGCGTCGGCCAGATGTGCGACGGGCAGCGCCAGGAGACGATCCTGCTCAGCGACACGCTCGGCGTGTCGATGCTGGTCGAGATGCTCGACCACGCCGGCGCGCCCGGCACGACCGAGCCGACCGTGTTCGGCCCGTTCCACGTCGACGGCGCCCCGGCGCGACCGCTCGGCGCGTCGATCGTCGACCGCGAGGTCCCCGGCGGCGAGCCGCTGACGGTGCGGGGCATGGTGCGCAGCATCGACGGCACCCCGCTGGGCGGGGCGCGGCTCGACGTGTGGCAGACCGCCCCCAACGGTCTGTACGACGTGCAGGACCCCGACCAGCCGCCCATGAACCTGCGCGGCCTGTTCACCGCCGCCGACGACGGCACCTATGCCTTCCGCACCGTCCGGCCGGTCGCCTACCCGATCCCCGGCGACGGGCCGGTGGGCGAGATGCTGCGCGCCACCGGCCGCCACAACTGGCGGCCGGCCCACATCCACCTCGTCGTGTCGGCCCCCGGCCACCAGCCGGTCATCACCCACGTCTTCGACCGCGAGAGCCCGTACCTCGACTCGGACGCCGTGTTCGGCGTGCGGGAGTCGCTCGTGGTCGACATGGGCGGTGGCGAGGCCTCGTTCGACCCCGTGCTCGAGCCGCGCCAGGGCAGCGGGGGCCGCCCGTAGCCTGAGGGGACGTCAGCGCTCGGCCGCCACCGCCGCGGCCGCCTCGCCGAGCGCCAGGAACAGCGCCGTGGCGTCGTCGACGAGCTGGTCGCGGCCCACGTCGATGCGGCCGTCGAGCCAGGCGAGCACCAGCTCGCTGGTGCCGCCCACCAGCACCGCGGCCGCGATCCGGCCGATCGGCTCGCCGGGCGCCGGCCGGCCGTGGCGCTCGGCCGTGTGCTGCTCGACCGCGGCCACGAGCGCGTGGCCGGTCTCGATGCGGCGGCGGTTGAGGGCCTCGTTGCCCAGCGCCTCGACGTACAGCACCCGGGCCCGCCGACGGTCCTCGTCCACGAACGACACGATGCGGTCGACGGCGGCCCGCGTCTGGGCCCCGGCGTCGTCGCCGGCGGCGCGCACCGCAGCCAGCACCTCGCGGCTGAGCTGGCCCACCAGCCGGTCGTACACGGCGACGACCAGGGCATCGAGGTCGGCGAAGCTCTCGTAGAAGTACCGGGGGTTGAGGCGGGCCGCCTGGCAGACGGCGCGCACCGTCGTGCCACTCCAGCCCACGGTGCCGAGCAGGTCGAAGGCGGCGTCGAGCAGCAACGTGCGCCGCTCGGCCCGGCGGTCGGCGGGCGGCAGCCCGGCCCAGCGGGCCGGCCGGCGGTCGTGGCTGGTGGCTGGCAACGACCGTTACCATAACCTAGAGTCCTGGCAACGAACGTTGCCAAGGGGGAGCCGAGGGTGGCAGGTCGCGAACGAGTGGTGGTCGCCGGCGGGGGCGTGGGCGGCCTGGCGGCGGCGCTCGCCCTGGGTCGGGCCGGTCACCGGGTCACGGTGCTCGAGCGCGATCCGCTGCCCGTGCACGCCGGCCCCGAAGCGGCCTTCGCCGCCGAGCGCCCCGGCGCGCCCCAGGCCCACCAGACCCACGGCTTCCTCGCCCGCATCGTCGCCGTGCTGAGCGAGCGCTTCCCCGACGTGCTGGCCGACCTGAGGGCCGCCGGGTGCACCGTCCTGCCGCCCGCGATGGACCTGGGCGAGCCCCGGCCGGGCGACGACGACCTCGCCGTGCTGATCACCCGGCGCACCACCTTCGAGTGGGTGCTGCGCCGGGCCGCCCTGGCCGAACCGGGCGTCGAGGTGCGCACCGGCGCCCCGGTGGCCGGCCTCACGGCCGGCGACCGCCTGATCCCCGGGCCACCGCAGGTGGACGGGGTGCGGCTCGACGACGGCAGCCGCCTGGCCGCCGACCTCGTCGTCGCCGCCACCGGCCGGCGGGGCCCGTTGCCCGCGTGGCTGGCCGACGTCGGCGCCACCGTCGACGAGACCGTGCGCGAGAGCGGCCTGGTGTACCTGACCCGCTGGTACCGGCTCCCCGCCGGCGACGACCTGGTGCTCGACCCCAAGCTCGGCGGCGACCTCGGCTACGTGAAGTACCTGGGGGTGCCGGGCGACGGTGGCACCCTGTCGATCACCCTCGCGGTCCGCAGCCACGACACCGACCTGCGGGCGGCGCTGGCCGACCCCGCCGGGTTCGAGCAGGCGTGCCGGGTGCTGCCCGGGCCCGACCAGTTCTTCGCCCGCGGGCCGCTCGCGCCGGTCGGCGGGGTCCGCCCGATGGCCGGCCTCATCAACCGGCGCCGGCGCTTCACCGACGCCTCGGGCCGGCCCGTCGTGCTCGGCGTCCACGCCGTCGGCGACGCCCACACCTGCACCAACCCGCTGTACGGCCGCGGTTGCACGCTGGCGCTGGTACAGGCCGTGCTGCTGGCCGACGCCACGGCCGCCCACCCCGGCGATCCGGCCGGCCGGGCGGGCGCCTACGAGGCCGCGTGCCGCCGCGAGGTCGAGCCCTGGTTCGACCTCGCGGTGCAGACCGACGAGGCCGGCGCCGACCCCACCGGCTTCGGTGGCGGCGACGCGCCCGCCAGCCCGCAGGCCAGGGTCATGGCCGCGCTGTTCGCCGCCGGCGCCACCGACCCCGTCATCGGGCGGGCGCTGGCCCGGCTGTGGAACCTGCTCGACCTGCCGTCCGACCTGGCGGCCGACGCCGAGGTCGTCGCCCGCATGGCCGCCGTGATGGCCGACCCCGACGCCCACCCACCGCCGCCCCGCCTCGGGCCGACCCGTGCGGAGCTGCTGGCGATGCTCGACTCGCCCCAGGAGGCCGCCCATGCCTGACGCACCCGAGCCCGCCGTGCCCGCCGCCCGCCGGCGCACCGTCGCCGTCGGCGGCGCCGAGCTGTCGGTGCTCGACGCCGGCGAAGGGTTCCCTGTCGTCCTGTCGCACGGCTTCCCCGAGCTCGCCTACTCGTGGCGCCACCAGATCCCGGCGCTGGCCGGCGCCGGGTGCCGCGTGCTGGCGCCCGACCAGCGCGGCTACGGGCGGTCCAGCCGCCCGGCGGCCATCGAGGACTACGACATCGTCCACCTCACCGGCGACCTGCTCGCCCTGCTCGACGACATCGGCGAGGAGCGGGCCGTCTTCGTCGGGCACGACTGGGGCGCGATCGTCGTGTGGCAGCTCGCCCTGCTCGCCCCCGAGCGAGTGGCGGGGGTGGTGGGCATGAGCGTGCCGTTCCTGCCCCGCGGCGATCTGCCACCCACCCAGCTCATGCGCCAGGTCATGGGCGACGCGTTCTTCTACATGCTCTACTTCCAGCAGCCGGGGGTGGCCGACGCGGACCTGGGCCGCGACCCCGCCACCACCATGACCCGCCTGCTCGCCGCGGCCATGCCGTCGGGCGACGGGGCCCCCGACACGGCGATGTTCGCCGCCGACGGCCGGGGGTTCGTCGAGCGCCTGCCCCAGCCCGACGGCCTGCCCGACTGGCTCGAGCGGCACGAGCTCGACCACTACATCGCCGAGTTCATCCGTACCGGCTTCACGGGCGGCATCAACTGGTACCGCAACCTCGACCGGAACTGGGAGCTGACCGCGCACCTGGCCGGCGCCAAGGTCGAGGCGCCCGCCCTGTTCGTCGGCGGCAGCAACGACCCGGTGCTGCTGATGACGCCGCCCACGGTCATGGACGGCTGGGTCCCCGACCTGCGGGGCACCGTGCTCGTCGACGGCGCCGGCCACTGGGTGCAGCAGGAGCGGCCCGACGAGGTGAACGCGGCGCTCGTCGGGTTCGTCGAGGCCATCCGCGCCGAAGGGAGCTGACATGGCCGTCGACTGGCCGCTGCGCTTCGGGGTGTTCTTCGCCCCGTTCCACCCGGTCGGGCAGAACCCGACCCTCGCGCTGGAGTACGACCTCGAGCGCACCGTCGAGCTCGACCGGCTCGGTTACGACGAGGTCTGGTTCGGCGAGCACCACTCCGGCGGCTACGAGCTGATCGGCTGCCCCGAGGTCTTCATCGCGGCCGCAGCCGAGCGCACCCGGCACGTCAAGCTGGGCACCGGGGTCGTGTCGTTGCCCTACCACCACCCGTGGCTGGTGGCCGACCGGCTGGTGCTGCTCGACCACCTCACACGTGGCCGGGTGATCTTCGGCGCCGGTCCGGGCGCGCTGCCGAGCGACGCCTACGTCATGGGCATCGACCCGGTCGAGCAGCGCCGGATGATGGAGGAGTCGCTCGAGGTGATCCTCGCCCTTTTCCGGGGCGACGAGCCGGTCACCCGCGAGACCGACTGGTTCACCGTGCGCGAGGGCCGCCTGCAGATGCGGCCGTACACGTCGCCCCACCCCGAGGTGGCGGTCGCCGCCATGGTGTCGCCCTCCGGGCCCCGGCTCGCCGGCAGGCACGGGGTGTCGCTGCTGTCGCTGTCGATGTCGGTGGCCGAGGGCTTCGCCGCCGTCGGCCAGGCGTGGGGGGTCGTCGAGGAGATGGCCGCCAAGCACGCCGGCCCCGCGCCCGACCGCCGCACCTGGCGGGTGCTCGGCACCGTCCACCTGGCCGAGACCCGCGACCAGGCCATCGACGAGTGCACCTACGGCCTGCAGGCGTTCGCCGACTACTTCGGCGGGGGTGCCGGGTTCGTGCCCCTGGCCAACCGGGTCGACGGCGACGCCCGGACGCCGCGTGACTTCGTCGAGGCCTACGCGGCGTCCGGCAACGTGGTGATCGGCACCCCCGCCGACGCGATCGCCTACATCGAGGGCCTGCTCGACCAGTCGGGCGGGTTCGGCACCTTCCTCGTGCTGGGCCACGACTGGGCGGACCGGGCGGCCACCATGAACTCGTACCGGCTCTTCGCCCGCGAGGTCATCCCCCACTTCCAGGGGCAGCTCGGCGCGCCGCGCGCCTCGCACGAGTGGGCCACGGCCAAGCGGGGCGAGCTGTTCGGGGCCGCGGGCCACGCCATCCTCAACGCCATCACCAGCCACGTCGAGGAGTCACAGGCGGGGGGCTCGTGATGCGAGCCGCGGTGCTGCGCGATGGCGCCATCGTGGTCCGCGACGACGTGCCCGAGCCCGTGCCCGCGCTGGGCCAGGTGCTGGTGCAGGTGCGGGCGTGCGGCATCTGCGGCTCGGACCTGCACTTCGCCCGCCACGGCGCCACGATGCTGGCCCTCGGCGACGAGATGGAGGGCCTGCCCGACCTGGGTGAGGCGCGCCTCGACCTCGGGCGTGACGTGTTCATGGGGCACGAGTTCGCCGCCGAGGTGCTCGACGTGGGCCCCGACACCGTGGCGCCGCCGCCGGGGACGATCGTGACCTCGCTGCCGGTCATGCTCACGATGTCCGGGATGCAGAACCTGGCCTACACCAACGACCTGCCGTCGGGCTACGGCGAGCGCATGCTGCTGTCGGCCCCGCTGTTGTCGACGGTGCCCGACGGGCTCGACCCCCGGCACGCGGCGCTGACCGAGCCGACGGCCGTCGGGCTGCACGCCGTCAACCGCTCGCGGATCGTGCCGGGCGAGGGCGCCCTCGTCGTCGGGTGCGGCCCGGTCGGGCTGGCCGTCGTGGCCGTGCTCGCCCAACGGGGCATCGAGCCGATCGTCGCGTCCGACCTGTCGCCGGCCCGCCGGGCGCTGGCGGGCACCCTCGGGGCCCACGAGGTGGTCGACCCCGCGGTCGAGCCGCCCTTCGACGTCTGGGCCCGCACCGGCGGCGGCCGCCAGCTGGTGGTGTACGAGGCCGTGGGCGTGCCGGGCATGATCGACGACATCCTGCGCCGGGTGCCCGCCCGCAGCCGGGTGCTGGTGGTCGGCGTGTGCATGGAGCGCGACGTCGTCACGCCGTTCTTCGGCATCCCCAAGGAGCTGACCATCGACTTCGCGTTCGGCTACGACCCCATGGAGTTCGCCGAGTGCCTGCGGGCGATCGCCGAGGGCGAGCTGGACGTGACGCCGATGATCACCGGCGAGGTCGACCTCGACGGCGTGCCCGGGGCGTTCGCCGACCTGGCCGACCCCGACCAGCACTGCAAGATCCTGGTGGTGCCCTGACGGGGCCCGAGCCGGGCTCGGTCAGGTGATCTGGGCGGCGGCGAACGCCAGCCCGGCCAGCGTCGCGTTGGCCGAGAGCATGGCGAGGACGAACGTGCGACCCTGGTCGCGCAGCGCGCGCTCGAACCGGGCCTCGACCGCCGCCACCTCGGTCCGCAGGTCGGCGATCTCGGCGCGGACGCTGGCGAGCTCCCCGCTCATCTCGGCCCGGACGCTGGCGAACTCCCCGCTCATCTCGGCGCGGATGTCGGCGAAGCCGGTGTGCATCTCGTCGCGGAGCTTGCCCGTCTCGATCTCGAGGTCACGGCGAGTTGCCAGCGTCTGGTGGTCGAGGTCGCGCTTGGTCGCGACGTCGGCCGAACCCAGTCGTGGCAGGTGCTCCATCAGCGTGGTCGCCTTCTCGCGTCCGAGGACGTCGATGAGGCCCTCGTAGAGGTCGTGTCGTCGGTCTTCGGTGATGGCCATGGGCCCTCCGCACGGAGCGTCGTCGTCCGGGGGAGCGCCGGCCTCCCCGATACGTGACGCTCTCCGGAGAGAGCCACACGGTCTCGGCGCAGCCACTGTAGACGGGCTAGAGCATGGCGCCGACGTCGGCGTCGCGGTGCTCGGTCATGAAGCGCACGAGCGTGGGCAGGTAGTCGGTGACCGGCGGGCACGCCACGCCGCTGCCGTCCAGGTCGCGCTGGGCCGCCGTGGTGTCGTAGTGCGTGGGGTGCACGAAGTAGTCGACCGCGCTGGCCGGGATGCCGACGAACCGCTCGAGCGGCTCGATCCTGTCCAGCGCCCAGGTGGTGAGCCGGCGGGGCAGCGGCACGCGGATGCCCCGCCGGCCGACGGCGCGGCACATCTCGTCGACGAGGGCGTCGACCGTGAGCGGGCGGGGGTCGGCGAGGTGGTAGGTGCGGCCGACCGAGGCGTCGAGGCCCGACAAGTGCTCGATCCCCTCGATCACGAAGTCGGACGGCACCATGTTGAACCGCACCATCGTGGGGTCGCCGACGATCGGCACGATCGCCCACCGCTGCGGCTGGCGGACCAGCCATTGGAGCAGGAAGTAGGGGCCGTCGAACTTCTGCGTGTCGCCCGTGCGCGAGTCGCCGACGACGATGGCCGGCCGGTAGACCGAGGTGGGCATGCCGCCGGCGCGGGCCTCGGCGACCTCGACCTCGGCCAGGAACTTGGTCTCCTCGTAGAAGTTGTTGAACGACTGGCCGACGTCGAGGTCGGATTCGCGGAACGGCCCGCAGTGGCGGCCGCTGACGTAGCACGTGCTGACGTAGTGGTGGCGGCGCAGCGCCGCGCAGCCCTCGGCGAAGCGCAGCACGTTGCGGGTGCCCTCGACGTTGACCCGCATGCCGACCGCTCGCGACACGCTCAGGTCGTACACGGCGGCCAGGTGCCAGATCTCGGTGGTGCCGGCGGCCAGGGCGGCCTCGTCGTCGAGGCCGAGGCCGGGCGCGGTGATGTCGCCGGCGACCAGGTCGACGCGCCCGGCCAGCGACGGATCGTCGGCCACGAGGGCATCGACCCGCGCCTCGGCCATCGCCGCGAACTTGGGCTGCACCAGGCAGGTGGCCCGCACGCCGGGCGAGCGACGCAGGACGCGGGGCAGCAGGCGCGCCCCCAGGAAGCCGGGGAACCCGGTCACGAGGACGGTGCCGGGCGGGGCGGTGTCACTGGTGGCGCTCACGCCCGTGTTCTAGGGCGCGCCGTCGCGGCCGTCCAGCGGCCCAGCGCGGCCGCCGAGCGATCGACGGGCCGGGCGGGCCGCGGACGCCCCTCCCCGATCAGGGCCAGTACGGGCTGTAGATGTCGTACGCGTTGGGCAGCCCGAGCCGGTAGCGCAGCCGGTCCTGGGTCTTGGCCAGGGTGAACTCGGCCGGCACCAGCAGGTTCCTCAGCGTGCACCGGGGGGCCGACGACCCGGCGGCGTCGAGCAGGCCGTTCACCGCCTGGCGCCCGCCGGCGTTGGCGCCCTCCATCGTGGTGACGTTGATGTTGGTGCGCACCCAGTCGCCCGCCAGGAACAGGTTGGGGATGCGGGTGACCGAGTCGGGCCGCAGCCGCCACGAACCGGGCTGCTGGATGAACAGCGGCTCGTCGTTGGCGACCTGCGGTGTGCCGGGGTCGAGGATCGCCGGGTCGAGCAGCCACGAGTGCAGCATGTCGTCGCGCAGGACGGTGCCGCCGGTGTCGTTGAGGTGCCGCTTGATCTGCGCCCAGGTCTCGTCCACCAGCTCCTGCTCGGTGCACTGCTTGGCCGTCTTGCCGTAGAGCACGCCCGGCGTGTCCCAGTCGGACAGGATGGTCGAGAACGACTCGCGCGCCTGGCCGTCGCCGTAGCCGCGCAGGTCGACGTCCCAGAACTGCTGCTGGCTGATCGAGGTCACCGCGAACGGCGAGTCGACGTAGTTGACGTGGCCGTGCACCAGCGGGAACGGCTCGCGCAGGAAGAACACGAGACCGGTCATCCAGTCCTGGCGGAGCCGGGCGATGTCGGCCAGCTCGGGGTCGGCGGCGACCACGGCGGGGCTCATCAGCTCGGCGGCCCGCTCGGACGGCATGGCGCAGATGAACCAGTCGGCCTGGATCGGGCGGGCCTGCCCGCCGGCCTCGCGGGCGCTGGCGCCGGTGATGCGACCGCCGCCGACCGCCAGTGCGTCGACGCGCCACCCGACCTCGAAGCGCACCCCCTGGGCCTGCAGGTGCTGCACCCCGGGATCGAGCCACTTCTCGGTGGTCGGCCCGTTGAGCACCCGGTCGATGAAGCCGCCGGGCTCGTTCCCCCGGCCCATCCAGCTGAGGAAGGTGGCCTCGCCGACGTAGGCCACGGAGTGGGTGCTGGCGTCGTGCGACTTGGTGGCCGCCAGGTTGCGGACCAGGCCATCGCCCACCAGGTTGCCGTACTCGGCCGACATGCTGGCGAGCTTGATGTAGTCGTCGTAGGCCATGTGCTCCCACTGGCCGAGGCGCCGCTCGTCGCAGCTCGTCAGGTACACGAGCAGCTTCTGGACGAAGAAGGCGATCTCGGTGGCCGGCACCCGGCCGGCCGAGTCGAGCAGCGACAGCAGGGTGCGGAGCGCGCTCGACCAGCCCGTGACCGCGTCCTGCGCGGTGAGCGCGAACGGCATGGTGGCGTCGTGCTGGCCCTCGCGCGAGGCCATGTACCTGGTCGCCTCGACCAGGTTGTCCCACGTGCCCTTCGCGTTGCCCGGGTACGGGATGCGCCGCATCGTGTCGCCGAGGTTGTGGTAGAAGCCCGGGAAGAAGCGGAACCCGTGCTCGCCGGGCAGGTCGGGACGCCCGCCGGTGCCCGATCCCGGCTTGCCGATGGTGCGGGCCTTGCCACCGAGCGCCTTGCGCTCGTACACGGTCACCTGGAAGCCGCGCTCGATCAGCTCGTGGGCGGCCGACAACCCGGCCACGCCGCCGCCGAGGACGGCGACCGAGTTGCCGGCGGCGGCCGCGGGCAGCAACCCGCCGAACGACCAGGCGCCGGCGGTGGCGGCCGTCGCGGTGGCCGCGGCGCCGAGGCGCAGGACGTCGCGGCGGCTGCACGCGCCCGGTGCGCTCTTGGCGCCGCGCCAACAATTTCGGGCGTACGATCCGTCCATGGCTCGAGCGACCGCCACCCCGGCACGGGAGCCCCGTTGGCAGCGGCTCGACGCGGACGAGCGCCGGGCGCAGATCCTCGACTGCGCGTGCCGCCTGTTCACCGAGCACTCCTACGCCGACGTGTCGATGGCCGAGATCGCCGCCAGGGCAGGCGTCCGCCGCGGGCTGCTGCACCACTACTTCGGCAACAAGCACGACCTCTACGTCGAGGTCGTCCGCGACCTGCTCGCCCGCTTCGGCGACCCCGTCGACGACGCGCCCGCCGGCGGCCCGGTCCCCCAAGGCCGGCACCAGGACGCGCGCCGCCCGGCGCCCGACGACGATCCTGCGGCCTTCGCCGAGCTCGTGGGCGGCTACGTCGACCGCTGGCTGGATCTGGTCGAGCAGCAGGCCACGGCATGGTTCGCCCTGGTCGACGCCGAATCGGCCAGCCGCGATCCCGAGATCGTCGCCCTCGTCCAGCGGGCAAAGGGCGCGATGGTCGACGGCGTCATCGCCGCCCTGGGTCGGCGGGAGGGCACCCCGGAGGTGCACGCCGTGCTGCGCGCGTACTCGGGTCTGGCCGAGGTCGCCACGCGCGAGTGGCTGAAGCGCGGCAACCTCGACCGCCGCCAGGCCCACGCCCTGCTCACGACCTCGCTGGTCGCCATGCTGCGCGACGTGACGCCCGCGGTCGAGGCGGCGTCGCCGGTCAGCCGACGCGGCGGTCGGCGCCCTGCCAGTAGGGCTCGCGCAGCTGGCGCTTGAGCAGCTTGCCCGACGGGTTGCGGGGCAGCACGTCGGTGACGTCGACCGACTTGGGCAGCTTGTAGCCGGCGAGCGAGGCGCGGGCGAAGGCGATCAGGTCGGCCTCGATGTCCTCGGCCGCCACCGGGCTGTCGGGCGACAGCACGACGATGGCCTTCACCGCCTCGCCCCAGCGCTCGTCGGGCACGCCGATCACCGCGACGTCGTCCACGGCCGGGTGCCGCATCAGCACGTTCTCGACCTCGGCCGGGTACACGTTCTCGCCGCCGGACACGATCATGTCCTTGACGCGGTCGTGCAGGTAGACGTAGCCCTCGGCGTCGAGGTAGCCGGCGTCCCCCGTACGGAACCACCCGTCGGGCGTGACGGCCTCGGCCGTGGCGGCCGGGTTGTTCCAGTAGCCGGCCATGTTCTGGTGCGAGCGCGTCCACAGCTCGCCCACCTCGCCGGTGGGGACGTCGTAGCCGGCGCCGTCGACGACCCGCATCTCGACCCACGGGTACGGCTTGCCGCACGAGCGCAGCAGCTGGGGGCGGCCGTCGGGGTCGTGGTCGACGCCGTCGAGCTGGGTGATGGCGCCGGTGGTCTCGGTGAGGCCGTACACCTGGATGAACTCGCAGCCGAACGTCTCGATGCCCTTGACCAGCACCCGGTCGGCGATCGGCGAGGCGCCGTAGACCAGCGTGCGCAGCGACGAGAAGTCGGTCGTCTCGACGCCCGGCGTCATGAGCAGGAACTGGATGACGGCCGGCACCATGAACGCGTTGGTCACCCGGCGCTCGGCGATGACCTGGAGGATGCGGGCCGGGTCGATGTCGCGCAGCACCACCGTGCGGCAGCCGTGGTAGAGCCCCACCGTCGCCCAGCCCGCCCCGGCGATGTGGAACATGGGCATCATCGCCAGGTTCACCGAGTCGGCGGTGAGCCGCCACTGGGCGGAGATGCCGGCCACGCCCTTGAAGAAGTTGTCGTTGGTCAGCATCACCCCCTTCGGCAGCCCGGTGGTGCCCGACGTGTAGAGCTGGAAGGCGACGTCGCCGCCGGCGGGCGCCGTGCCGGGGTCGTCGGCCGGGTGGGGGTCGACCCACGACGTGTAGTCGGGCCAGCGGTCGTGGCCCCCGATGGCCACGACCGTGTGCACCCGCTCGAGGTCGCCCTCGATCTTCTCGACGTGGTCGACGAACTCGGGCCCCACGACGACCACCTGCGCCTCGGCGTCGCCGATGATCTGGGCCATCTCGGGCGGCGCCAGCCGCCAGTTGACCGACACGTTGACCGCCCCCAGCTTGGCCAGGGCGAACGTGACCTCGAACCACTCGGCGCCGTTCTTGTCGATGAACGCCACCCGGTCGCCCGGGCCGACGCCGGCGGCCCGCAGGGCCTGAGCCACCTGGCTCGACCGGCGGTCGAGCTCGCCGAACGTGAGGGACCGCTCGTCCGTGTCGATCGCCACGGCGTCCGGCCGCTCGCGGCCGTGGGTGCGGACGATGTCGGCGATGGCGGTGATGGGCATGGCGGTGTCATCCCCCAGATGTCGGTCGCTCAGTTCCTGAGCAGGTCCTTGAACGGCGACGTGGTGTCGATGCCCGGCTCCTTGGGCAGGCCGAGCACCCGCTCGCCGACGATGTTGCGCAACACCTCGTCGGTGCCGCCCGCGATGCGCATGCCGGGCGTGCCGCACACGAACCGGGCCCACGCGAAGGTGCCCCACTCGCCCGTGTCCGCGACGAGCCGCGGGCCGAGCACCCGGCTGACGAACTCGCCGGTGGCCGTGAGGTTCTGGGTGAGCGACAGCTTGGCGATCGACATCTCGGGGCCGGGCAGCTGGCCGGCCCGGATCTTGTCGAGGGCCCGCTGGTTGGTGAGCTTGGCCACCTGGAAGCCGGTGTAGAGCCGCATCAGCTCGTCGCGCAGCGTCGCGTCGTCGGCCCCACCGAAGTGCCGCAGCATCTGGGACAGGCGGGTCACGTCGGCCAGGCCCATGCCGCCGCCCCCGCCGCCGGCGCCGATCGACGAGCGCTCGTTCATCAGCGTGGTCAGCGCCACCGCCCAGCCCTGGTTGACGTCGCCGAGGCGGTGGTCGTCGGGGACGCGCACGTCGTTGAAGAACACCTCGTTGAACGACGCCCCGCCGGTCATCTGGCGCAACGGCCGGATCTCGACGCCGGGCGCGTGCATGTCGACGACGAAGCCGGTCAGGCCCTTGTGCTTGGGCAGGTCGGGGTCGGTGCGGCAGATGACCTCGCCGATGTCGCTGTACTGGGCGCCCGACGTCCACACCTTCTGGCCGGACACGATCCACTCGTCACCGTCGCGCTCGGCCCGGGTCTGCAGGCCGGCCAGGTCGGAGCCGGCACCGGGCTCGCTGAAGAGCTGGCAGCCGACGAGGTCGGCCCGGTAGAGGGCGGGCAGGTAGCGCTGGCGGATGTGGGGCTGGGCGTGGTCCTTGATGGTGGGGGCGACCATGCCGAGGCCGATGCCGAAGAAGCTCTGGTCGGGCACCGCGTAGCGGGCCTCGAGGCTGGCGTACAGGCGCTCGTAGGCGGGCGGGAGCTCGCGGCCGCCGTACTCGGCGGGCCCGGTGATGTAGCCGAGCCCGGCGTCGTAGCGCGTGGCCCGCCAGGTCTTGGCCTCGGCGAGCTGGCGCCGCTCCTCGTCGGGGTCGACCTCCTCGAACATGGCGACGTCGTCGCTGCCCTCGCCCCAGCGGAACGCCTTCTGCTCGGGCTTGCGCTCGGCGTTGGCGTCGAGGAAGCGGGTCACCTCGGCGCGGAACTCGTCGATGGTCGGCGTGGTCGCCACTGTCGTGCCCCCTCCGGCTGTCGGCCTTGACCGTGTGGTCAAGATAGCGGCTCGGCATTCTGCCAGCACTGTTGCGGGGCCGGGCCGCACGTGACCCGTCGGGTTCACTCGCTGGTCGGTGGACGGGCGGGCCGTGGACGCTGCTTCGTGGACGGGTCGGTCGTGGCGGCGAGTGAGCCGACCAGGTGGCGCAGGCCGTACTCGAACTGGTTTGGCGACGCGGTCGTGACCAGCGTCGAGCGCAGGGCGTGCAGGTGCGGATAGTCGGCGGGGTCGAGCGCGTCGATCGAGTGGTTCCACGCGGCCGCGTACGCCTCCGCAGGTTGCTGGTGGACGCGGGGCAGTTCCCAGATGACGAAACCGAAGACGTAGGTCAGCAGCGAATAGAACGCGCGCACCGCATCGGTATCCGAGAACCCGGCAGTGACGAGGATGCCGTGGAGCCCCTCGAGCTGATCGAACACCGGACCAACGGTGAGACCGCGGTCAGCCAGGATGCGTGAGAGGGCGGGATGGGCGATGGCGGCGTCGCGCAGCGCGCGGAGGTAGCCGACGACACGTCCCTGCCAGTCGTCGGGGGACCCGTCGGGCACCGCGATGCCTCCCATCACCTGCTCGGCGACGGCAGCGATGAGGTCGTCCTTGTCCTCGACGTGCCGGTACAGCGACATGGTTCCCACGCCCAGGTGCTGCGCGAGCTTCGGCATCGTCACGGCGTCGAGCCCCTCGCGGTCGATCATCGCCAACGCCGCGTCGACCACGACCGCACGAGACAGCGTGTTGCGCGGGACGCGGCCCGCCTTGCGCGCAGGGCGGGCACGAGCGGGTTTCCTGCGGGGCATCACACCTCCAAGGGTTGCGTATCCCATACGCTATGATTAGCGTACCTGATACGCCATAGCGAAAGGGGGATGCGATGTCATCCCAGGTCACGCGCGTCGAACGGCTCAGCACCGGCACCGTCGACATCCATCCGCAGCACGCGTACAGGGGCCGTGCACCGGCGTACTGGTGGATCCTGCGGTCGCGGGAGTGGCTACGGGCCCGCCCGATCAACGTCTACGTCATCGAGCACGCCGACGGCGTCGTCGTGTTCGACACCGGCCAGGACCGCGCCTCGGTCACCGACCCGCATTACTTCCCCGACGGGGCCAATGGCGTCATCTACCGGCGGCTCGCCAGGTTCCACGTCGACGAGACAGAGACCATGACGGCCGGTCTCGCACGGCTCGGGTATGCGACGTCGGATGTGCGCGCCGCAGTGATCTCGCACCTGCACCAGGACCACATCGGGGGTGTGGCGGAGGTTCCCCACGCCGACCTGCTCGTCTCGCGGGAAGAGTGGCGTTCGCTCCACCGTCCGCTCGCCGCTACCCGTGGCCTGCTCCGCAACCACATCGAGCTCCCCGGTCTCCGGTGGAGGCCGGTCGAGTTCGAGCGGCTCGCGGACCCGGCGCTCGCGCCGTTCACGACCGGGCACGACGTGTTCGGTGACGGGGCGCTGGTCGTGCTGCCGACACCGGGACACACGCCGGGCTCCATGTCGATGCTCGTGCGGCGGTCCGACGGCCCGCCGCTGCTGCTCGTCGGCGACCTGACGTACGACATCCACGCCTTCGAACAGGGCGTGCACGGCGGTGTCGGAAGCCGTCGCACGCTGGGCCGCACCCGCAGCCGCGTGCTCGCTCTACGCGATGGCCAACCCGGCATGCGGATCCTCGCCGCACACGACCCCGCTGCCGCGGGCATCCTCGAGGCGGCCTGACCGATGGCCGACTTCGCCATCACGATCACCATCGACACGTCTCCCGAGACGGTCACCCTCGAGCACGTCCTCGCCATCGGCGTCGCCCCCGACGGGCGGACCTGACGCAGGGGCAGTGCTGGCCGGGCGCGGTCGCTTCATCGCCCGGTGACGCATCGTCCCCTACGGCCGGCTCGTGGCTGCCGTGGAGGGGTCGGTCGGCGCCCGGTCAACCGGCCCGCCGCCGGCCGGCCCGCCGCCGACCCCCCTCTCAAGCAAGGACATCGAGCTTCCCGGCCAGAAGTGCCATGTCTGCATCGACCAGACCGGTCACGAGCTGCTCGAACCCGACGGTGGGTTCCCACCCGAGGCGCTCGCGCGCCTTCGTGGCGTCGCCGATGAGCAGGTCGACCTCGGCGGGCCGGAAGTAGCGCTCGTCGACCCGGACGTGGTCCTCCCAGTCCAACCCGACGTGGGCGAACGCGACCTGGCAGAGCTCGCGCACCGAGTGGGTCTCGCCGGTGGCGACGACGTAGTCGTCGGGCTCGTCCTGCTGCAGCATCAGCCACATGGCCCGTACGTAGTCGGCGGCATGGCCCCAGTCCCGCCGAGCGTCCAGGTTCCCTATGCGGACCTCGCTCTGTCGACCGGACTTGATCCGGGCGACGGCGTGGCTGATCTTCCGGGGGAGGAAGTCGAGGCCCCGTCTCGGGCTCTCGTGGTTGAACAGGATGCCGTTGGAGGCATGGATGCCGTAGCTCTCGCGGTAGTTCTGCGTGATCCAGTGCCCGTACGCCTTGGCCACCCCGTAGGGAGAGCGAGGGTGGAACGGCGTGCTCTCGGTCTGCGGAACCTCTCGAACCTTGCCGAAGACCTCGCTGGTCGACGCCTGGTAGAAGCGGATGTCGGGATCGACGAGCCGGATCGCTTCCAGGATGCGGGCAACCCCGAGCCCGGTGGTGTCGCCGGTGAAGATCGGCTGCGTGAACGATGTCTCGACGAAGCTCTGGGCGCCGAGGTTGTACACCTCGGTGGGCCGGTGCTCGCTGATGATGTGGGTCAGGCTCAGCTCGTCGAGCAGATCGCCCCTCTCCAGCCGGATGTCGTCGAGCAGGTGGGCGATGCGTTCGAAGTTCGTGGTGCTGGACCGGCGCACGACCCCGGTCACCTCGTAGCCCTTCGCCAGCAGCAGCTCCGCGAGGTAGGAGGCGTCCTGGCCGGTGATCCCCGTGATGAGCGCGCGATCGGTCATGGCCGCCAGAGGACCACGCCTGCCGGCCGGCCGTCTGCCAACTGGCTTGGCAGCCACCCGACGGGCCTCGTGCTTAGGGTGGCGTCATGGGGGACAACGTGCTCGGCCACCGCGTCGCCGCGCTCCGCACCGAGCGGGGATGGACACAGAACGAGCTGGCAGCCCGCGCCGCGATCAGCCGGGTCGCGCTCAGCCACATCGAGGCCGGCATGAGCGTCCCCGGGGAGCGGACCGTCGTGCTCCTCGCGGGCCTGCTGCACGTCGAACCCCACGAGCTCGTCGAGGGCACCGCCTACCCTGTCGCCAAGTCCGAGAGGCTCCCGTCGACAGCCCCCCGCTACACCGAGCTCGAACACCAGCTCGCCCTCCTGGACCTGGCGCTCGCCGGTTGTCCGAACCCGGCGGAACGCTGGTTGCCAGTGCTCGAAGAGCTCGAGTCCAGCACGTTCGACCGCAGGGAACGATCGACCATCGCCCAGGCCCGCCGGCGGCTCGAGCACAGCGTCACTTCGGCGTCGAACAGGGACGACCCCGCCCCGTAGCGCTGCGGAGACCGCCCTTCACCGCGCCCACGGCGCCCTCCAGAAGGCGGTCAGGTCAGGCTTCGCCGGCGGCTTGGCGCAGCGCACCGAGGTCGAGCTTCTTCATGCCCGCGACGGCCTGCATGACCTTGGCCGACTTGGCAGGATCCGATGCCCAGCGGGTGAGATCGGTGGGCACCACCTGCCAGGACAGCCCGTACCTGTCCTTGAGCCAGCCGCATGGCCCCTCCTCACCGCCGTCGCCGACGAGGGTGTCCCAGTAGCGGTCGATCTCGTGTTGATCCTCACACATGATCTGGAACGAGATCGCCTCGGAGAAGGTGAACTGCGGTCCTCCGTTCAGCGCGACGTACGGCTGCCCGTCGAGCTCGAACTCGACGGTGAGGGCCGTGCCCGCCGGGAAGTCGGTCGGGAACGGGCTGTCCTCGGGGTAGCGCTCGATCGTGCCGATCTGCGAGTTGGGGAAGATCGAGACGTAGTAGTCCGCAGCCTCCTCGGCGTTCCCGTTGAACCACAGGCATGGAGTCGTCCGGGGCATGATGGATCGTCCTTTCGGTCGCAGCGTCAGCGATTCCGACGGCGCGGCGCGCCGGAAGTCATCGCCGCCCGCGTCGCCGCCAGCGAGCTGTGCGCGAGTGCCGGCGACGATGCGGCGCGCGCCGTGGTCGCGCCAGGTAGACAGCGTCCGTGCGCCTCTTCCGTTTCGATGCGGAGGTCTCCGTCCCGGTGTCGCGGCACGGGTCCGACGTCCGCATCGGTCCGCTGACCGGCGACGACTCGAGGGTGCAGGTGCAGGTGGTCCACGTGCCTCCCGGAGGCGTCGTCGGGCGCCATCCGGCCGCGGCGCCGCAGCTGTTCGCGGTCGTCGCCGGTCACGGGCTGGTCAGTGGGCACGACGGGGTGCCGAGGCCGATCGGTCCCGGCCGTGCCGCCCTGTGGGACGAGGGGGAAGAACACGACGCGTCGAGCGAGGACGGCCTCACCGCCGTCTCCGTCGAGGGGGATTTCGACGTGTGGGCGACGAGCGTCACGCACGACATCGTCGTCGCCGACCACGACCCTGCCTGGCCCGTGTGGTTCGAGACGGTGTGCGAGCACGTCTGGCCGGCCGTGCGGGATGTCGCGCTCCGCATCGACCACGTGGGATCGACCGCCGTCCCCGGGCTGGCGGCGAAGCCGATCATCGACATGGACGTCGTCGTGGCATCCGACGGCGACATCCCACAGGTGCTCCAACGGCTTGCCAGCGTCGGTTACCGCTGGCTGGGCGATCTCGGTGTCCGGGGACGCGAGGCGGTGGAGCTGCGCCGCGACCAGGGGCTGCCGCCGCACCAGCTCTACGTGGTCGTGGAGGACAACAAGGCCCACCTCGACCACTGGCTGCTGCGTGACCTGCTGCGGGAAGACGCCGACGCCCGCGCGAGCTACGCCGCCCTCAAGCGGCGCAACGCGCAGGTGGCCGAGGGGGACATGGATGTCTACGTGGCCGCCAAGGCGGCGTTCGTCGCCGAGCTGCTGACCCGAGCGCGGGCCGAGCGCGGGCTCCCACCGGCGACGTACTGGGAACCGGAGGTGCGGTTGCCGTGACCTCCGGCCATGGTCGCGGCCGGGTCTCCACCTGACCGGCCCGCGTGCTCTATCGTGCGGGCATCGTCCGGGTGCGAGGCGCCTGGGGTTGCGCGTGCCGTGGGTGTCGCGCGCTCTAGGTTGCCGCCCAGCGCGGCCACCCGTAGGATGACCCGTCGGTCTT
>DASTFE010000119.1:0-33612 GCA_035708905.1 Acidimicrobiales bacterium | reverse complement strand
CGGCACCGCCGGCTGTGCCGGGGTCAGCAGCAGCCGGTCGCCTCGGCGGTGTCGGCCGCGGCACCGCCGGCTGTGCCGGGGTCAGCAGCAGCCGGTCGCCTCGGCGGTGTCGGCCGACGCCGTGGCGCCGACGGCCACCGGCTCGCCGGCCGCGGGCCCGCAGCAGGTCGCGGCCTGGTCGCCGCCGACCACCTGGTTGGTGAGCTGCTCGGCGTCGCCCGTCTTGACGTACCACTCCCACCGGGCGCCGTCTGGGTCGGTGACCCACGTCTCGGTCTTGGTGGCGTAGCAGCACACGGTGTCGTCGACGCCGGAGGTCTCGACGCCCCGGCCGGCCAGGCGGGCCTCGGCGGCCACGACCTCGTCGCCGGTCTCGGTCTCGACGCCGAGGTGGTTGAGCGAGCCGCCCTCGGCGCCCTCGAACAGGACCAGCTTGAGGGGCGGGTCGGCGATGGCGAAGTTGGCGTAGCCCGGCTTGCGCTTGGCGGGCTCGGCGTCGAACAGCTTCGAGTAGAACTCGACGGCCTCGTCGAGGTCTGTCACGTTGAGCGCGAGCTGGATGCGGGACATCGGTGCCTCCGGTGGACTATGCATTGATGATTGTCGATGCGACGGCCATGGTACCGACGTATCGACAATTGTCAATGTGTTGTGGAAGGAAACCTCATGGACCTGTCGCGCAAGGCCGTCATCGTCACCGGATCGTCGAGCGGCATCGGTGAAGCCGTCGCCCGCCGCCTGGCCGGGCTCGGTGCGGGCGTGGTCGTCAACTCGGCCCGGTCGTCCGAGGCCGGCGAGCGCGTGGCGGCCGACCTGCCGGACGCGGTCTACGTGCAGGGCGACGTCGGCGACCCCGCCACGGCCGCCGCCCTGGTCGACGCCGCCCGCCGGCGCTGGGGACGCCTCGACGGGGTCGTGAACAACGCGGGGGTCACGGTGCCCGTGCCCCTGACCGACATCGCAGGTGTCACCATCGACCACTGGGACACGGTCCTGCGCACCAACGTGGTCGGCACGTTCCTCGTCAGCCAGGCCGCGCTGTCCATGCTGCGCGAGGCCGGAGACGGGTGGATCGTCAACGTCACCTCGCTGGCCGGCGTCCGCCAGACCGGCAGCTCGCTGCCCTACGCGGTGTCCAAGGCCGCGCTCAACCACCTGACCACGATCATGGCCAAGCATGCCGGCGACGGCGTCCGGGTCAACGCCGTGGCACCCGGCCTGGTGGCCACGCCGTGGACGGCCGACTGGGGAGCCATCCACGACGCGGTGGCGGCCACGGCGCCCTTGCACCGGGTGGCGACCGCCGACGACATCGCCGAGGCCGTCCTGGGGCTGGTGGCCGCCACCTACGCCACCGGGCAGGTGCTGGTGGTCGACGGCGGCCTCGGCCTGGCGATCTGACCGCGTCCGGCCCGGACGGGTGGCTGCGCCCCGCTTGTTAGACATGGCGGCATGCGCACAGTGGTGGTGACGGGATCGGCGTCGGGCATGGGAGCGGCCACCCGGGCCAGGCTCGAGGCCGCCGGGCAGCGGGTGATCGGCGTCGACGTCCACGACGCGGACGTCGTGGCCGACCTGAGCACGCCCGCGGGGCGGCGGGCGGCGGTCGACGGCGTCGCCGCACGCGCCGGGGGCGGCCTCGACGGGCTGGTCACGTGGGCGGGGGTGGCGGGCCTGACCGGTGTGCCGGGCAGCCTGCTCGTGTCGGTCAACTACTTCGGCACGGTCGAGCTGCTGGACGGCCTGCGCCCGCTGCTGGCAGCGGGCGACCGCCCGGCCGCCGTGGCCATCAGCTCGAACTCGACCACGTGCCAGCCCGGCGTGCCCGCGGACGTTGTCGAGCTGTGCCTGGCCGGGGACGAGCCGGCGGCGCGCGACGCCGCCGACGCGGCCACGTCGCTGATGGCCTACCCGGCGTCGAAGCTGGCGATCGCCCGGTGGGTGCGCCGCCAGGCGCCGACGGACGCGTGGGCCGGGGCCGGCATCACGCTCAACGCGGTGGCGCCCGGTGCCGTCGAGACGCCGATGCTGCAGGCCACGCGCGAGGACCCGGCGATCGGCCGCTTCGTGGACGAGTTCCCCGTGCCGGTGGGGCGCAAGGGCACCGCCGACGAGCTGGCGGCGTTCGTGCAGTTCCTGCTGGGCCCCGACGCCCGCTTCTTCTGCGGCTCGGTCGTGTTCGTCGACGGCGGCACCGACGCCCTCCTGCGCGCCGACGACGCGCCGACCCCGATGGCCGGCTGACATCCCACCGCGTTTCCCGCGGCAAGAACGGTGTGACGGCCGCCACTTGACGGCCCGGGGCCCGCTGTTCTACAAGTGGAGAACACGCCTTCTCCACTTGTAGAACACTCGGAGGCGACGACCGATGCGTGCCCGTACCCCCGACCACACAGGAACCGTCGACCGCGACGGCGTCACCATTGCCTACGAGGTCCACGGCGACGGCGACACCGTCGTGCTGCTGCTGCCGGCGTGGGCGATCGCCGACAGCCGCATCTGGAAGGCGCAGGTCGCCCACCTGGCCGACCACCACCGTGTGATCACGTACGACCCGCGGGGCAACGGGGCGTCCGACCGACCCGTCGACCCGGCCGCCTACGACACCCTCACCCAGGTCGGCGACGCGGTCGCCGTGCTCGACGCGGCCGGGGCCGACCGGGCCGTGCTGGTCGGCAACTCGTTCGGCGGCGTCCTCGCCTTCCTGCTGGCCGCCCTCCACCCCGACCGGGTGGCGGGCGCTGTGATGATCGGCGCGACGCTCAACGTCGACGGGCGTGACGACTTCCCGCTCGCCCGCGGCCTTCTGACCTTCGACGAGGACCACGGCCATGACGAGGGCTGGGGCCGGTACAACCGCCACTCGTTCGCCCGCGACCACGCCGGCTTCGTGCGGTTCTTCGTGGGCGAGGCCCTCAACGACCCGCACGCCACCAAGCTGCGCGAGGACGCCGAGTCGTGGGGGCTCGCCACCACGCCCGAGGTGCTGGCCGCCACGCTGGCCGACCGGGCCGGCGTGCCGCCGGCGGCCACGGCCCGGCGGCTGCGCGCCCTGGCGCCCGCCATCTCGTGCCCGGTGCTGGTCGTCCACGGCACCGAGGACCGCATCGCGCCGATCCACCTCGGCCGCTCGCTCGCCGCCCTGCTCGACGCCCCCCTCGTGGAGATGCCCGGGGCCGGGCACTGCCCGCAGGCCCGCTACCCGGTGCAGGTCAACCGCCTGCTGCGCCGCTTCCTCGACCGCGCCGGTGCCACCGTGCCCACCGACGCGGCGACCACCATCGCGCCCACTGCGCCGGCCGCGCCCACCGGGCGTGCCCGCCGCCCGGCGCCTCCCCGCGTGCTGTACCTGTCGTCGCCCATCGGGCTCGGCCACGCCCGCCGCGACCTCGCCATCGTCGACGAGCTGCGGCGGTTGGCCCCGGACCTGGAGGTCGACTGGCTGGCGCAGGATCCGGTCACCCGCGTCCTCGATGCCGCCGGCGAGCGGGTCCATCCGGCCAGCGCTCGGCTGGCCAGCGAGTCGACTCACATCGAGAGCGAGGCGGGCGAACACGACCTGCACGTGTTCGAGGCCGTCCGCCGCATGGACGAGATCCTCGTCGCCAACTTCATGAGCTTCCTCGACGTGCTGGGGTCGGGCCGCTATGAACTGGTGGTGGGCGACGAGGCCTGGGAGGTCGACCACTTCCTGCACGAGGACCCGACCGCCAAGGGTGCCCGGTTCGCGTGGCTGACCGACTTCGTCGGCTACCTGCCCGTGCCGGCCGGGGGTGAGCCAGAGGCGTACCTGGCCGCGGACCTCAACGCCGAGATGATCGGGCACGTCGAGCGCCACCCCGGCGTGCGCGACGCCGCGATCTTCGTCGGCGACCCCGACGACCTGGTGCCCGAGCCGTTCGGTCCCGGCCTGCCCGGGATCCGCGAGTGGACGGAGGCGCACTACCGGTTCAGTGGGTACGTCACCGGCTTCGACCCGGCGGCGCTGGCCGACCGCGCCGCCCTGCGGGACGAGCTGGGCTACCGCGTGGGCGAGACCGTGGTCGTGGCCGCCGTCGGCGGATCCGGCGTCGGTGCGCCCCTGCTGCGCCGCGTCATCGAGGCCCACCCGCTGGCGGCCCGGGCCATCCCCGGGCTGCGCACGGTCGTCGTGACCGGCCCGCGGCTCGACCCGGCCGCCCTGCCCGACGCCCCCGGTGTCGAGAAGCGGGCCTACGTGCCCGACCTGCACCGCCACCTGGCCGCCTGCGATCTCGCCGTCGTGCAGGGCGGGCTGACCACCACGATGGAGCTGACCGCCGCCGGTCGCCCGTTCCTGTACTTCCCGCTGCGCAACCACTTCGAGCAGCAGATCCACGTGCGCCACCGGCTCGAGCGGCACCGGGCGGGCCGCCCGATGGACTACGCCACCGCCACGCCCGAGCGCATCGCCGCCGCGATCACCGACGAGCTGGGCCGGCCGACGGCCTACGAGCCAGTGCCCGCCGGCGGTGCGGCGCGCGCCGCGGCGGTGCTCGCCGACCTGCTCTGACCGATCACTCCCGACGAAAGGCACAGCCATGACCACCACCACCGACGACCTCGCCGGCGAACAGGCAGCGCGGCCGGCCGCCCTGCGGCCGGTCGACACGGACCGGGCGTTCGACCACGGCGCGGTGAGCCGGTTCAACGCCTGGTTCTTCACGGCCTTCGCCCGCTACCTGAACCACGTCGCCCGCCACCACAAGTCGGCGGCGTTCGCGGGCCTGCGCAGCGGCACCGTGCTCGAGATCGGCGCCGGCACCGGCGCCAACCTCCACCACCTGGCGCCGGGTACCCGGCTCTACGCCGTCGAGCCCGGCCTGCGGATGCACGACCGGCTGCGGCGCCGGTCCGCCGCCGCGGGCGTCGACGTGACCGTCCTGGCCACCGGCGCCGAGTCGATCCCGCTGCCCGACTCGTCGGTCGACGAGGTGATCGGGTCGCTCGTGCTGTGCACCGTGGCCGATCCCGACCGGGCGCTGGCCGAGATCCGCCGGGTGCTGCGACCCGGCGGCACGTTCCGCTTCGTCGAGCACGTCGCCGCCCCGCCGGGGCGGATGCGCGGCCTCGTGCAGCGCGCCATCCGCCGACCCTGGGGATGGCTGTTCGAGGGTTGCGACCCGCACCGCCACACCACCGACGCCGTCGAGCGGGCCGGGTTCCGCACCGTCCGGCACGAGCGGCGCAAGCTGCGGCACTCGCTGTTCTGGCCGGTCAACACGGCGGCCTGGGGGATCGCCACCCGATGACGGCGGGCGCACACGACGGCAACGCCACCGCCGAGGCGCTGCTCGACGCCACCGAGCGGCTGCTCGTCACCGCCGGGCCCTCGGCGCTGTCGACTCGGCGCATCGCCGAGGAGGCCGGCCAGGCCCACGGCCTGATCCGCTACCACTTCGGGTCGCTCGAGGAGCTGACCGTGCACGTGGTCGAGCGGGCCGCCGGGCGGATCCTCGACCGGCAGCGGGCGCTCTACGCCGGCGAGGGACCGTTCGTCGACAAGTGGCGCACGGCCATGGACTACCTCGACCAGGACCTGAGCACGGGCACGTTCCCCAAGCTGGCGGGCGAGATGCTGGCGCTGAGCTGGAACCAGCCGGCCTACCGCGACGCGGTCCACCGGATGCTGGCCGGCTTCACCGACATGCTCGCCACCGCGGTGCGGGCCGCCCTGGCCGACCACGGCCTCGCGGGCGTCGACGTCGAGGCCGCCGCCACGCTCGTGCGCACCTTCCAGCTCGGCATGATGGCCGAGCGCCTGGCCGGCGTCGACATCGGTCACGGGCGGCTGCTGGCGGCGATCGACGGCTGGCTAGCCGGGCTGGCGGCGGCCGAGGCGACCTCCGCGGGCGACGGCCGGCGGAACGACTCCTCGTCGAACCAGCGCCGGTAGGTCTCCTCGCCCATGGCGAGAGCCAGGCCGATCGTCTGGCTGGCGTGGGCCGCCAGCACCCGGCGCTTGCGGTCGAGCTCGTCCTCGTCCAGGCGCACCGCCATGGCGAGATCGCCCTCGGGGCTCCCGACGGGGCGGTGGTCGCCGAACACCCCGATGCGCTCGTGCAGCGCCCGGTGGCGCTCGAGGAACGCGTTGGTCATGGTCGCGTAGAGCAGCGAGCCCCGCCCGGCGCGCCGCCAGGCGTCCGTGGCCCACCGGTGGACGGCCAGGTGGTCGGGGTGGCCGGTGATGCCGTCGGGCCCGAACGTCACGATCACGTCGGGCCGGGTCTCGGCGATCGCAGCCGCGACCTCGGCCACCCCGCGCTCGTGGGGCAGGGCGTCGCAGCCCCCGTCGGGGTGCCCGAGCAGGCGCAGCGAGTGGGCGCCGGCCGCCGCCAGGCCGGCCCGCAGCTCGGCCGCCCGCATGCGGGCCACCGCGTCGCGGGGCCGGGGGTCGTCGTCGGGCACGCCCATCTCGCCGTGCGTGGCGGTCAGGCAGGCCACGTGCCCGCCGGCGGCCGCGACGCGGGCCATGAGCCCGGCCGACAGGTACGCCTCGTCGTCGGGGTGGGCCCACACACCGAGCAGCCGCACGGGCGCGCCCGTCCGCAGGCGGTCGACGGGGTCGCCGTCGACCTCGGTTCTGTCGAGGTGGTTGGTGAGCGTCATGCCCGCACCGTCGCCCACGCGCCCCCGCGTGCGCTTGGAGGGGTCGTGGAGATCCTGTGGAACGGCGTCCGCCCCAGCGCGGGGCGCGTCGCCGGCAGGACGCTCTCCATGTGATCTCCACATCGACTTCAAGCCTCGCCGGCCCGGTTCCCGGATGATCGCTGCAGCGGTCGGCAGCACCCGGCCGCCCACATACCACGGAGGCACGAGATCACATGAGCATGACCGATTCCCCCATCCGCAACGGCGTCGACACCGCCACCCTGTTCGCCACGCTCGACGCGGTGAAGGCCCAGCCCGAGGCCGCCCAGTTCAACTTCCGCGTCAGCAACCGGTGGGTGTCCGGCACCCACAGCCAGGGCACGGTGGACACCTTCTTCGGCGTCGGTGAGGAGCGGGCCCACGAGCAGGCGACCGTGCTCGACGCCGACCATCCCAAGGTGCTCGTCGGCACGGACAAGGGCCCGACGCCGGTCGAGTACGTGCTGGCCGGGCTGGCCGCCTGCCTCACGGCCGGCATCGGCAACATCGCCGCCGCCCGCGACGTCGAGCTGACCAAGGTCACGTCGACGGTCGAGGGCGACATCGACCTGCGCGGCATCCTCGGCCTGTCGGACGAGGTGCGCAACGGCTTCGAGGGCATCCGCGTCAGCTTCAGCATCGAGGGCAACGCCTCGGAGGAGCAGCTCCGCGAGGTCGTCGAGCAGAGCCGCTCGCGCTCGGCCGTCTACGACATCGTCACCAACGGCGTGCCGGTGGCGGTCGACGTCGCCGCCTCGTCGGTGGCCTGACCCGCGCCGCCCGGTCTCTCCCGCCCCGGCCACGGATCCGTCCCACGGTCCGTGGCCGGGTCGCCGCGCGCTCGGTCGGCCCGAGTGGCGGCCGCTACTCGACGACCCGCAGCGTGCCGGGGATGTCCATGCGCCGCAGCCGGCGCACGGTCAGCAGGGGAGCGATCGCCACGGCGAGCAGGCCGAGCACGACCGCCGCCAGCACGGTCCCGCCCGACACGGCCACGTCCATGCCGAGGTCCGGCATCGTCGAGCCCATGGTGGTGTCGACCACCCACCGCACCATCACCAGCCCCACGCCGACACCGACCGCAGTGCCCAGCGCACCGATGAGCACACCCTCGACAGTCTCCAGCGCCACGACCCGCCGCAGCGGCAGCCCGAAGGCGAACAGGGTGGCCCGCTCGCGGGACCGCTCCTCCGCGTTGATGCTGGTGGCGTTGTAGGCGATGAGGATGGCGAGCACCAGGATGAAGACCTGGAGGACCTGGAACACGGCGGTGAAGTCCTCGATCGTGTCCTGCACCACCTGCGAGGCGGCGGCCGCCGGCTGCACCGACGCCACGCCGGCGAGGCCGAACAGCTCGCGCTGGACGTCCTCGACGTCGTACCCCGGCGCCGGCAGCACGTACAGGCTGTTGACCACGCCGGCCACACCGAACGCCTCGAGCTGGCTGCGGTCGACGAACGCGTAGAACCGCAGCGGGCTGGGGTGCACGGCCGCCACCTCGATCGCCGACTGCACGACGGCGAACCCCTCGCCCCGCCGTTCGGCGTGCTCGAGCGTCACCGTGTCGCCCGGCCCGACACCCAGGTCGTCGGCCGCCTTGCGGGCGATCACGATGCCGGGCCCGTCGACCGGGAGCGACCCCTCGGCCGCGCTGGGCGCCCACAGGTCGCTCTCCAGGTCGACGGCCTCGAGCAGCACCTCGATGTCGTCCCCGTCCGGGGCGAGCAGCGTCGCCCCCGACCGCAGCACGGGCGCCACCTGTCCCACGCTGGCGGCGGACCGCACCGCCTCGACCTCCGGGCCGGTCTCGGTCACGAAGCCGTCGAGCCCGACCAGGACGCGATCGGGGTGGTCACCGAGCACCTCGCGGTCGTTGCGGTCGAGCGTGGCCTTGAACGAGTCGATCATGCCGAAGATCGCCACCAGCGTCGTGATGGCCGCCCCGATGCCGAGGGCCGTCAGCAGCGTCCGTCGCGGCGTCCGCAGGACGTTGCCGAGCGGCATCCGGCGGAAGGCGCTGACCGGCCACGGGAACCGCCGGAGCAGCGGGGCGAGACCGCTGCGGCCGCCGCGGTGGGCGGTCGAGATGGCGTCGACCGGCATCACCCTGACCGCCCGCCACACCGGCCAGGCGGTGGCCACCAGCGGCAGTGCGAACCCCAGGACCGCGCCGCGGGCGAACACCGCCGGCTGGAAGTCCGTGTGCCACACGGGCAGGGGCAGGAGCCCCCGGTAGACGGGCCGGAGGGCCGCCATGACGACGAGGCCCGTCATCACGCCGAACAGGGCGCCGAGCAGCGCGATCTGGGCCCCGACCAGCAGGGGCCGCACGGCCAGCCGGCGCCGGGACCAGCCGAGCGCCATGCCGATGCCGATCTCGCGGCGCTGCGACTCGACCATGCGGCTGGACAGGTTGAACGCGCCGAAGGTGGCGCCGGCCAGGATCAGCCCGGCGAACATGTTCCAGAAGCGCTGGTCGCTCTCGATGTCGTCGTAGAGCACGCGGTAGGCGTCCTCGTCCTCGGTCTGCATGACGGTGACGCCCAACCCGGCGCCCGACGACGCGAACGCCTCCTCCACGGCCGCAGCGGCCCCGTCGGGGTCGGCGCCGGGCGCCAGCGTGAGCACGAGGTCGTTCACCCGGTCGGGACGGCCGGCGAGGTCCTGGGCGGTGCGCAGTGACATGAACAGGGCCGCGAAGTTGGCCTGGGCGAAGAAGCCGCCCTCCTCGGTCATGACGAAGAAGTACTCGGGGGCCAGGCCGATCCCGACCGTCTCCACCGCCCGGTCGCCGGCCACCCGCACCTCGCCTCCGGGCGGCAGGTCGTAGTAGTCGGCGAAGTTCCGCTCCAGCAGGGCCACCGGTGCGCCGTCGTCGGCGGCGCCGAGGTCGCGGCCGTCGCCCTCGTCGACCTCGACGTCGTTGACGTGGGGACCGCCATCGCGGAGGTCCATCCCGATGATGCGGCCCGGCACGAGGATCGTCTGGTCGCCGGTCGACGCGTCGACCTGCGTGGGGACGATCAACCGCTCCTCGGCCGCGGCGACGATCGCCGGGTCGGGCAGGTCCTCCAGCACGGCCAGCATCTCGCCGGTGGCCGCGTCGGCGCCCTCGGCCGCCCTGACCCGCAGGTCGTACATGTGGAGCATCCCGAAGCTGGCGTCGTTGGACTCGCGCCGCCACGTCGCCGTGCTGCCCAGCGCGGCGTAGATGCCGGTGCCGATCGAGATGATCAGGGCGATGGCCACCACCTGGGGCCAGCGGCGACGCAGGTCCCGCGCCGCCCAGCGAAGCACGAACAGCGGGCGCACGGCGCTACCAGTGCAGGTCGCTGATCGGGGCCCGGCCGCCGGCCGGCGGTCCGTCGCTGGCGATGCGCCCGCTCGACAGCTCGATCACCCGATCGGCGACGCGGGAGATCTCCCGGTTGTGGGTGACCACCACGACGGTGCGTCCGGCCTCGGCCTGGGCCTCGAGCAGCTCGAGGATCTGCACGCCGGTGCGGAAGTCGAGGTCGCCGGTCGGCTCGTCGGCCACGATGATCGGGTTCTCGGTGACCAGCGCCCGGGCGATGGCCACCCGCTGCTGCTCGCCGCCCGACAGCTCGCTCGGGTAGTGGTGCAGCCGGTCGCCGAGGCCGACCCGACCGAGCACGTCCGCGGCCCGGCGGCGGGCCTCGCGGGCCGATCCGGCGATCTCGCCGCCGCACTGCACGTTCTCGAGGGCCGTGAGCGTCGGGAACAAGTTGAAGGTCTGGAAGATGAACGACACCACCTCGCGCCGGAAGCGGAACAGGTCGCCCCGGTCCATCCCGGTGATCTCCTGGCCGGCCACCGTCGCCCGGCCCGACGTGGGGCTGTCGAGCGCGCTGATCATGTTGAGCAACGTGGTCTTGCCGCTGCCCGAGGGCCCGAGCACCACCGCGAACTCGCCCTGGTCGATCTCCAGGTCGATGTCCCGCAGGGCGTACACCTCGTTCTCGCCGACCTGGTAGCGGCGGGACAGGCCCTCGAGCAGCACCATCGTCGGCACGCCGGGCCGGTGGCCGGGGTGCGGTTCCCGCCGTTCGGCCTGCGTGGTCACGCACCGATCGTCGACCCGCCGGCGAGCAGCGGCAAGGGCACTAGGTCCCGACCGGTTCGGTCGACCGCGCCGATCGTGACCAAGGTCGGTGGCGGTGCCACGGCCAGGAGGCGCACGGTGACAGCGTGACGGCGACACCTGGCCACGCGGCCGGACCGGCGTCCGTCGCTCCGCCGCGGGCTCCGGCCGGCCTCACCTCCGCCGAGGCCCGGGCCCGACTGGCCCGCGACGGGCCCAACCGCCTCGTCCCCGAGCCCCGGGGGCGGCGCCTGAAGCGCCTCGCCGGCCCGCTCGCCGACCCGATGGTCGCGTTGCTGCTGGTCGCCGCGCCCACGTACCTGCTGATCGGTGACACGGCGGACGCCATCGTCGCCTTCGCCGCCCTGGGCCCGATCGCTGCGGTCGGGTGGCTGCTGGAGTCCCGGGCCGAGCGGACGCTCGACCGGCTCCGCCGGATGACCGCGCCGGTGGCCACCGTGTGGCGGGACGGCGCCCGCCGCCAGGTCCCGGCCGACGACCTGGTCGTCGACGACCTGGTGGTGCTCCACCAGGGCGACGTGGTGCCCGCCGACGCCAGGGTCGTCGAGCTCACCCAGCTCACGCTGGACGAGTCCGCGCTGACCGGCGAGTCGCTGCCGGTGGCCAAGACGGTGGGGGAGGCCGGCACCGGCTCGGGCGAGCGGGAGGGTCACGGCGGGGTCGGGGGCGGCGACCGCGGCGGCCGCGACGGGGGGACCGTGTGGGCCGGCACCACGGTGGTGTCGGGGCGGGCGCTCGTGCGGGTCTTCGCCACGGGCACGTCCACCCGCTACGGGCGCATCGGCACGCTGGTGGCCGCGGTCCGCCAGCCGCCCACCCCGCTGCAGCGGGGCCTGGCCCGCCTGGTGCGCACGCTCGCCCTGCTGGCCGGCCTGCTGTGCGTCGCCGTCGTGGGTGCCGTCCTGCTGCACGGCGACGGCTGGGGCGACGCCGTCATCGCGGGCGTGAGCCTGGCGATCGCGGCGATCCCCGAGGAGTTCTCGATGGTCTACACGCTGTACCTGGCGCTCGGGGCCTGGCGGCTGGCCCAGCAGCGGGCGCTGGTGCGGCGCCTGCCGAGCGTCGAGACGCTGGGATCGACCACGGTGATCTGCGCCGACAAGACCGGCACGCTGACCCACGGCCGCCTGGCCGTGGCCGGGCTGTGGGCGGTCGCCGGCGACGAGCGGGAGCTGCTCGAGACCGCCGTGCTGGCCTGCGAGCCCTCGCCCTACGACCCGCTCGACGTGGCGATCGTGGACCACGCCCGCGACCGCGGCGTCGATGTGGCCGCGCTGCACGCGGGCGACCTCGTCACCGACTGGCCGTTCGACCCGGTCGGCAGGTACCTCACCCACGTCTGGCGGCCCGCGGGTGCGGCCGGAGCGCCCGGGCCGGCGGGTGTGGTGGTGGCGGCCAAGGGCTCGATCGAGGGCCTGCTCGCCCCCGGGGCGGGCCCGGACCGGGACCACGCCGACTCCTGGGCCGCCCACGACGCGTTCGCCGCCGACGGGATGCGGGTGGTCGCCGTGGCCCGTGCCACCGCGCCCGGGCCGACCGGCGACCGCCGGCGCGACGAGGCCGGGCTGCACCTCGTCGGCCTGGTCGCGTTCAACGACCCGATCCGCGAGGGAGTGGCCGAGGCGCTCGCCGAGTGCCGCACGGCTGGGATCCGCGTGGTGATGGTGACCGGCGACCACCCGGCCACCGCGCACGCGGTGGCCGAGGGGCTGGACCTGCCGCATGATGTCGGCGGCCGCGACGTGATCGCCACCGGCGCCGACCTCGACGAGGCCGACCCCGACCGGGTGCAGCAGCTCGCCGCCACGGCCAACGTCTTCGCCCGCACCCGCCCCGAGCAGAAGCACCAGCTCGTGCAGGCGCTGCGGGGCAGGGGCGAGGTGGTGGCGATGACCGGCGACGGCATCAACGACGCCCCCGCGCTGCGTGAGGCAGACATCGGCGTGGCCATGGGCCGGCGGGGCACCGAGGTGGCGCGGGCGGCGGCCACGCTCGTGCTGGTCGACGACAACTTCGCCACGATCGTCCGGGCCGTGCGCGACGGCCGGCGCATCTTCGACAACCTGACCCGGGCGTTCGCCTACCTCATCGCCTTCCACCCGCCGCTGCTGCTGGGCGCGCTGGTCGTGCCGCTGCTCGACCGGCCGCTGCTGCTGCTCCCCGTCCACCTCGTCATGCTCGAGCTGCTGCTGCACCCCGTCGTCTCGCTCGTGTTCCAGGCCGAGCCGGCCGACGCCGACGTGATGGACCGGCCGCCGCGGCCCGTCGGTGACGCCCTGCGCCTGCGGGCCATGTGGCGTGCGTACGCCGTGGGCGGCGTCCTCGCGCTCGGTGTGGTGGTCGCCTACCTGGCGGCGCTGGGCGTGGGCTGGCCGGTCGAGGAGGCGCGGGGCCTGGGGTTCGTCACGCTGCTCGCCAGCCAGCCGCTGCTGCTCCTCGGGATGCGCAGCCCCGACCGGCCGCTGTGGCGCAGCGGCCGCCCGTGGACGCGGACCCTGGGCGTCGTCCTCGCCGTCCTGGGGGTGGTGGCGGTGGCAGCGGTGGCGTTCCCGCCGCTCGCCGGCCTGCTGAAGGTGGCACCGTTCCCGCCGGTCGGATGGCTGGTCGCCGGCGCGGTCGCCGTGGCGACGACCGTCTGGTCCGAGCCGCTGAAGCGCCGGAGTTGACCGGGGAAATGAACGGTCGTTTAATACTGCGGTGGGTCGCATCACCGGGGTCACCGCCGCCGAGACGCGCGAGCGGCTGCTGAAGGCTGCAGCCGCGGCGTTCCAGTCGCGGGGGTTCGAGGGCACGCGCGTGGCCGACATCGCCGGCGCCGCCGGCGTCAGCAACGGCGCGCTCTACGGCCACTTCGGCTCCAAGGCCGCCCTGCTGGCCGAGTCGCTCCGCGACCACGGGCCGCACGAGCTGGCGTCGCTGTTCCTCGACGACCCCGACCGCACGATCGTCGACCTGCTCGTCACCGTCGGCCAGGGTCTGATCCAGCGCTCGCCCGACCACGGCGCCCTGGTCGTCGAGGCCCTGGTCGCGGCCCGGCGCGACCACGAGGTGGCCGCCACCATGAGCCGGCACCTGCGCGAGCGCGACGAGTGGCTGGTGGGGCTGGTCAAGGAGGGCCAGGGCGAGGGCACCGTCGACGCCGACCTGTCGCCCGAGGTGGTCAGCCGCTTCAGCCTCATGCTGCTGGTCGGGTCGATCCTGCTGCCCGCGGCGGGCCTGCCGCCGGTCGACGGCGACGACTGGGCCCAGCTCATCACCCGACTGGGCGAGGCGCTGCGGCCGCGCCCACCGGCCGGACCGATCCCCGAGGAGGCGCCATGAGGGTGCACGTCGACCAGCAGCGGTGCCAGGGCCACGGGCGCTGCTACAGCCTGGCCAGCGAGCTGTTCGAGCCCGACGAGATCGGCAACGGGGTCGAGATCGGCGACGGCACCGTGCCGCCGGGCCTCGAGGACGCCGCCCGCAAGGCCGTCCTCAACTGCCCGGAGCAGGCCATCGACATCATCGACAGCGAGGGAGACATGCCGTGACCTCCGACGAGCGGTTCGCCGCCACCATCGAGGAGCAGCTCGCGGACCGGCCGGTAGGCACCGCCAGCGAGGTGATCGAGGGCCCGGTCGCCGACTTCGCCACCGATTTCGACCACACCGATCCCACCTGGGCGGCCGACCCGTACCCGATCATCGACGATCTCCGCCGGCGGTGCCCGATCGCCCACACCGAGCGGTACGGCGGCGCCTGGCTGCCGACCCGCCACGACGACGTCGCCGCGGTCGCGTACGACACCGACCGCTTCTCGTCCCGGTCGGTGGTCATGACCAACTTCCGCCCGCCACGCGAGGCCGCTCCGCAGGGCGTCTCGCCGCCCATCTCGTCCGACCCGCCGTTCCACCACGGCGCCCGCCGGCTGCTGCTGCCCGCGTTCGCCCCCCAGGCCATCGCCAAGCTCGAGTCCGGCACCCGCGCCTACTGCGAGCAGCTGCTCGACGCGGTCGAGGGCCACGACGTCGTCGACGCCGCCGCCGAGTTCGCCCAGCACATCCCCGTGCGGGTGATCGCCGACATGCTGGGGTTCCCGCAGCAGGACGCCGAGGACTTCCGGGGCTTCGTGCACGTCGTGCTCGAAGGGGTCAACGACCCGCCGGAGACCCGCTTCGCCAACATGCAGGGCCTGCTGTCCTACCTGCGGGACCAGGTCGACGACCACGTCGCGCACCCCCGCGACGACCTGACCTCGTTCCTGATCGACGCCGAGATGGACGGCGTCAAGCTCGACGCCTTCCACGTCATCGGCACCATGGCGCTGCTGCTGCTGGCGGGCATCGACACGACGTGGAGCGCCATCGGCGCGTCGCTCTGGCACCTGGCCCGCACGCCAGCCGACCGCGAGCGCCTCGTCGCCGAGCCCGACCTGCTGCCGACGGCCATGGAGGAGTTCCTGCGGGCCTACGCGCCCGTCACGATGGCCCGCCTGGTCAAGGAGGACATGGACTGGCGGGGCTGCCCGATGAAGGCCGACGACTGGGTCCTGCTGTCGTTCCCCGCCGCCAACCGCGACCCCGAGCTGTTCCAGGACGCCGACGAGGTGGTGATCGACCGCGAGATCAACCGCCACTCGGCCTTCGGGCTGGGCATCCACCGCTGCCTCGGCTCGCACCTGGCCCGCATGGAGCTCCAGGTCGCGCTGGAGACCTGGCTGGCGCGCTTCCCCGTCTTCTCCCTGGCCGAGCCCGATGCCGTGACGTGGTCGCCCGGCCAGGTGCGGGGGCCCCGGCGCCTGCCCCTCGCCATCGGGCGCTGACGGGTCCCGGCCCGGCCCGCGCCCGGTGCGCACCAACGCGACCGACACCGTGCGGCGCCTCTGGGGGCAGCCTCGACGGGCGAGTGACCCGACCGCATGACAGCCGCCACCACCCGCACGGTCCCGGAGCCCGGCGCCCGCCGGCCCGGTGCGGGGGCGCGCACCGCGGTCGCGGCGGCCATCGGCATGGGCGTGGCGATCGCGTTCCTTGTGGTCCGGGACGGGTCGCCAGGGTGGCAGGTGGCCCGGCTCGTTGCGGTCGCCGCCGCCACCGCGGGCCTGGTGCTGGTCGTCGGCAGCCCGTTGCCCCGGGCGCGACGGGCGGCGGCCGGGCCGGGGGTGGTCGCCGTCGCCGCCGGCCTCGTCGGGGTGGCGGTCGGCGCCGGCATCGCCCTGCCGCACCTGACCAAGACCGGGCTCACCCCCGTGGCCGCGGCCGGCACGGTCAGCCTGGCGGGCGGGCTGGTGCTCGTCGCCGTCGGCGGCTGGTGGCTGCTGCGGGGCCGCCGGTGGTGGCAGCGGGCGCTGGTCGCCGTCGCGCTGGTCGTCGCCGTGCCGGTGGTGGTGCTGCCGGTGGGGGTCGCGGTGGGCGTCACCAACGTCCCCTGCACGTCGCTCGGCGCCGACACGCCGGCCGACCGGGGCCTGGATTACGACGACGTCGAGTTGACCACCACCGACGGGGTCACGCTGCGGGGCTGGTACGTCCCGGGCGACAGCCGCGCCGCCGTCGTGGTGGCGCACGGGGCCGGCTCCACCCGCTCGGGCGTGCTCGACCATGCGGTGGTGCTGGCCCGGCACGGCTTCGGCGTGCTGGCGTTCGACGCCCGGGGCCACGGCGAGAGCGACGGGCGGGCGATGGACTTCGGCTGGTATGGCGACGAGGACGTCGCCGCCGCGGTGTCGTTCCTGGCCGACCAGCCGGGCGTCGATCCCGACCGCATCGGCGCGGTGGGGATGTCGATGGGCGGCGAGGAGGTCATCGGGGCTGCGGCCGCCGACCAGCGGATCGCCGCGGTCGTCGCCGAGGGCGCCGAGGCCCGCGTGGCGGGCGACGGCGAGTGGCTGTCGGACGAGTACGGCGCCGGCGGCTGGTTGCAGCAGCGGCTCGACGGCCTGACCTTCGGGCTGACCGACCTGCTCACCGCCGCCGATCCGCCGGGCACCCTGCACGACGCAGCCGCCGCCGCGGCGCCCCGGCCGATGCTGCTGATCGCCGCGGGCGATGTCGCCGACGAGGGCCACGCCGCCCGCCACATCCGATCGGCGTCCCCCGGCACCGTCGAGGTGTGGGTCGTGCCGGGCGCGGGCCACACGGACGGGCTCGACACCGCGCCGGACGAGTGGGAGGAGCGGGTCACCGGGTTCCTGGCCGGTGCGCTCGGCGACGGCCCCGCGGCAGGGTGAGGCCGACGGGTCGTTTGCGCACGAGTCGTACGGGTAGGGGAACAGCGCGTGCGGCGGTCCACACGCCGTGGGGGAAGAGCCGCTGCACCGGGCACCCCGCCCGGCCCGTCGTGAGCGCCCGTGGCGCCGCGACGGTGCCGGGCCCGCCCGCCCGGCCTCACCGCCGTAGGTCGAGCCGCCAGGTCTGGCCGACCAGGTCGCGGCCGAAGCTGTGGTGCGGGGCCTCGTCGACGAGCACGAAGCCGGCGGCCTCGTAGATGCGCCGGGCCGACACCAGCACGTCGTTGGTCCACAGCTCGATGGCCTCGTACCCGGCCCGGGTGGCGAAGCGCACGCACTCGTCGACCAGGCGGGAGCCGATGCCCAGCCCCCGGGCCGAGGGCTCGACCAGCAGGATGCGGAGCTGGGCGGTGGCCGCGTCTTTGGCGACGCAGAACACGCAGCCGACCGGCTCGCCGTCGACCTCGGCGATCCACGCGGCCTCGCGGCGGGGGTCGTGCTCGTCGACGTAGTCGCCGACGATGCGGGCCACCAGGCCCTCGAAGCTGGTGTCCCAGCCGTGCTCCTCCGCGTAGACGGCGCCGTGGCGGGCCACGACCCAGCCGTAGTCGCCGGGACCGGGCGGGCGCAGCACGACGGCGCGGGGGCGGGGAGGGGCGTCGCCGCCGAGCACCACCCGCACGGTGTCCATGGCGGCGACGACCCGCTGCTGGACGGGCTCGGGCAGCGGGGCGAGCAGGTCGGCCGCCTGCTCGGCTGCCCGGGCGTCGAGCGTGGCGAACACGGCCCGGCCCTGGTCGGTGAGCCGCAGCACCTGGCGCCGGCCGTCGCTGGGCGAGCGCTCGCGGGCGACGAGCCCGCCGGCCTCGAGCCGGGCGACGATGCGGCTCATGTAGCCGGCGTCGACGTGCAGCCGGCGGCGCAGGTCGGCCAGATCGGTGGCGTCGTGCTGCGCGAGCTCGAACATCACCCGTGCCTCGGTGACCGAGAAGGGGGTGTCGAGCAGCCCCTCGTCGAGCACGCCGAGCACCGCGGTGTAGAAGCGGCTGAAGGCGCGCACCGCGGCCACCCGTTCGGGGTCGACGCTCGGCATGGTGACGGTCGCCGATGCGGTCATGATCTGTGCCTCCGTCAACGATTCCTTTGCCTCAGGCAACGATAACGCACGGTCGCACGGCGGCCGCCCGCGATTCGCGTTCCCTGGACGCGGCTGGTTGCTGGGCAAACCAGATGCGTCCGAGGAAACCAGGAGCGTCCAAGGAACGGGGTGGGCGTACGGTCCATCGCCGTGGCCGGTGTCGATCCGGCCGGCGGCCTGCACCCCGCCACACCGCCACCGTGGTGCAGCCGAAGGGCGACGACCTGATCATCACAGGTGGCCCTGCACCGCGCCGTCGCCGTAGCCGAGGTCGACGGCCCCGAGGCGGGGCTCGCGCTGGTGGACGGCCTCGACCTCGACGGCTACCACGTGTTCCACGCCGTGCGCGCCGACCTGCTGCGGCGCCTCGGCCGTGGTGATGCGGCAGCCCAGGCCTACGACGAGGCGATCGCCCGCACGGGCAACGCGGCCGAGCGCGACTTCCTGCAGCGCCGCCGCCGGCGCTCGGCGAGACGCCCGGCAGCTGAGCCCGCTGCCGCCGCCGCGGCCGGCGGCCCGTGACCCGTGACCCCGTCGAGCTCTTCCGGCCCGGCCGGCCAGGTCGCGTCGACGACCTTGCGGCGCGGTCCGCGGCCGCCCGATCGTCACCGGCGCGGGACCCGCAGGCGGGCCGCGACCACCCGCGTGATGGCTGCCGGGTCGTCGCCCAGCCGGGGCGGCAGGTTGCCGTTGAGCCACAGCGTGGCCAGGCCGTGCACCAGGGACCACGCGGCCACGCCAGCGACGGTCTGCTGCTCGTCGGCCTCGGCCGAGCCGTAGAGCAGCACGGCGGTGCGCCGCTTGGCGTCCTGCAGCGACGGGTCGTCGGCCCGCAGCAGGGCCGGCTGGAACATGACCTCGAAGTGCGCCCGGTGCGTGACGGCGAAGCGCACGTAGGCCACGCCGACCTCGAGGAAGCTCTGGTGCTCGCGCTGGGCCGCGGCGAGCGCCTCGCCGAGCAGCCGGTAGCCCTCGACGGCCAGGGCCGTGAGCAGGCCGGCCTTGTCGCCGAAGTGGTAGGTCGCCGCCGTGTGGCTGACGCCGGCCCGGCGGGCGACCTCGCGCACGCTCATCGCCGCGGCGCCGACGTCGTCGATCGTGTCGGCGGCGGCTCGCAGCAGGGCCGGGCGCAGGTCGCCGTGGTGGTACGGGCGGGCACGTGACATCGGGCGCATCCTAGTGCAATCTTGCCAGCGGCAAGATAGTCTTGCCATTGGAAAGTCCGGTCGTCCTGCGCCGGGCTCCATGACCACTCACCATCACTCGGAGGACCCGACATGACGACGACCATCTCGTTGGACGGCTGGGACATCAGGCACGCCGCGGAGGCCGAATGGGTCGCCTGGGGCGAGCACGGCGACGCCCGGGCCAAGGTGCTGGGCACCGCCGACGGCTACCTGGTCGCCCTGGTCGAGGCCGAGGCGGGCTACACCGGCACACCCCACGAGCACGCCCACGCCGAGTTCCTGTACGTGGTGGCCGGGCGGCTCCGCAACCAGGGCCGGACGATGGAGGCCGGCGACGCCTACGCGGCGGCCGCCGGCTCGGTGCACACCGACTTCGAGGCCGAGCAGCCGTCCACCTACCTCAGCATCTTCAAGCTCTGACGGCGGGTTCGGCGCCCCGAGCACCCGGTACGCCCGGTGCGGCCCGGTCGAGCCGGTGGAGGCCGGTGAGCCCGGTGAGCCCGGTGCGACGGCCGGGCCGTCGGTGGGCGCCGCTGGTCAGGCGGTGGCCAGCGGCCGGGGCCCGCCGGGCCGCTGGATGCCGTGCTCGGCCAGGGCCTCGGTGGCGGTGCGCGCCCGCCCCCGTTCCAGCGCGCGGCGCAGCGTTGCGGCGTCGAGCTGCTGGCGCAGCAGCGGGTCGAGCACGGCGCGGTAGAGCGCGTAGTGGGCGGTGGCGTTGAACCGGCCGCGCACGGCGGTGCCCATGAGGTCGGCCGCAGCCTCGAACCGGCCCGCGCACATCTCCGCGTACGACAGGGCGAGCACGCAGTCGGCGTCGGCCTGGAAGCCCTCGCGGTCGGCGAGCGCCAGGGTGCGGGCCAGTTGGGCGTGGACGTCGCCACCCTCGAGGACGTCGCACATCGCCGTCGAGAAGGACGTGATCCAGGTCTCGACGATGCCGGTGCGGTCGAGGTACTCCTGCTGCGAGCCCATCCAGCGCCTCGCCTCCGCCGCGTCCCGCTCGGCCAGCGCCAGCATCCAGCCCGCCCAGTGGAGGATGAAGCGGTCGTACCCGTCCTCCGACGCGGCCCCCTCGAGCCGCGTCGCCGCCGCCCGGGCGGCGTCGTGATCTCCGTTCGTCAGGTCGGCGACGGCGACGAACGCTTCGACCAGGGTGACGAGGCGCACGTCGCCAGACCGGTGGGCCAGGTCGAGCGCGACGGCGAGGGGCGCGGGCGCGGTGTCCGGGTCGGTGATGTGCGCCAGCGCACGGTAGTGGGCGGCAAGGCACGCCCCCGCCGGATCGTCGGTGTCGTCGGTCAGGCCGACGGCGGTGGCGGCGGCGTCGAACATCTGGCGGTGGTCGCCGCGGCCCTGGCCGACATCGGTGCGCAGGATGTGCACCCAGAGCTGGTCGTGGGGTGAGAGCTCGTGCCCGAGCAGGTCGGCGATCCAGGCGTCGCCCTCGGCGCACCCCATGGCGTTCCGCCACAGGAACGACGCACCGATCGCGATCTCGACGGCGTCGGCGACGTGGCCATCGCGCAGGCTCAGCCGGAAGGCCTGCCGGGCGTCCTCGAGGTCGTCGCGGTAGGCCGCGGCGAGCCGCGCCGACAGCCACCGGTCCAGGCGGGACGCCGAGCCGACGCGGCCCCGCACGTGGCGGCGGTGGCGCTCGAAGGCCGCGGACGTCTCGCCGGAGTCGTCCAGCCGATCCCTGGCGAAGGCGCGGATCGTCTCGAGGAGCCGGTACCGGCCCGAGCCGGGCAGCCGCACGACCAGGCTCTTGTCGACGAGCTGGCCGAACACCGTGACGGTGTCGCCGACCGGCGGCGCCGGGGCCGACGCCTCGGCGGCGCGGAGGTCGAACGACGACGGGAACACGCTGAGGTGACGCAGCAGACGCTGCTCGGCACCGTCGAGGAGCCGGTAGCTCCACTCGATGGCGGTCTCCATCGTGGTGTGGCGGTGCGCCTCGCCTGCGCCGCGACCCGACAGCACGGCCAGGCGGTCGTCGAGGCGGCGGTTGAGCTCGTCGAGGTCGAAGCGGCGGAGCTGGCCCGCGGCCAGCTCGAGCGCCAGCGGCACGTCGTCGAGCCGGCGGCACAGCTCGACGACCGCCGGGTCGGCTGCGTCCCAGGGGACCCGCGGCTCGGCGGCCCGGGCCCGCTCGACGAACAGCGCCGGCCCGGCGTCGTGCAGCGGCCCGAGCGGCCACAGGTGCTCGCCGGCCACGCCGAGCGGCTCGCGGCTGGTGGCCAGGATGCGGGCGGCGTCGCCCCGCCCGAGCATGCGGTCGACCAGCGCGGCCGAGCGCTCGAGCACGTGCTCGCAGTTGTCGAGTACCAGCAGCACCGGCCGGTCGGCCAGGTGGTCGGCCACCCGCTCGATCGACTCCGACGCGGCGCCCTCGACTCCGGCAGCCTCGGCCACGGCCCTCGTCACGTCCGCCCCCGGCGGCACGGGCGACAGGTCGACGAACACGGCGCCGTCGGCGTGCTCGCCCTGCACGCGGTCGCCGACCGCCAGGGCCACGGTGGTCTTGCCGATGCCCCCCGACCCGGTGATCGTGACCAGCCGGGCGTCCCGCAGCCGCTCGACGACGCTGGCGATGTCGCCGTCGCGGCCGAGGGGGACGTTCCGCAGCCGGGGCAGCGCTCGCCGCGCCCGCTGGGCGTCGCTGCGCACGTCGGCCACGAACTGGTACCCGCGGGCGTGGACGGTCTTGATGACCCGCTGGGCCTGCCCGTCGTCGCCGACCGCCCGGCGGGCGGCCTTGACGCGCGAGGTGAGGGCCGACTCCGACACGAAGCGGTCGCCCCAGATGGCGTCGAGCAGCTCCTCCTTCGACACCACCCGGTCGTGGTTGACGATCAGGTGGTGGAGCAGCTCGAACACCTGCGGCTCGACGTGGACGGGCCCCGCGGGCCCGGCGAGCGTGAACCGCTTGTCGTCCAGCTGGAACTCGCCGAACCGGAAGCGCACGGCGTCATCGTCGCACAGGCGGCGGGCAGGAACGCAGCGAGTGGCTACGACCGCCACCGGCGCTCGCACGGGCTCGAGTGCCCCGAGGCAATGGCGGTCGGTCCGGATCCCGCGAGGCAATAGTCGTCGGCCCCCGACGGCTATGACCTCGAGAGTCCGGTGGCGACCGCTATCGCCTCGGGACCCGCCTTGGGACCTGCCGCCGGCGACGGCTATCGCCTCGGGACCCGCCTCGGGACCCGCCGCCCGCGACGGCCATCGCCTCGCGACCCGGACCGCCGCCGGCGACGGCCATCGCCTCGGGACCCGGAACGTCACCCGCGACGGCCATCGCCTCGGACCCCGCCTTGGGACCCGCCGCCGGCGACGGCCATCGCCTCGGGACCGCCGCCGGTGGGTCGCAGAGCGTGCCGACGGGCGGCTAGCTCGGTGGGGCGGTGGCCCGCTCGGCCAGGGCGGCGGCGAGGGCGGCGTCGAGGACGCGGGCCGACACCCGGGCCACGTCGTCGGGCGTGCGATCGAAGTCGACCGCCAGCGACTGGGTGGTGAACCCCGACAGGTGCACGGCCACGGTGTCGGTCAGCCAGGCGGGCGGGTGACCGGCGCCGCCGCGGGCCCGCCACATCACCTTGGTGACGCCCTCGGCGAAGCGCTTGCGGGCCTGACGCCGCTCGGCGGCGGCTGCCGCCAGCTCGCCGGTCAGCTCGGGCTCGAGCACCGACAGCTCCCAGTAGATGCGGCCGTTGCCGGCGTTGAGCCGGTGCGCGGCCAGCAGCACGTCGAGCAGCCAGGTCGCCAGGTCGTCGGCGGGACCGGACGGGATGTGCTCGCCGTAGGTGCGCAGCCCGTCGCGGATGGCGACGGCGAACAGGTTCTCGCGGGTGGCGAAGTGCCGGAAGACGGTGCGGCGGCTGACGCCCGCCGCCTCGGCCACGTCGTCGACGGTGGTGGCCAGGCCGCGCTCGGCCAGCACCCGCCGCGCCGCCCGCACGATGCGGGCGCGGGCGAGGTCGCGCTGCTCCTCGGCCAGGGTGGCGGCGGCCGCCGCGGGTTCCGTGCCCATCGGTGCGGCATTGTAGCGAGCCCTCTTGTCACTCATCAGTGACAGCCGCTACCGTGGCGGTGTCAGCCGAGCGCGCGCACGACCGAGTCCACCGCCGTCCCCGGCGGCGAGTGAGGGGGACCACCACATGGAGCTCTGGGCCACCCGGACGCCCGAGACCGGCACCGTCGAGCGCCAGGCCGGCCGGGCCGAGTCCGCCGGCTGGGACGGCATCACCTTCACCGACTCGCAGAACCTGGTGGGCGACCCCTTCGTCGCCGTGGCCCTGGCCGCCCGCGCCACCGACCACCTGCGCTTCGCCACCGGCGTCACCAACGCCCACACCCGCCACCCGGCGGCGCTGGCCAACGCGGCGGTCACGGTGCAGGAGGAGTCCGGCGGTCGCTTCGCCCTCGGCATCGGCCGGGGCGACACCGCCCTGTTCCACCTCGGCCGCTCGCCCATGCCCGTCGCCGAGTTCGCCCGCCGGGTCACCGACGTGCAGACCTACCTGGGCGGCGGCACGGTCGACTGCGACGGGTTCCCCAGCCGGCTGCAGTGGCTCGGGCGCACCCGCCAGCCCAAGGTGCCCCTCGACGTCGCCGCCTCGGGCCCCCGCGTCATCGACTTCGCCGCCCGCACCGCCGAGCGGGTCACCCTGGCGGTCGGCGCCGACCCCGAGCGTGTCGCCTGGGCGCTCGGCCTGGCCCGCAAAGCCGCCGCCGACGCCGGCCGCGACCCCGACACCATCTCGTTCGGCGCCTTCGTCAACGTCGGTTGCCTGCCCGACCTCGACGCGGCCCGGGCGCTGATCGCCGGCGGGGTGGCCGCCTTCGCCCACTTCTCGGCCATGCCGGGTTCGACCGGCGCCGGCCTGGCCGACGGCGACCGGGCGGTCGTGGCCGAGGTCGGGCGCCGCTACGACAGCACCCGGCACCTCTCGAACACCGCCGACCACACCGAGCCGCTGGCCGCCGGTTTCGTCGACCGCTTCGCGGTGGTCGGCGGGCCCGAGCGGTGCGTCGAGCGGCTGCGCGCGCTGGCGGCGCTCGGGGTCGAGCGGTTCGTCGTGACCGGCCCCACGTTCCAGGCCGACCGCGACCAGGCCCGGCAGGCGGAACGGCTGTTCACCAGCGAGGTCATCCCCGCACTGCGGGAGCGAGCCGGAGGAGCGAGCGCATGAGCGAGCACGACATCGTCATCCGTGGCGGGCGGGTGGTCGACGGCACCGGCGCCCCCACCCGCACGGCGGACGTCGCCGTCCGTGACGGGGTGGTCACCGCGGTCGGTCGGGTCGACGGGCGGGCGCGCCGCACGATCGACGCGGACGGGCTGCTGGTCACGCCCGGGTTCGTCGACATCCACGTCCACTACGACGGCCAGGCCACGTGGGACGAGCGGATGGTCCCCTCGTCGTGGCACGGGGTCACCACCGTGGTGGCGGGCAACTGCGGCGTGGGCTTCGCCCCGGTGCGCCCCGCCGACCACGAGCGGCTCATCGAGCTGATGGAGGGTGTCGAGGACATCCCCGGCACGGTGCTGCACGAGGGCCTGACCTGGAGCTGGCAGTCGTTCCCCGAGTTCATGGACACCCTCGACGGCCGCGCGTTCGACGTCGACGTCGCGGTACAGGTGCCCCACGGGGCGCTGCGGCTGCACGTCATGGGCGAGCGGGGCGCGGCGCGCGAGGCCGCCACGGCCGGCGACATCCACGACATGGCCCGCCTGGCCCGCGAGGCCGTCGAGGCGGGCGCCCTCGGGTTCTCGACCTCGCGCACGCTCAACCACCGCACCAGCCGCGGCGAGCCCACGCCCACCCTCACCGCCGAGGCCGACGAGCTGGTCGGCATCGCCCGGGCCGTCGGAGCCACCGGCCGGGGCGTGCTGCAGGTGGTGTCCGACTTCGCCGACGTCGAGGCCGAGTTCGGCCTGTGCCGGCGCATGGCCGCCGAATCGGGCCGGCCCCTGTCGTTCTCGCTGCTCCAGACCGTCGGCGACGCCTGGCGGCATCAGCTCGCGCTGCTCGAGGCCGCCAACGCGGCGGGCGTGCCCATCACCGGGCAGGTCGCACCGCGGGCCGTCGGCCTGCTACTCGGCCTGCAGTGCACCCTCAACCCGTTCATGACCAACCGGGTGTACCGCGAGATCGCCGGGCAGCCGCTGGCCGAGCGGGTGGCGATCATGGCCGACCCCGCGTTCAAGCAGCGGGTGCTCGACGCCACGGCCGACGCCCAGCGCTCGGGTCGCCTGGGCGGCCGGCTGATCCACTCGCTGCACCGCATGTACGAGCTGGGCGACCCGCCCGACTACGAGCCCGACCCCGCCACCAGCGTGGCCCGCCGGGCCGAGCGCGACGGGCGCGACCCGTTCGACCTGGCCTACGACCTGCTGCTCGACGACGGCGGCCGCGCCTTCCTGTACCTGCCGATGCTCAACTACGCCGACGGCAACCTCGACGCCGCCCGCGAGATGCTGGCCCACCCCCACACCGTGGTGGGCCTGGCCGACGGGGGCGCCCACGTCGGCACCATCTGCGACGCCAGCTTCCCCACCACGCTGCTCACGCACTGGGGCCGCGACCGCGACCGGGGCCGGCTCGACCTGCCGTTCCTGGTCCACCGCCAGACGCAGGCCACGGCGCGCACCGTCGGCCTGCACGACCGCGGCGTGCTGGCCCCCGGCTACCGGGCCGACGTGAACGTGATCGACTTCGATGCGCTGGTCGCCCGCCGCCCGACGATGCGCCACGACCTGCCCGCCGGCGGCAAGCGCCTCGTGCAGGGGGCCGACGGCTACGTCGCCACCCTGGTCGCCGGCCAGGTCACCTACGAGGCCGGCGAGGCGACGGGCCCCCTGCCGGGGCGCCTCGTGCGAGGCCCGCAGCCTGCGCCCGCCGCCACCACGGGAGGACCACGATGAGCACGACCGACACGCCGACGACCGTCGACCCGTCCACGCTCACGCCGCTCGAGGAGGCGTGCGAGTGGCGCAGCGACGATCTGCGCGACGGCTACGTGGTCCAGCTGAGCGACGACCACCTGGCCGAGCTGGACGCCGCGCTGGTCCATGCCGAGGCGCGGACCGGCGATGTGCTCGACATCACCCGCGAACACTTCCCGCTGCCCACCCTCGGCCCCGAGCTGGCCCGCATCACCGGCGAGCTGATCGACGGTCGGGGCGTCGTGCTCATCCGGGGCGTGCCCGTCGAGCGCTACGGCAAGGCCCGGGCGTCGACGATCTACTGGGGCATCGGTGCCCACATCGGCCACCCCTGGCCCCAGAACGCCAAGGGCCACCTGCTCGGCGACGTCACCGACCAGGGCAAGCGGGCCGACGACCCCACCTCGCGGGGCAACGAGATCGGCGGCCTGCCGTTCCCGTTCCACTCCGACGGGTCCGACCTCGTGGGGCTGTTCTGCCTCGACGCCGGGGCGAGCGGCGGCGCCAGCCTGGTCGCCAACGTGGTCACCATCCACAACGACCTGGTGCGGACCGAGCCCGAGCTCGCCGCTGAGCTGTACCGCGAGTTCCCCTACGACATGCGGGGCGAGCAGGCTCCCGGCGCGCGGGGCTGGTACCTGATGCCGGTCTTCACCCGCCGGGACGGCCGCCTGTTCGCGCGCTACATCCGCCCCTACATCGAGGCGTCACGGCGCCACGCCGATGCGCCCCGGGTGTCGTCCGCCGCCCGCACCGCCATGGACCGCCTCGACGCCCTGTGCGCCGACCCCGCGTACCACGTGTCGATGGCGCTGCAGCCGGGCGACATCCAGTTCGTGAACAACTACCACGTGCTGCACGCCCGCGCGGCCTACACCGACGACCGCGAGCGCGGCCGCATCCGCCACCTCAAGCGCCTGTGGCTCGAGACCGACCTGCTGGCCGACGACCAGAAGCCCGAGCGCTTCCGGCTGGGTCGCACCGACTCGTGGTGGTCGCGCCAGGGCCGCACCAAGAGCGACCTCGACATCTGAGCCGGCGCAGCCTCGACCGGCCCGGGCCGGTGCGGCCCGGGTCCCGGCGGATGGCCGGCCAGCGGCCGGCGGGTAGCCGTCAGGTCAGGACGCGGCCTGCTTGCGGGCGTCGACGACAGCCTTGCGCAGGTCGGCCAGGGCGCTCTCGAGCCCGCTGCGCACGGTCTCGACCACGTCGACCGCGGTCGCCTTGGCCCCGGTGAGCTGGGACTTGGCCTCGGTCCAGCGGTCGCGCGCCTTCTGGACGAGGGCCTCGACCCGGTCGTTGGTGTCCATGGCGCCGAGGCGGATCTGCACCTCGAGGTCTTCGAGGCGGCCCTTCCACTGGTCGAGCCGGGCCTCTGCGAGCTGCTCGTACAGCTCGTTCTGCTTGGCCTCGAGCCGGTCTATCTGCTTTTCGAGCTTGGCGATGCGGTCGTTGTCTGCCATGGCTCCACCGTCGCGCCGGACGGTCGGGTCCACCAGGGAACAAGGTCCCGGCGGCGCTCACCCGCCGACTCGACCACCCGCCGGCGGGGCGGCGACAATGCCCGGTGGCACCGATGAGCCGCGGCCGGCGGCGTCGTTGCACACGGCATGACACGGCTACCGGAGCGCAGCAGCGGCGCCGCCCACGGCGGTGGATCGATCGGCGGGGGCGTCGCCCCATGAGCCCCCGCTCGGTCTCCACCACCACCGACCCCGACGTGGCCGCGGCGCTCGGCGGCGACGAGGGGGCGTTCGCGGCGATCGTCGAGCGGCACCGGCGCGAGCTGCACGTGCACTGCTACCGCATGCTGGCCTCGTTCGACGAGGCCGAGGACACGGTGCAGGAGACGTTCCTGCGGGCCTGGCGCCGGCGGGACAGCTTCGCCGGCGGTGAGCTGTTCCGGGCCTGGCTGTACCGCATCGCCACCAACGCCTGCCTCGACGCGCTGCGCCGGCGCGCCCGCCGGCAGGAGCGCCTGCACTCGTTCGCCGACATCCCGTACCTGCAGCCGTACCCCGACCGCCTGCTCGACGAGATCGCCCCCGGCGACGACGAGCCCGACACGGTGGCCGTCCGCCGCGAGACCATCGAGCTGGCCTTCCTCGCCGCCCTGCAGGTGCTGCCGCCCCGCCAGCGGGCGGTGCTGCTGGCCCGCGACGTGCTGGGCTGGTCGGCGGCCGAGACCGCCTCGCTGCTCGACACCACCGTGCCGGCGGCCAACAGCGCCTTGCAGCGGGCCCGGGCCACGCTGGCCGAGCGGCTGCCGGCCCGGCGGTCGGAGTGGTCGCTGGCGGCGCCCAGCGAGGACGAGCGCGCCCTGATGGCGCGGTTCATCGACGCCCACGAGCGGCACGACGCCGCCGCGGCTGCGACGATGCTGCGCCACGACATCCGCATCACCATGCCGCCGTACGGGATCTGCTTCGACGGCATCGACGTGATCGCACCGGCGCTGGTCACGGCGTTCGGCCCGGAGGAGGTGGGCGACTGGCGGCTGGTGCCGGTCGACGCCAACAGGATGCCCGCGGCCGCCAGCTACCTGCGCGAGTGGGGCGACGACGAGTTCCGGGCGTTCAAGATCGACGTGGTGCGCATCGAGCAGGGCGCCGTCGCCGAGGTCACCACCTTCGACACCACGCTGTTTCCCGCCTTCGGGCTGCCCCGCACGCTGGGGTAGCCCGGTCCCGGCTACGGGCCGCCGGGTGATCCACGGGGAGCCGACCAGCCCCCAGGTCGGGTCGAACGGCCCTGCCGACCGCCTCCGCTGCGGCGCTACAACGGCCGTAGGCACAACCGAGAGGAGCTGCTCATGGCGCGCAAGAAGGTGCTCGTCCTCGGCGGCAACTTCGCCGGCCTGACCGCCGCCCTGGCGATCAAGCACGACCTCGGCGACGACGTGGACGTCACGGTGGTGTCGGCGTCCGACCGGTTCCTGTTCAACCCGTCGCTCATCTGGCTGCCGTTCGGCAAGCGGTCGCCGTCGGACATCACGTTCCCGGTGGCGCCCACCTTCGAGAGCCACGAGGTCGACTTCGTGCACGCCGCGGCCACCGGCCTCGACCTGGCGGCGCGGAAGGTGCAGACCGGCGCCGGTGAGCACGCCTACGACTACCTGGTCATCGCCACCGGCTACCGCAACGACTTCGGCACCGTCGAGGGCCTCGGGCCCGGCGGCAACGCCTACACCATCACGACGCTCGACGACGCCATCCACGCCGGCGAGGGCTGGCGGCGCTTCCTCGAGGCGCCCGGCGACATCGTCATCGGCGCCACCGAGGGCGCCGGGTGCTTCGGTGCTGCCTACGAGTACCTGTTCAATGTCTCCCACCAGCTCCGCAAGGCCGGTCTGAAGAAGCAGGTCAAGCTCACCTACGTCACGCCCGAGCCCGAGCTGGGCCACTTCGGCATCGGCGGCCTGCCCCACGGCGAGCAGCTGCTCGGCATGTTCATGCGCAAGGAGCGCATCGCCTCGGTGATCGACACGGCCATCGACCACGTCGACGAGGGCCGGGTCGTGCTCGAGGACGGCACCGGGCTCGACTTCGCCTACGCCATGATCATCCCGCCCTTCGTGGGCCAGGACGTGATCCGGCGGGCGACCGACATCGCCGACGACAAGGGCTACGTCACGGTCCGCGACACCTACCAGACCGAGACCCACGACGAGGTGTACGCGGTGGGCGTCGCGGCCGCCGTGCCCGTGCCCTGGCAGACCGCCCACGCGGTCGGCATCCCCAAGACCGGGCTGCCCGCCGAGCAGATGGCGCACGTGGCAGCCAAGAACATCGTGTCGCAGGTCAAGGGCGAGGTGCCGCAGGCCCACAAGGAGTTCGGCGACATCCCGGCCGTGTGCGTGCTCGACGCCGGCAACAACGGTGTGATGATCCTGGCTGACAAGATGTTGCCGCCCCGCAAGCACAGCGTCCTCATCCCCGGCCCCCAGTCGCACGCCATGAAGCTCGCCTTCGAGAAGTACTTCCTGTGGAAGGCCCGCCACGGGTACGTGAACCTGCCGTGAACCGCGTCGAGCTGGTCGGCGACGACCTCGCCGTACCGTGCGTGGACGGGGCCGAGCGCCCCTACCTCAACCTCGACGCGGCCGCCTCCACCGGCGCGCTGGCCGCGGTGGCCCGCCGGGTCGAGGAGTTCCTGCCCCTGTACTCCAGCGTGCACCGGGGCGCCGGCTACAAGTCGCAGGTCTCGACGGCGGCCTACGAGGAGGCCCGGGCCGCCGCGCTGGCGTTCGCCGGCCGGGCGCCGGACGGCGACGACGTGGCCATCATCTGCCGCAACACGACCGAGGCCATCAACCACCTGGCGTACCGGCTGCGCCTGGCCGGCGACGACGTCGTGGTGTCGACCGTGGTGGAGCACCACGCCAACCTGCTGCCGTGGGCCCGGCTGTGCCGGCGGCGCTTCGTCGAGTGCGGCAAGGACGGCACCTTCACCGTCGACGACGTGGTGGCGGCCCTCGACGCCGGGCCGCGTGCCCGCCTGCTGGCGATCACCGGGGCGTCGAACGTCACCGGCTGGCTGCCGCCGCTCGACGCCGTCCTCGCCGCCGCCCACGAGCGGGGCGTGCCGGTGCTGGTCGACGCCGCCCAGCTGGCGCCGCACCACCCGCTGCCGGCCGACGCCGACTTCGTCGCCTGGAGCGGCCACAAGATGTACGCGCCGTTCGGGGCCGGCGTGCTGGTCGGGCCGCGGGCGGTGTTCGCGGACGGCGACCCCTTCCTGGCCGGCGGCGGTGCCGTCGACCTGGTCGACCTCGACGAGGTGGCCTGGACCGACCCGCCCGACCGCGAGGAGGCCGGCTCGCCCAACGTGATCGGCGCGGTGGCGCTGCACGCAGCGGTGGACGCGCTGGCCGAGATCGGCTGGGACGCCGTGGCCGAGCACGACGCCGTTCTGCACCGCCGGCTGCGGGCGGGGCTCGACGGCGTGCCGGGGGTGCGCGTCCTCGGCCCCGACCCGGCGACGCCCGCGCTGCCGCTGGCGGCGTTCACGGTCGAGGGCATGCCGCACGCCCTGGTGGCCGCCCGGCTCAGCGCCGAGCACGCCATCGGCGTGCGCCACGGCTGCTTCTGCGCCCACCCGTACCTGGTGCGGTTGCTCGGGTTGGGCGCCGACGAGGTGGCCGCCTACTGGCGGGCCGTGCGCAACCACGACCGCCGCGACATGCCGGGCGCCGTGCGGGCCAGCGCCGGGCTGTCGACCACCGAGGCCGACATCGACCGGCTGGTCGCGGCGGTGTCCGACCTGGCGTCGGGCCGGCCGGCGCCCATCGCCTACCGCCAGGACCCCGCCACCGGCGACTACCACGTCGAGGGCGCGCACGGCGACTGGCTCGCCGGCGGGCGGGCGCTCGGCGCCTCGTGCGCCCGGGGGTGACGGCCCGCCCCGCCCGGTTCCGGGTGCGCCGGTGACTGGCTGGCAACCACTGGCCCACCCCGGAACGTGGGCGCCGCGCACGGGCGCGGGGGCGCCGGGGCCGGTCAGCCCCGGGCGGCCTTGTCGAGGACGGCGGCCAGGTCGGCGGGAGCCGTGATCATCGGCCAGTGGCCCGTGGCGATCGTGACGACCTCCCACCCGCGCGTACCGGGCGCGATCGGCGGGTCGCCGGGGTCGCCGTCGCAGGCGACGTAGGTGCGGGGCAGCCGGTCGACGGCGCCGAGATCGGCCGGCGCCGGGTCGGTGTAGCACCCCAGGGGCTGGCCCACGCCGCGGGCTCGCAGCCAGGCCTTGTGGTCGTCGCTCAGCCCGTGGTCGCCGTAGGCCATGTCGAGCACCTCGTCGTTCACCATCGGCACGAGCCAGCCGTCGCCCTCCGTGTCGGCGAAGTGCCGGATGGCCTGCTCGAACCCGGGCTCGGCCGTCTCGAACAGGCTCTTGCCCGGCTCGGGGACCGCACCGGCCACGTAGACGAGCCGGGCGATCCGCCCGGGGACGCGGGCGGCGGCGAGGGTCGCCGGCGCTCCCGCGTAGGAGTGGGCCACCAGCACGACGTCGCGCAGGTCGGCGACCTCGAGCGCGGCGACGATGTCGTCGGCGTGGGTGCCGAGCGTGATCTGGGGCGACGTGAGGTGGGCGCGGTCGCCGAAGCCGGTGAGCGTCAGCGGGTGGACATCGTGGCCGGCGGCGGCCAGGCGCGGCGTGACGTGCTCCCAGGCCCAGGCTCCGAGGTTGGCGCCGGCGACGAGGACGATCGTGGGCATCGCAGTCTCCTGGAGGATCCGGGGCCGCCCCCGTGGCGACCCGCGCCACCAGCGTGGACCCGATTGTGGACGCTATCCGTCCTCTTTAGGATCTTTCCCGTGTCCCGGCCCGCCACCCGCGTCCTCGCCCTGCTCGAGGTGCTGCAGGACCGGGGGCTCGTCCCCGCCGCCGAGCTGGCCGACCGGCTCGGCGTCGACGCCCGCAGCGTCCGGCGCTACGCCACCGCACTGCGCGAGCTGGGCATCCCGGTCGAGTCGGTGCGCGGCCGCTACGGCGGCTACCGGCTGGCCCGCGGGTACCGGCTGCCGCCGCTGATGCTCGGCGACGACGAGGCGGTCGCCACCGCTGTCGCCCTGGCCGCCGCGGCCGAGCGGGACGGCGTGGGCGAGCCGTCGGCCGCCGACCGGGCGCTGGTGAAGCTCACCCGGGTCCTGCCCGCCCCCCTGCGCCACCGGGTCAACGCCCTGGTGAGCGCTACCGAACGGCTGGCAGACCGCCCAGCCGTGCGGGTGCCCGACCCCGAGGTGGCGCTCACCCTCGCCGCCGCGGTGCGGTCGCGCACCCGCGTGCGCATCGACCACACGCGGCCCGGCGGCGAGCCCACCACCCGCGAGCTCGACCCGTACGGCCTCGTGGTGCACGACCGCCGCTGGTACCTGGTGGGGCGCGATCACCTGCGGGGCGAGGTCCGCACGTTCCGGGTCGACCGCATCGCCACCGCGGCCGAGCTGCACCGGCGGTTCACGCCGCCCGACGGGTTCGACCCGGTGGCGCACGTCCGGCACGGCCTGAGCATCGGGGCGTGGCGCCACCGCACCGAGGTGTGGCTCGACACGGACGCCGCCACCGCCCGCCGGCAGCTCCCGCCGACGGTCGGCGAGGTGCACCCGGCGGCGGACGGCGGGGTGGTGCTCGTCAGCGGTGTGAACGACCTGGCCGGCATGGCCCGCCTGCTGGCCGGGCTGCCGTGGCCGTTCACCGTGCTGCGCCCGCCGGCGCTGGCGGCAGAGGTCGACGCCCACGTGGCCCGCCTGGCGGCATCGGTCGAACGCTCCCGCGCCTCCCGCTGACGGCTGTCCTGCCGGCGGGGGGCGGCCCCGTACGCGTTCTGGCCAGAACGCGGTGGCCGGCTTCCTGCCGCGG
>DASTFE010000118.1:0-12366 GCA_035708905.1 Acidimicrobiales bacterium | reverse complement strand
GACCGGGGCATGGTGCGGGGCATGCTCGCCGCGCTCTACGGCACCGACCTCATGACCGAGACCGCCCTCTCGCTGCCCACCGGCGCCGAGCGCTGCGTCACCTCGGTGCAGGGCGCCTGAGCCGCCGGCCCTGCCGGCCTGCCGGGCCCTGCCGGCCTGACGGTCCGGCAGCGACCAGGCGGGCCCCCGCGCCGTTACCGTGCCCGGTGTGACCGGCCGGACGTACCTCGACCACGCCTCGACGTCACCGCTGCGGTCCGAGGCCCGCGCCGCGCTCGTCGCCGCCCTCGACGCCACCGGCGATCCCGGCCGCATCCACGCCGAGGGGTTGGCCGCCCGCGTGACGGTCGAGCAGGCGCGCCAGCACGTGGCCGACCTGCTCGGCGCCCGCCCCCGCGAGGTGGTGTTCACCAGCGGCGCCACCGAGGCCATCGCCGCCGCCTGCTGGGGTGCCGCCGCCCGGGGCCGGCACCAGGTCGTGCCCGCCGTCGAGCACTCGGCGGTGCGCCAGTCGGCCGCCCGCCACGGCGACGTGACCGTGGTGCCGGTCGACGGCGCCGGCCGGGTCGACGTCGACGACCTGCTGGCCGCCGTGCGGGACGACACCGCGCTCGTGCACCTGCAGTGGGGCAACCACGAGGTCGGCACCGTCCAGCCGGTGGCCGAGGCGGTGGCCGCCTGCCGCGAGCGGGGCGTGCTGGTGCACGTCGACGCCGCCCAGGCGGCGGGCCGCGTGCCGATCGGGTTCCGCGACCTCGGGGCCGACCTGCTGTCGATCAGCGCCCACAAGCTGGGCGGGCCCGGGGGCGCCGGCGCGCTGCTCGTGCGCCAGGGCCTGCGGCTGCGGCCGCTGCTGGTCGGCGGCGACCAGGAGCGGGCCCGCCGGGCCGGCCTCGAGAACGTCGCCGCCGTCGCCGGCTTCGGCGCCGCCTGCGCGGCGCTGGCCGCCGACGGGGGTGCGGCGGTCGAGGCCGAGGCGGCAGCCCAGCGCCGGTCGACCGACCGCATCCTGGCGGCCGTCGGCACCGAACCGGGCCTGGCCGGCCTGCGGGTGTACGGCGATCCGGACGCCCGGCTGCCCCACATCGTGTGCCTGGGCGTCGAGGGGATCGAGCCGCAGGCGGTGCTGCTCGGGCTCGACCGCGCCGGGGTGGCGGCCCACTCGGGCAGCGCCTGCTCGTCCGAGTCGCTCGAGCCGTCACCGGTGCTCGAGGCGATGGGCGTCGCCGCCCACCACAGCCTGCGCCTCTCGGTCGGCTGGTCGACCACCGACGCCGACGTCGACCGCCTGCTCGACACCCTGCCCCGCGTGCTCGCCGACCTGCGCGCGCTCGCCGCGACCGCGGGCGGGCGCCCCGGCTGACCCAGGTGTCGGTGAAACGGCGCGCTCACGGTCGGTTGCTGCCGACACCTCGGCGAGTGCGGGCGGCGCCCGCCCGGGTGGGTGGGTGGCCCGGTCGGTCTGGCATGATCGTCGCGTGCTGCGTCGCGCTCCCCTCGACCGCCGCCGGGTGCCGCGCACGTGAGGCTCTACGTGGTCCGCCACGGGCACGCGGGCAGCCGGGGCGCGTGGGACGGGCCGGACGACCGGCGGCCGCTGTCGACCAAGGGCCACCGCCAGGCGGTGGCCATCGCCGACATGCTGGCGTCCGCGGGCGTGGGCCGGCTGGTGAGCAGCCCGTCCCGGCGGTGCGTGCAAACCCTCGAACCGCTCGGGGCCCGGCTCGACCTGCCCGTCGAGCACGACCCGCGCCTGGCCGAGGGGGCCGAGGGCGACGACGCCCTGGCCCTCGCGGGCGAGCTGCGCGACGGCTACGAGGCCGCGGCGCTCTGCAGCCACGGCGACGTGATCCCCGAGATGCTGCGCATCCTCAACGCCACCACCGCCCGGTTCAAGGACCCCTTCGTCTGGCCCAAGGGCTCGACGTGGGTGATCACCTGGAACGGCGAGCGGTGGAGCAAGGCCCGCTACCTGCCCCCGCCCGACGTGCGGGGCCGCTGACGCCGTCTACGAGCCGGGCTCGGCCCCGGCCTGGGCCTCGATCTCGGCACGCAGGCCGTCGACCAGGGCCAGCATCTCGGCCGGCGGGTCGAGGGCCTCGAGGCGCTCGATCTCGGCCAGTGCCAGGTCTGACCTGCCGGCCCGGTGGAGGATGATCGCCAGGAAGGCGTGGGTGTCGGGGAGGTCGGGGTCGGCCTCGGCGGCGGCGATGAGCGTGTCGACCCCCTCGCTGTCGCCCGACAGCGCCTGGTACCAGCCCTTGTAGGCCAGGGCCTCGGCGTTGCCCGGCTGCAGCTCGAGCACCTCGTCGGTGACCTCGACGGCCTCGTCGTAGCGGCCGGCCGCGGCCAGGTCGGCGGCCTCGGCGAGCTGGATCCGGCTGGACTGGCGGATGTCGCCCGTGAGCGGGTCGCCCGACTCGCGCCGACCGGAGGCCTGGGCGACCAGCACGCCGGCCAGCAGCGCGAAGACCGCCACCCCGGCGGCGGCGGCCAGCGCCCGCCGCCACGACCGCGGGCGGCGGTCGGCCGCGACCTGCGCCTGGTGCGACTCGATCGCCCGGATGGCACGGGCGGCCCGGGCCGTGTAGTCGTCGCGGAGGGTCTCGTAGTCGCCGTCGTCGACGTCGCCCGCGTCGTGCTCGCGCTCGAGGTCGTCGAGCGAGCGCAGCAGGAAGTCGCGCTCCTCCTCCAGCGCGGCGAGCGTGTCGGGGTCGAGCCGTCGGGCCCGGCCCACGGCCGTCGCGGTCACGGGCCGCCCGGCCCGCGGCCGGGATCGCCCGCCCCGGAGGCGGCGCGGGACCGCACCTGCTCGACCAGCGCCCGGTCGTCGTCGGACGCCCGGCGCGCGCCCGCCGCCCGCCACCGGCGGAAGGCCAGCACGACGCCGGCGAAGGCGACGATCAGCGCCACGACCGGCAGCGTCCACACCAGGCTGGACACGCCCGACCGCCCGGGGGTCAGCAGCACCCGCTCGCCGTAGGCGTCGGCCAGCTCGTCACGGATCTGGGCGTCGGACGCCCCCTCGCCGATGCGCTGCTCGATGCGGCTGCGGATGGCGGTGGCCGCGTCCGAGTCGGAGTCGGCCACCGACTGCCCGTCGCACTGGGGGCAGGCGATCGACTCGGCCAGGTCGCGGGCCCGATCGCCGGGGCTGCGGGCCGCGCCGTCGTCGAGGGTGCCGACCGCGAGCGCGCCGGCGAGCACGACGACGAGCGCCAGCCAGCCTGCCACCAGGCCCCGCGGCCGCCGCCGCGCCGCGCCGGCGGCCGTCACGACCCACCCTCGTCGCTCGCGGCGACGGCCGCCGTCACCGCGGCCATGTCGGCCTCGATCATGTCGCGGGTCACACCGCCCGTGTACTTCTGGACCACGACGCCGCCGGGCGCGACCAGGTAGGTCTCGGGCACCTTGACGACGCCGTAGTCGACGGCGGCCAGCCCGCCGTCCGCGATCACCGGCCAGTCGCCGCCCCGGTCGGCGAAGAAGTCGTGCACCTCGTCGGGCCGGTCGTTGTAGACGACGCTCACCACCGAGGCGTCGCCGGCGGCCCGGTGGGCCTCGTCGAAGGCGATCAGCTCGGGGTGCTCCTCGACGCAGGGCGGGCACCAGGTGGCGAAGAAGTTGACCACCACGAACTCGTCGCGGTGGTCGTCGATGTCGAAGCTGCCGCCGTCGAGCGTCTCGCCCACGAGCGCGGGCGTCACCTTGCCGATGAGCGGGCTCTTGGCCCGCCGCTCGGTGGCCGGCTCGCGGGTGGCGAGCACGACCACGAAGGCGATCGCCACCAGCGCGACCACGGCGGACACGATCATGCCCGTCCGGCGCCGCGGCACGCCGGGATCCGCGTCACCGCCGTCGTCTCCGGGACGACCGGGAGCACCCGGGGCGTCGGGGGTGTCGACCACGCCGGTCACGTCGTCACCTCGATCGGCTGGGGCTCTCCGTCGCGGCGGCCGGGCTCGCGGTCACCGGCGTCGTCACCGTCACCGTCGCCGCCGCCGGGCGGCCCGGGCGGAGCCGCCCCCTCGCCGGTGCGTCCGGGACCGCCGGCGACCGGGACCCGGGGCCCGGCCACGTCGCCCGCGCCCGGCTCGGGCAGCGGGGCCGACACCGGGTCGATCGGGTTGCGGCGGCGGCCGGGGAAGGCGGCCAGCACGGTGCCGGCGGCCATGATGCCGCCGCCGATCCACAGCCACGTCACCAGCGGCTGCACGATCACCCGCACCGAGGCGGTCTGGCCGGCGTCGTCGGCGGGGGCCCGCAGCAGCGTGAGGTACACGTCACGGGTCAGCGAGGTCGCCACCGAGGGCGTGCCCACCGACATGCCCGTCGCCGGGAAGCGGTTGATGGCCGGCTCGTGCACCTCACCGTCGACGCTCACCTGCGCCCTGACCGACGTCTTGTTCGACTCCTCGACCGTGCGGGCGCCCAGGTACTCGATCTCGTGGCCCGCCACCGTCGCGGTGTCGCCCACCCGCATGGTCAGCTCGCGCTCGCTGTCGTAGCTGCCCGACGCCGCCAGCGCCACGGCGACGAGCACGACGCCCATGTGCACGACCATGCCGCCGTTGGTGCGACCCACCAGCCCGCGCCACCCCTGGCGGCGGGTGGCGAGCACCACCTGGCGGGCGGCGGCGCCCCCGGCGAACCCGCCCAGACCGAACGCCAGCAGCGGGGCCAGCCCCCGGGCGCCGACCAGCACGGCCACGACCACGGCGGCGGTGCCGACCCAGGCGGGCCAGAACAGCCGCTGCGACAGCACCTCGCCCGACGCCTTGCGCCACGGCAGCACCGGCGCGACCGCCATGAGGAAGAGCAGCGTCAGCCCGATGGGGATGGTCATGCGGTCGAAGTAGGGCCGGCCCACCGACATCTGGTCGCCGTTGGCGGCCTCGACCAGCAGCGGGAACACGGTGCCGAGCAGCACCACGAACGCGAACCCGGCGAACAGCACGTTGTTGGCCAGGAACGAGCCCTCGCGCGACAGCGGCGAGTCGATCGAGCCAGGGGCCCGCAGCCGGTCGGCCCGCCAGCCGATGAGCCCCAGGGTGACCGCCACGGTGAGACCGAAGAACGTGAGCAGCCACGCCCCGATCGACCCCTCGGTGAAGGCGTGCACCGAGGCGATGACGCCCGAGCGGGTGAGGAAGGTGCCGAGGATGGTGAGGCTGAACGTGGCGCACACCAGCGACAGGTTCCAGACCCGCAGCATGCCCCGCCGCTCCTGCACCATCACCGAGTGCAGGAACGCCGTGCCGGTCAGCCAGGGCAGCAGCGAGGCGTTCTCGACCGGGTCCCACCCCCAGTAGCCGCCCCAGTTGAGCACCTCGTAGCTCCACCAGGCGCCGAGCACGATGCCGAAGGTGAGGAAGCCCCAGGCGAACAGCGTCCACCGTCGGGTCTCCATCAGCCACCCCTCGCCCACCCGGCCGGTGGCCAGGGCGGCGACCGCGAACGCGAACGGCACCGTGAAGCCCACGTAGCCCAGGTAGAGCGCCGGCGGGTGGAACGCCATCAGCGGGTGGTTCTGCAGCAGCGGGTTGGGCCCCGGCCCGTCGTAGCCGACCGGCGGGTCGAAGGCCGTGAACGGGTTGGCCGGCGCCAGCAGCAGCAGGAAGAAGAAGCCGCTGACCACGAGCATGGTCAGCATCGCCCAGCCGACGAGGGGGTCGTCGAGGCGGCGGCGGAACTTGTGCACAACCAGCGCCATGTAGACGGTCAGCACCAGCACCCACAGCAGCAGCGAGCCCTCGAGCGCCGCCCACAGGGTGGCCACGTTGTACAGCGCCGGGGTGCGGGCGCTGCCGTTGTCGGCCACGTACTGCACGGTGAAGTCGCGGGTGATCAGGGCCCGCTCCATCGCACCCACGGCCAGCACGGCGCCGACCAGCGCCAGCAGCACGTACGAGCGCCCGATCGGCAGCAGGTGCCGCTTGCCCCGGGCCAGGGCGACGGCCAGGGTCACGACGCCGCCCAGCGAGGCGGCGACGCCGAGGACGACGCCGGCGGTGCCCAGCGCGGCGTTCACCCGCCGGTCCCTCCGCCCTGCTCGGCGTCGTCGATGCGGTCGTCGTAGTCGTCGCGCGACTCGTAGCTCTCGTCGTGCTTGACCAGCATGCGGTCGCTCTCGAACACCTCGGCGCCGTCGCGCCAACGGCCCTCGACCACCACGGGGATGCCTGGCCGGAACATGTCGGGCGGCGTGCCGGTGTGGACGACCGGCACCTCGACGCCGTTGTAGGCGACCGCGAAGCTCACGGTCTCGCCCTCGGTGGCGGGCTCGCCGACGACGGTGCCCTGCAGCCGGAAGCGACGGTCGCCGAGGGCGTCGCGCTGGGCGACGGCCTCGTCGGCGTTGCGGAAGTAGAGCGACGCGTCGGACAGGCCCTTGTAGACGAGCACGCCCAGGCCCAGCACCACCACCGCCAGCACGGCCAGGGGCAGCCAGCGACGTCGGCGCCGGGTGGGCCGGCGCTCGACCGGGGCGTCCGCCCCCTCGTCTCCCCCCTCGTCGTAGGTGCGGGGGGTCAGCTCCACCGGCGCTCCTCGGTGGGCACGTGGCGCGACAGGCGCCGGCCCCGGCGCAGCACGACGAGGGCGTAGCCGCCGACCAGGGCGGCCGTGCCGAGCCACCCGGCGGCCAGGTAGCCGGCGTGGGTCAGGGCGATCATGCGGGCGTCACCTTCTCGTGGGGATCGCTGTCGAGATCGCCGTCGGCGGCCTCGGCCCGGCGGGCGGCGAGGGCGGCGTCGAGGTCGACCCGGTCGGCCTGCTGCTCGAGCCAGGCGACCCGGAACCGGTGGATCGTCAGCCAGGTGAACACCAGGCCGAGGGCCAGGAACCCGACCATCAGCGCCACGAGCATGTCGCCCTCGATCGTGGGATCGATGCGGGCCAGCGTGGCGCTCTGGTGCAGCGACCGCCACCACTCGACCGACCGGTTGACGATCACGACGTTGGGCACGAGCAGCAGGCCCACCACCGCCGCCCGGGTCGACCGGGCGTCGGGGTCGACGTCGAGGCGGCGCAGGGCCAGGTAGCCGACCAGCAGCGCGGTCAGCACCGCCGTGGTGGTGAGGCGGGCGTCCCAGGTCCAGTAGGTGCCCCACGTGGGCCGACCCCACAGCGACCCGGTCAGCAGGGTGACGAACGCGAACACGAGCGCCACCTCGGCGCCGGTCTCGGCCAGGGCGTCCCAGCCCGGCGTGCGCTTCCACAGCCACATGCCCGACGCCAGCGTGGTGATGAAGCAGCCCAGGTACAGGTAGGTGGCCGAGGGCACGTGGACGTACATCAGCCGGACCACGTCGTCCATCTCGCGGTCGGCCGGGCTGATGACCAGCCCGTACAGCACGAGCAGCGCCAGCGAGGCGAGCGCCAGCCACCCGACGGCCCGGGTGGCGGCCGACCCCGTGTGGGCGGGGCCGGCACCGGCGGGGGGCCGGTGTCCGGCATCGCCGCCGGCCGAGGCGGACGCCCCGGCGGCCGACGCAGCGCCGGTGGCGGGTGCAGTGGGCGGGGGGCCGCTGGGCGATCCAGCGGGCGTGGTGGCGGTCACGAGCCCTCCAGGAGCGTGCCGTAGGCGAGTGCCCCGGCGACCGAGTACAGGACAGCGAACGCGGCCAGCAGGCCGCACCACGGCCAGCCGTCGGCGGGGACCCCGCCGAGCGCCGCGTCGAAGGCGCGCGTGGCGCCGATGAGCACCGGCGCCAGCACGGGGAGGAGCAGCAGGGGGAGCAGCGTCTCGCGGACCCGCAGGCCGCTGACCAGGGCGCCGTAGAGGGTACCGGCGGTCGCCACCGCTGCGGTGGCCGCCGCGCAGGTGGCCACCAGCAGCCCCACCCCCGCCGGGTCGGCGCCGTAGAGCACCACGACGCCGGCGCCGAGCAGCAGCTCGAGCGCGACCAGCTCGGCGGCCACGGCCACCGCCTTGCCGGCGAACACCCCGGCCGGGTCGAGCGCGGACAGGCGCAGGGCATCGCGGACCCCGTCGGCCTCGTCGAGCTTGGCGCTGCGCGCGATGGCCAGCAAGGCCGAGAACAGCACGGTGACCCAGTAGAGCCCCGGGGTGGCGCGCTCGAGCACCGGGCCCTCGGGGTCGAGCGCGAAGGCGAACAGGATGAGCACCAGCAGTGCGAAGGGCGCCACCTGGTTGACGGTGACGCGGCTGCGGGCCTCGACCCGCAGGTCGCGCCCGGCGACGAGCGTGGCGTCACGCCACATGGGTCACCGCCGTGGGTGCCGGGTCCGGCTCGGACGTCACCGCCGTGGGCGCCGCGCCCGGCTCGGAGGTCACGGCCGGGGCGGCGCGCTCGACCGGACCGGCCGGCCGCCCGGTCACGGTCGTGCCGGCGGCCAGCTCGACGACCCGGTCGGCCAGCGCCTCGGCGCGGTCGAGGTCGTGCGACGACATCACCACGGTGGCGCCCGCGGCCACCGCCTGGCGGACGAGCCGGTCGACCAGCTCGCGGGCGTCGTGGTCGAGCCCGGCGTGGGGCTCGTCGAGCAGCCAGAGCTCGGGGCGGCGGGCGAGCAGGCAGGCCAGCGAGGTGCGCCGCCGCTGCCCGGCCGAGAGCCGGGCCACGGGAACGTCGCGGAGCCGGGTCGCCAGGCCGGGGAGCACCAGCGCGGCCTCGATGTCGGCGCGCCCCGCCCGGTAGGCCCGGCCCCAGAAGGTCACGTTGTCGGCCACCGTCAGGTCCTCGAACAGGCCCGTGGCGTGGCCCAGCAGGCCGACCCGGCGGCGGACGGGCCGGATGTCGCGGCGCAGGTCGTGCCCGAGCACCCGGGCCTCGCCGCGCACGACGGGGACGAGGCCGGCGCAGGCACGCAGGACCGTCGTCTTGCCGGCGCCGTTGGGGCCGCGCAGCAGGACGATCTCGCCGCGCTCGACGTCGAGGTCGACACCGGCGAGCGCGGGGAATCGTCCGAGCAGCGCCACGGCGTCGCGGAGGTGGACGACTGGCTCCATGGGGACGACGCGAGGCTACTGACCCGCCCCGCGGGCCACCAAGACGCCGGGCCGGCCCACGCCGTCGCCCGGCCGCCGGCACCCGCACCCGTGCCGGCGGCCGTCGCGCCGGTCTGTACGCTCTCGCCCGATGCGTCTGGCCACAGTCCTGGGAGCCATCGGTCGCGTCTGCATCACGGCGGGCGTGCTCATCCTGCTCTTCGTCGCCTACCAGCTCTGGGGCACCGGCATCCGCGAGGCGCAGGCGCAGAACGCGCTCGAGTCCGAGTTCGAGGAGCAGGTCGGCACCACGGCCGGCGACGACCAGGTCACCACCACGCTGCCCGACGGCACCGACAGCCCCGACACCGAGGCGACGGTGGGCCCCCCGCCGCCACCGCCCGCCGAGGGCGACGCCGTCGCCCACATCCGCATCCCCGCCATCGAGGTGGACAAGATCGTGGTCGAGGGCGTGGGGGTGTCCGACCTCAAGCGCGGGCCCGGCCACTACCCCGGGTCGCCACTGCCGGGCCAGCCGGGCAACTCGGCGATCGCCGGGCACCGCACCACCTACGGCGCGCCGTTCAACCGGCTCGACGAGCTCGAGGCGGGCGACGAGATCCTGGTCACGACCGCGCAGGGGTCGTTCACCTACGAGGTGCGCGAGCAGCTCGTCGTCAGCCCCGACCAGGTCGAGGTGCTCGACGACTTCGGCGACGACCGGCTCACCCTCACCGCCTGCCACCCCAAGTACTCGGCCCGCCAGCGCATCATCGTGGTCGCCGCCCTGGTCGGCGAGGCGGCCCCCGGGGGCGACTCGCGGGCGGTCACCGGTCCGCTGCCCATCCCGGGCGACGAGGCCCCGTCCAGCGCCCAGACGCTCGACGCCGGCCTCGGCGGCGAGCGGGCCTCGGCGTGGCCGGCGATCCTGATGGGCCTGGCCTGCGCGCTCATCTGGGCGGCCGCCTGGCTGCTCGGCATGCTGTGGCGCAAGTGGCCCGCCTACCTGGTTGCGCTGCCCGTCTTCCTCGTCGCGCTGTTCTTCTTCTTCGAGAACTTCTCGCGGCTGCTGCCCGCCAACTACTGAGGCGGCGCCCGCCGCGCGTCCGATGCGGCGCGTCGCGGCCCGGCCAGTAGCATCCGCGGCAGGCAACGGCCATCCCCCTGGCCCGGCGAACGAGGACGGACGATGAACGCAGCGCCACCCGGGTGGAACCCTGACCCCACGGGGCGCCACGAGTACCGCTACTGGGACGGCGCCTCGTGGACCGACGACGTCTCCGACGGCGGCGTCACGGCGATCGATGCGCTGGGCGGCGCGGCACCCGGCGGCGACGAGCCCACGGCCCCGTTCGACGCCACGGCCGCCGAGCCGACGCCGCCCTCCGAGCCGACCGCCCCCTTCGAGCCCACGCCGCCCACGCCGCCCTCCGAGCCGACCGCCCCCTTCGAGCCCACGGCGCCCTACGACACGGGCCCGCCCGGCGGGTTCGGCGCCGGGCCCGGACAGGCACCCGGTGGCTACGGCGCCGCGCCCGGCCAGGGCTACGGCGGCTACGGCGGGCCGCCAGGGGTGCCCGGCGCTCCCGACGCCTACGGGGGCGCGCCCCCGCCACCGTCCGCTCCGGGCCGGTCCGGCCCACCCGTCGGCCTGCTCGTCGGCCTCGGGGTGCTGGCCCTGATCGTGGTCGTCGTGCTCGCCGTGGTGCTCAGCCGCGACGACGGCGACGACACCGCCACCGACGACGTCACGACCACCACCGCCGCCACCGACGACACCGAGCCCGAGACCACGACCACGGCCGCGCCCGAGACCACGGTGGCCGGTCCCCAGGACGCCGACGTGTTCTCGCTCGCCGTGGGCGACTGCCTGGTCGAGGAGACGCCCGACGGCGAGGTGCAGTCGCTGCCGGTCGTGCCGTGCGAGCAACCGCACGCCAGCGAGATCTACTACCTGCACATCATCGAGGGCGACGCCCTGCCGGGCGCCGACGAGATGGAGTCCATCGCCCGCGACGAGTGCCTGCCGCAGTTCGAGACCTTCGTGGGTGTGCCCTACGAGGAGTCGGTGCTGCTGGTCACCTGGCTCGAGCCCACGCAGGCGTCGTGGGACTCGGGCGACCGCGAGCTGCTGTGCATCGCCGTCGACCCGGAAGGCGACGCCACCGGCTCGTTCGCGGGCACCGCCCGCTGAGGCCGGCCCGCCCGCGTTCCCGCTCAGCGGGCGTGGAAGACGGGCCGGCGGCGCTCGCGGAAGGCGGCCAGCCCTTCGGTGAGGTCGTCGCTCGCCCAGGCCCGCGCCAGGGCGGCGGCGGCGTCGGGCCGGCCCTCGAGGGCAGCCTTGTGGGCGCGCAGCGTCAGCGGGGCCAGCGCGGCGATGTCGTCGGCCCAGGCGAGGGCGTCGTCGAGCGACCCGAGGCGCTGCACCAGCCCGAGCCGGTGAGCCTCGTCGCCCTTGACCACCTCGGCCGCCAGCAGCATGGCCCGCGCCGGACCGTGGCCGGCCAGCAGGGCCAGCCGGTCGACCGTCCAGGCGTCGACGGCCAGGCCCAGCCGCCCGGCGGGGATGCCGAAGCTCGTCTGGGCCGTCGCCACCCGCAGGTCGCAGGCGATGGCGAGCTGGGTTCCGGCCCCCAGCGCGGCCCCGTCGGCCGCGGCGAGCGTGACGAACGGCGCCAGCCGCAGGCGGTCGAGCACCGACCGCAGCAGTGTCGTGAACGACGCGTCCTCGACGCCGCTCAGGTCGGCACCGGCGCAGAAGTGGCCCGCCGCCCCCGTCAGCACCAGGGCCCGCACATCGTCGCCGACCTCGTCCAGCACCGCGGCCAGGGCGTCGAGGGTGGCGTGGTCGACGGCGTTGCGGCGGTCGGGGCGGTCGATCGTGACGACCGTTACGTGCCCGCGGGGCTCGCTGTGGATCACGGCCGGGGACCGTACCCCCACCGGCCGCGAGCCTCCGAGCCCGCCCCGACTGCCGCTCGCGGCGCCGACACCCTACGATCCCCGGCGGCGGAAGGCGCTCGGCCCGTGCTGGGCGGACCGGATCGAACAGAGGACGGACCATGAACGCAGCCACTCCCGGGTGGAACCCCGACCCCACGGGGCGGCACGAGTACCGCTACTGGGACGGCAGCACCTGGACGGACGACGTCTCCGACAATGGCGTGACCTCGGTCGATCCCGTCAGCCGCGCCGGTGGGCCCGGTGCCGACCCCACCGTGCCGGTCGACCAGACCCGGCAGGTCGATCCCACCCAGCAGTACGCCCCGCAGCCCGGGCAAACACCCCAGCCCCCACCGGGCGGGTTCGGCGCCCCACCGCCCGGCTACGACCCCGCCTACAGCAGCGGCCAGCTGCCGCCGGCCCAGCCGGTCCGGTCGGGGCCGTCGACCGGCCTCATCGTCGGCCTGGCG
>DASTFE010000117.1:0-8671 GCA_035708905.1 Acidimicrobiales bacterium | reverse complement strand
CTGGGGCCGACCGACCGACCTCGGTGTCGTGGCGCTCGCGGGCCGTTCCGGCGACGACGCGGGCCCGCCGGAGCACGAGGCCGGCCGGCTCGGCGACGCGGCGATCGGTGCCGCTTGGGCCCGGCTGCTGACCCGGGACCGGCCCGGCTACGGCTACGTCGACGACGAGACCCCCGAGGTGGCCATCGCGGTCGCGCCGGGTCGCCGCGCCGGCGGCACCGGAGGCTTGCTGCTGGCCGGCCTCGTGGCCGCCGCCCGCCCCCGGTTCCCGGCCCTGTGCCTCAGCGTCCGCGTCGGCAACCCGGCCCGGCGACTCTACGAGCGGGTCGGCTTCCGGACGGTGGCGGGCGACGAGGTGCCCGACCGGGACGCCACCGGCGCAGCGACGTCGATCACGATGGTCCTGCGCTTCTGACCGTTCAGGCGCCCGGTGCGCTCGACGCCCGGGTGCCTGTGTGCGTGCAACTACCCTGAGCGACCATGCGGGACGGGTTGGAGGTTCGGCTCCTGGGGCCGATCGTCGTCGACCCCGCCGGGCGAGGTGGCGAGGGCGAGCGGCACGTGCGCGGGCACGCGGCGACCCTGCTGGCCTGGCTCGCCCTCCACCCCCAGCGGGCCTGGTCGGCCGACGACCTGGCCCGCCGCATCTGGCCGGACGGGCCGCCGGCCACGTTCCGGACCGCCATCCAGGGCCACGTGTCGCGCTTGCGGAAGGCGCTGGACGGGGCGGTGGCCGTGCGGATCGACACGGTCCCCCGCGGCTACCGCCTGCGCACCGGGCCCGGCGGCGGCGATGCGGCCGATGCGGCCGGTGCGGCCGGCGCCTGCTCGCCCGTCGACGCCCACCGGTTCCGGGCGCTGTGCGAGCGGGCGGCCGCCGAGCGTGCCACCGAGGCGCCCCGCCAGGCCATCGACCTGCTCACAGGCGCGCTGGCGCTGTGGCGGGGCGACGCTCTCGCCGACCTCCGCCGCGACCCGGCGCTGCGCAGCGAGGCCGAGGCGCTCGACGACGAGCGGCGCGACGCCGAGGACGCCCTCGCCGACGCGCTGGTCGCCGCCGGGGAGACCGACCGGGCCTTGGCCCTGCTCGGCCGGCTGCTGAGCGACGACCCGCTGCGCGAGCACCGGTGGGCACTGCTGATGGTCGCCCTGACCCGTGCCGGCCGCCAGACCGACGCCCTCCGGGCCTACCGCCGGGCGGCGGCCGTGCTGGCCGAGCGCACCGGGCTCGAGCCCGGCCACGAGCTGCGCCGGCTGGAGACCGCGATCCTGCTGCAGGATCCGTCGCTCGACGCGGCCCGCTGGCAGCCCGCGCCCGGGTGCACCCCCGTCCCGCTCGCCGGGGTCGTGGGGCGCGACGCGGTTCGGGCGAGCGTCGTGGCCCGCCTCGCCACGTCGCGGGTCGTCACGCTCGTGGGCCCGGGCGGCGTCGGCAAGACCACGCTGGCGCTCGACGTCGGCGCGGCCGCGGGCGACACGTTCGCCGACGGGGCGGTGGTCGTCGAGCTCGCCCCGGTCGGGCCCGGCGACGTCGGAGCCGCCACGGCCACCGCGGTGGCGGCACCGCCGCCGGGCGGCGGTGCGGACGCCGACGACGATCCGCTCGCCCGGGCCGTCACGGTGCTGGCGGGACGCGAGGTGCTGGTCGTGCTCGACGGCTGCGAGCACGTCCGCGCCGACGCCGCCCGCGCCGCCGTCGAGCTGCTGCGCGCCGGCCCCGTGGTCAGGGTGCTGGCCACCAGCCAGGTGCCGCTCGGCGTCGCCGGCGAGGCGGTGGTCGCCCTCGACCCGCTGGAGGTGCCGCCCGAGCGCGCCGACGCCGACGCCGCCCGCCGGTCACCGGCCGCCGAGCTGCTCGCCCGCCGGCTCGACGACCTCGCCTGCCCGCTGGGCGACGACGAGAGCTGGACGCACGCCGCGGCCATCGTGCGGGCGCTCGACGGGCTACCGCTCGCCATCGAGATCGCGGCGACCGCCGCCCGCACCGAGCCGCTGGCCGCCCTGGCCCGGCGCCTGTCGGCCGACACGTCGTCGCTGCTCGACGCGGAGCCCCCGGCCGGTGCCGGGCGCCGGCGCCTCGGTGCGACGCTCGACGCCGCCGTGGCCCGCCTCGACGCCGAGGCCGCCCGGCTCTACGCCCACCTCAGCGTGTTCCCCGGCGGGTGCGCGGCACCGGCTGCCGCCACCGTCGCCGGCATCGACGAGCAGGCCGCCGCCGCGGCCATCACCCGGCTGGCCGAGGCCTCGCTGGTGGCGCTCGACCCCGACCGCCGGTGGGCCCGCCTGCTGCAGCCGGTGCGGGCCCACGCGGCGTCCCGGCTCGACCCCGACGCCACGGCCGCCGCCCACGAGCGGCTCGTCGAGTGGTGCCTGGCCGAGGCGGCCGACCTCGACCGCGACGTGCACAGCCCGGGCGAGGCCGCCGTGGTGGCCCGCTTCGTGGCCGAGCTGCCCACCTTCCGGGCGGTGCTGCGGCGGCTGCTCGACGGCGACGACGTCGAGCGGGCGGCCCGGCTCTTCGAGGACCTGAGCGTCACCTGGATCCGCTCGCCCGCCACCCAGGAGGCCCAGGGATGGGGCGACGAGCTGCTCGGCCGCGCCGACCGCCTGGCCGACGGCCCCCGCGCCCGCCTCGAGGTCGCCGTGGTCCACTGCCAGTACGCGTTCGAGATGATCGCCGCCAAGCTCGACCTCGCCGAGGAGGCGCTCGGCCGGGCCCGGGCCGCCGGCGACCGCCTCACGGCGGCGATGGCGCAGACGCAGGTCGCCATCGGGCTCGGTTGGCGGCGCACCGACCTCGACCGGGCCACGCGCCTGCTCGACGACGCCCGGGACATCATGCTCGACCAGCGCGAGCCCTACTGGGCGGCGGTGGTGCAGGAGGTCCGCGGCCTGCTCGCCCTCCGCCGGCTCGACGTGGCCGCCGGCATCGCCCTGCTCGACGAGGCGGCCGCCGAGCACCGGGTGCACGGCGGGCCCGGCGACGTCGGGCACGCCCTCACCTTCATCGGCTACGGCCGGCGGGCGGTCGGCGACCTCTCCGGTGCGCGCCGGGCGTTCGACGAGGCCCGGCACGCGCTCGGCGACGTGCAGGTCAGGACGTGGCTGCGAGCCACGGTGGGCGCAGCCCACGCAGCCCTGGCCCTCGGCGACCTCGCGGCCGCGGGCGAGGCCTTCCGCGCCGCGCACGACCGCGCCGTCGAGATCGGCGACCACCGCATCGTCGGCACCGCGCTCGTCGGGCTGGCCGCCATCGCGCGGGCCGAGAGCGACACCGACCGCTGCGTGGCCCTGCTCACGGCGGCGACCGAGCGGGCGCTCGCCGGTGGCGACCCCACGGACGCGGTCACCGCCGCCGCCATCCTGGGCGAGATGCTGGTCACCCTCGGAGCCGCCGACGAGGCCGCCGTGCTGGTGGGCGCCAGCGACCTGGTCGAGGACGAGTTGGGGGTGCGCGTCGACTTCGGGCTGGCGCGCGACCTCGGCCCCGTCCGCACGGCGGTCGAGCGCCGGTTGGGCGCCGAGCGCGCGGCCGACCTGGCGGCCGACGGCCGGGTGATCGGCCTGGCCGCCACCGTGCGGCGCGCCGCCGAGCGGTTGCTCGGCGAGGGCACGGGTCGCGTCGTCGCAGGCACGGACGTGGTGCCACCGGTTCCCGCCCCGCCCGGCTGACAGCCTCTCTTGGCGGCCGCAGATGTCCGGGGAGAGGCATCTGACGCGCGCCCGCGCCGGAACGGGGCGGGAACGGGGAGCCGGTGGATGGAGGGCCACGGTCGTCGTCCCGCCCACTGGTGACGACCGTGGCCTCCATCGTTCGCCCTGCTGGGGAGGGCTGGCATCGACGGTACGGGGTCGCGGTGCCGCTGTCACCCGGCGGGAGGGCAACCGTTAGGGGACCGTTAGCGCTGCGGCCCCCCGGGCCTGCCCGGGGAGCGACGACCGATCAGCCGGCGAGGCGGGGGAACAGCGGCGCACCCTTGGTGACGGTGCCCCCACCCGGGTAGCCACCCCAGGTCGCGGCGCCGGGCAGCCGCTGGTCGAGCGGCGAGCCGTCGAGCCCGATGCGCCGCCACACCTCGGCGCAGGCGGCCGGCAGCGCCGGGCTGGCCAGCACCGACACGATGCGCAGCGCCTCGAGCGCGTCGCCCAGCACCGCGTCGACGGCCGGGCCGGGCGCCATCTTCCACGGCTCGTTGTCTTCGAGCAGGGCGTTGGTCTCGCGGATGAGCCGCCACGTGGCGTCGAGCGCCGCCGAGGGGGCCAGCTCGTCCCACCAGCGGGTGACCTCGGCCTGCACCTCGGCGGCGATCGGGGCCAGCGGGCTGTCGGCGCGGGGGGCGGGGCCCACGCCCCCGCACTTCTTGCCCACCACCGTGGCGACCCGCGACAGCAGGTTGCCGAAGTTGTTGGCCAGGTCGCCGTTGTAGCGCTCGACCATGCGCTCGTAGCTGAAGTCGCCGTCGGGGCCCACCGGGGTGTCGCGCAGGAAGTGGTAGCGGAACCCGTCGACCCCGAACTCGTCGACCAGCTCGGCCGGCGCGATCTGGTTGAGGCGGGTCTTGCTCATCTTCTCGCCGCCGACCAGCAGGAACCCGTGCACGGTGATGTCGACCGGCGGGTCGATGCCGGCCGCCAGCAGCATCGCCGGCCAGTAGACGCAGTGGAACCGCAGGATGTCCTTGCCGATGACGTGGTGCGCCGCCGGCCACCAGGCCGCGAACCGCTCGTCGTCGGTGCCGTAGCCCACGGCCGTCAGGTAGTTGATCAGGGCGTCGAACCACACGTAGGTGACGTGCGCCGGGTCCCACGGGATGGGGACCCCCCAGCTGATCGAGCTGCGGCTGATCGAGAAGTCGGCCAGGCCGCCGCGGATGAACCCGAGCGCCTCGTTGCGCTTGGTCTCGGGCCGGACGAAGCCGGGATGGGCGGCGTACCAGTCGAGCAGCGGCTGCTCGAACCGCGACAGCTTGAAGAAGTAGTTGTCTTCCTTGACGTGCTCGACCGGGCGCTCGTGGATGGGGCACCGCTCGCCGTCGAGCAGCTCGTCGGCCGTGTAGTAGGCCTCGCACGCGACGCAGTAGAGGCCCTCGTACGTGCCGAGCTCGATGTGGCCGTTGTCGTAGACCCGCTGCAGCAGCCGCTGCACCGCGGTGTGGTGGCGGGGCTCGCTGGTGCGGATGAAGTCGTCGTGGGAGATGTCGAGCAGCTTCCACGCGTCGCGGAACCGCTCGGACGTGCGGTCGGCCCACTCGCGGGGGGTCACCCCGTTGGCCTCGGCGGCGCGCTGAACTTTGAGACCGTGCTCGTCGGTGCCGGTGAGGAAGAACGTGTCGTCGCCGAGCAGGCGGTGCCAGCGGGCCACCGCGTCGGCGATGACGGTCGTGTAGGCGTGGCCGATGTGGGGCGCGTCGTTGACGTAGTAGATGGGGGTCGTCACGTAGAAGCGGGCCACGACGAATCAGGCTACTGGCCGCCGTGCGGCGTCCCCGACCCGATTGCGGGCGCCCCGGCGGGCGTGGACGGCGCGCCCACCGGGACCGCACGGTTGGGCAGGCCGCGCGCCCGCACGGATAGTCTTGCTCGACCGACCGGATGGGATTGCCGTGGGGCGCGCACGCCCGGCGAGCCGGCGGGGACCACCGCAACCGTGGAGGAACGACGCTGAGCGCTTCGCAACCACCGCCGCCCGGCTGGCGAGGCGACCGTGCCGCCGAGCGGGCCGCACGGGCGCGCGCCGAGCGCGAGGCGGCGGGCGGCGGCCCGCCCGACCCGGGCCGGCCCGCCGAGCGAGGCGACCGGCGCGGGCCCCCGCGGCGCGGCAGCGCCCCGCCCCCCGGCGGCGGGCGAGCGGGGTCGGGGCGCCGCGGTGACGCCCGCCCGCCCGACGACCGCTACCCCACCCCCGACAGCCGGCGGCGCGGATCGCCGCGCCGCGACGACCCGCCGCCGCGGTCCGACGCGGGCGGCGGTGGCCGCCGGGGACGCGGCGGCACCGCCGGGTACGGCGCCACTCCACCACCGGCGCGTGGCGGCGCCGGTGGTCGCCGGCAAGGGCGCGCCGCGGCCGACGACTCGCGGGGGCCGGGCGCCCCGGGCGGGCCGCGCTCCGGCCTCGGCTGGGACGACGACCTCTCCGATCCCAGCGAGCTGGCCGGGTGGCGCCGCGACGCCGAGCCCCCTGCCACCGCTCCCACCCCGAGGCTGCCCTCGTCGGTCGCCCCACCGCGCGCCCGGCGCGACCCGGGCCGCCGCACGCCGCCGCGCGACCCGGGGCCCGACCGTGGCGACCCGGGCCGCTTCGATCCCCGCCGGCCGGGCCGGGGTCCGGCGCCCGCCGGGCGCACCGATCCCCGCCAGGCCGACACCGGCGCCGCCCCCACCGGACGCTTCGACCCGCGCCGAGCCGGCACGGGCCAGGTCCCCGCCAGCCGCTTCGACCCCCGCCAGGCCGACAACGGCGCCGCCCCCACAAGCCGCTACACCGCCGACACCGGTGCCGTGCCGACCAGCCGCTACACCGCCGACACCGGTGCCGTGCCGACCAGCCGTTACACCGCCGACACCGGTGCCGTCCCCTCCGCTCGCGCCCCGGGCCGGGCACCGGCCGGACCGCCCCGCCAGGCACCCGAACGGCGGTGGCAGAGCCCGCTCGCGACCGAGCCTGCCCAGCGCGGCTACGACGAGGGCGACGGCCAGGACGACGACGAGCCCGGGGAGCCGCCGCGTCGCCGGGCCCGCCGCCTGGGGGCCGGCGCCGGCGCGCCCGCCCCCAGGCCCGAGCTGCCCCACGTCGACGGGTTCGACGGCCTCCGGGCGCTCGCGCTGCTGGGCGTCCTCGCCTTCCACCAGGGCTTCGAGGCTGCCCGAGGCGGCTTCCTCGCCATCTCCACGTTCTTCACGCTGTCCGGGTTCCTCGTCGCCACCGTCGCGCTGGCCGAGTGGTCGCAGAGCGGCCGCCTGGCGCTGGCCCGCTTCTGGCAGCACCGGGCTCGCCGCATCCTTCCGGCGTTGGTGTTCACCGTCGCGGTCGTGGTGGTGCTGCAGACCGTGCTGCGCGTGGGCGCCGGCCCCGGCTTCCGCGCCGACGTGCTGGCGGCGTTGGGACAGGTCCTCAACTGGCGGTACGTGCTCGAGGGCGACGGGTTCGCCCGCACCCTCACCGACCCCTCGCCGGTGCAGCACCTGTGGTCGATGTCGATGCTGGCGCAGATCACGCTCGTTCTGCCGCTGGCGTTCGTCGGCGTCATGAAGCTGACGGGCAAGCGCTGGCGGGCCGCCGGTGCGATCTTCGCCGCGGGCGCGGTGGCCAGCTTCGCGGGCGCCTGGCTGACCGCCGACCGGGTGGGCAACGACGGGATGGCCTACTACGGCACCCACCTGCGGGCCGGCGAGTTGCTGGTGGGCGTGGTGCTGGCCTACGTGGTGCTCAGCCCGGGCGTGCGGCGCTTCGTCGAGTCGCCCACCGGCGTGGCCGCCGTGCGCTACGGCGCGGTGGCGGCCCTGGTGGTGCTCGCATGGCTGTGGCACTCCACCGGCCTGTACAGCACCAACCTCTTCGCCGGCATCACCGCCCTCAACGCCGTGCTGACCGCATGGATCGTCTTCGCCGTGACGCTTCCCGGCCCTGCCGCCTCGGCCCTCGGCAGCGCACCCATGCGCCTGCTCGGCACGGTCAGCTACGCCGCCTACCTGCTGCACTGGCCGCTCTTCCTGCTCATCGACGAGGACCGGCTCGGCGTCGGCGGCCCGCTGCTGTTCCTCGCCCGGGTGGCGGCCACGCTCGCCGCCGCCGCGCTGGTCACCTTCGCGCTCGAGCGGCCGTTCCGCACCCGGGTGCGCATGCGCCCGCGCCAGCTCGCGCTGGCCCTGGGGCTCACCGTCGCCGTGGTGGCGGCCGCGGCGTTCGTGCTGCCCGAGCAGCCGCCGGCGGGCGTCACCCTGGCCGTCGACGACGGCAACGGCGCCGGCGACCTCGACGTCGTCGTGCCGTCCGGCGACGAGGTCGTGTCGATCGCCGTGGTCGGCGGGTCGCTGGCCGGGTCGCTGCCCCCGGGGTTCGAGGCGTGGAACGCCGACCACCCCGACCAGCAGGTGCGGGTGCACACCCACGTGGCCGACTGCCCCCTGTCGGGGCCGGGCCCGGTACGGCTGGCGGGCGAGACCGTGGGCGAGGGCACCGACTGCCTCGGCTTCGGCCCGCGCCTGCCCCGCCTGCTCGAGGCGGCCGACCCCGACGTGGTCGTCGTCGTGCCCTCGGTGGCCGACCTGGGCGAGCGCGAGATCGACCGCGAGTCGCTCCACCTGGGCGACCCCGTCTTCGACGAGTGGTTCTACCAGCACCTCCGCGACCTGGCGGGCACGGTCGACGACGCGGGCGCGCCGGTGCTGTGGGCGACCTCGCCGCACGTCCGGCTCGCTCCCGGCGGCGGCCTCGAGGGCGACTGGACCAACGTGGCCGCCAACGACCCCGCCCGGGTCGACCGCATGAACGAACTCGTCCGCTCGGTCGCCGCCCGCCACGACGCGGCGGTGGTCGACCTGGGGGCCTGGGCGCAGCGGCTGCCCCGGGGCGAGTTCGGCAGCGGGCAGCGGGCCGAGGGACGCGACCTCACCGAGGACGGCGCGACCCGGGCCGCGGGGTGGCTCGTCCCGCAGGTGCTCGACCTCCTGG
>DASTFE010000116.1:0-7497 GCA_035708905.1 Acidimicrobiales bacterium | reverse complement strand
GTGTACCCCGTGTGTGGTCGGCGGCGAGCGGCCGGGCCGCGCAGCGAGCAACACGGATTGACCAGGAGGAGCAGGCGTGGGGATTGCGGCGAAGGTGGCTGCCGGGGCGCTGGCTGCCGGGGCGGTCGTCGTCGGGCTCGGTACGCCCGCCGGCGCGAAGGGGCCCACGGGCGTGACGATCCAGGTGCCCGGGGGCGAGCCCGAGGCGCTCCCCGCGACCCCGGGCGCGGGCGGCGGCCACGAGGAGCGCCTGCTGCTGGCCGAGGACATGGGGTTGTGGCAGGCGATCGACCCCCAGGGCGCGCTGCCGGCCGACCCGCCGGCGGCGGCCGTGGGGCCCGGGTTCCGGGTGGCGTGGTCGCTTGCCGGCCCCGGCGGCGATGTGCCGGTCGTGCAGACCTTGCACCCGCAGGCGCAGGGAGGGCCGCTGGTGCACACCGAGCCGGGCCAGATCGCGTACGGCCACGCCGTGCCGGGCGGGTGGTACCGGGCGGCGCCGCGCCTCGCCGACACCCTGGACTCGCTCGGCTGGCGCACCAAGATGACGGCCCCCGGTGGATCGGCCGGGGCACCGGGTGACAGCGACGGCGCGACCGTGGGCGGGGCCGGCGCCGGGGGTGATGGCACCGACGGCGCGACGGTGGGCGCGATCGGCGATCCTGCGGGCTGGCATGGCCGTCTCGCCGTCGCGGGCGGGGCGCTGGCGGCCGTGACCGCGGCCGTCGGTGTGCGCGCGTCCCGGCGCCGCCGCCGGGCGGTCGAGCGGCGGCGAGATGCGGTCCCAGCCCCGGGCTGAGACGATCTGGCCGTGGAGGGCCGGTCATCCGCCGACGAGGACGTGCTCGTGACGCGGGCGAAGGAGGGCGACGTGGACGCGTACGCCGTGCTGCTGGGTCGGCACCAGGTGGCGGCCCGCCGCCTGGCCGCCGCGCTGTGCGGCTCGGCGTCGGCCGACGCCGACGAGGCCGCGCAGGACGCGTTCGTCAAGGCCTGGTACGGGCTGGCCGGCTTCCGCTCCGGTGCTCCCTTCCGCCCCTGGCTGCTGCGGATCGTGGCCAACGAGGCCCGCAACCGGCGCCGGTCGAGCGGGCGGCGCGCCGGCTACGAGCTGCGGTTCGCCACCGACCGGGTGGCGCCCCAGGCGGCCCCGTCGGCCGAGGCGGCGGCGCTGGTGACCGAGTCCCGGCGCGAGTTGGTGGCGGCCCTGGCCGACCTGCCCGCTGCGCAGCGCGACGTCGTGGTGTGCCGCCACCTCGTGGGCCTGAGCGAGGCCGAGACGGCCCAGGTGCTAGGCCTCGCACCGGGCACGGTGAAGTCGCGCACGGCGCGGGGGTTGCGGCGGCTGCACGACCTCCTGGCCGCCCGCACGGGGGACGGCCCCGATGGCTGACCGCCATGCCGACCTGATCGCCGCGCTGCGGGCCGCGGGCCACGATCTCGACCTCCCCGACCGCGATCCGACGGCGGTCGCGCTGACCCGCATCCGGACCGAGGGCCGGACGGCGGCGCCGAGCCCGGCCGACCCCGGGCGAGCCGGCCGGAGCCGGCGTGCGGGGCGGCGGTGGCTCGGCCTCGCCCCGGCGGCGGGCGCACCGCCCGGCCTCGTCCCGCCGCCGGCCCGCGCCCGGTGGGTCGCGCTGGCCGCCGCAGCGGCGGTGGTGCTGGCGGTCGTGCTGGCTGCGCCCGGCGCCCGCCAGGCGGTGGCCCGGCTGCTGGGGATCGGCGGGGTGCGCGTCACCGTGACCGGCGACCCGCCCGGCGACCTCGGCCGGGCGCTCGATCTCGGCGACCCGTTGCCCGTCGACGAGGCGGTGGCGGCGGCCGGGGGCGCGTTCGACACGCCGTTCCCGTCCCCGCCGGGCGACCCGGCGCTGGCGTTCGCCGGCCGGCCCGACGGCGCGGTGTCCCTGGTGTGGCCGGCGGGCGAGGGGCTGCCTGCACTCGAGGAGAGCGAGGTCGGCCTGATCCTCACGGTGTTCCCCACCGATGGCGCCGTGCCGTCCGGCGACCCCGGCGATCCCGACGACCCCGGTGGACCGCTGGTCGAGAAGCAGGCGGGCCCCGGCACGCGGGTCACCGCCGTGCAGGTCGGGCCCCATCACGGCTACTGGCTGTCGGGGGCGCCGCACGAGGTGCGCGACGGCCCGGCCGGAGGTGGCGGCCCGCCCGCGGCCGGCGCCGGCGCCCGCCTGGCCGGCAACACGCTGATCTGGGCGGACGGCGCCACCACCTACCGGCTCGAATCGGGCCTCGAGCGGGCGCCGGCGATCGCTCTCGCCGAGGCCCTGACCGGCGCCACCGGCTGACGGGCCCCGCCCGGCGGTGGCGCGCCTGTGGCCGGCGGGCCCGCGGCCAGGCCGCGCGCCGCCGGTAGGCTGGTGGCTTCGACCGGGTCGTGGGAAGGAGCGCGCGATGGGCGCCACGGAGCCGCAGCGCATGCGCCGTCCCAACCGACTGCTGCTGGCGGCCGAGGGGCCGCGGGCGCTGGGCGAGCTGGCGCTGATGCAGGTCGCCCGGCCGCTGCTGGCCCGGGCTCCCCGAGGCGACGGCCACACCGTGCTGGTGCTGCCCGGCATGGGGGCGGACGACCGCTCGACCGTGCCGCTGCGCCGGTTCCTCGGCGGGCTGGGCTACGACGTCCACGGCTGGGGCCTGGGCACCAACATGCCGTCGCCCGCGCTCGGCCCGCGGCTGCGCGAGCGGGTGGCCCGGTTGCGCGCCGAGACGTCGGGGGCCGCCAGCCTGGTGGGGTGGAGCCTCGGCGGGGTCTACGCCCGCCGGATCGCCCGGTCAGAGCCCGATGCCGTGCGCCTGGTCGTGACGCTCGGCAGCCCGCTGCGGGGCGTGCCCGGGCACGAGAGCCATGCCGCCCCGCTGGCGCGGGCGGCCGCCCGGTCCGCGGGGCGCCAGGTGCCCCGGCCCTGGTGGCCCGCCGAGGACGGACCGCTGCCGGTGCCGTCGACGTCGGTCTTCAGCCGCACCGACGGCGTCGTCCCGTGGCAGTCGTGCATCGACGCCGCCCCCGGCCCCCACGAGACCCTCGAGGTCGTGGGCAGCCACTGCGGGATGGGCCACCACCCGGCGGTGCTGCTGGTGGTGGCCGACCGGCTCGCGCAGGCGCCCGGCCGGTGGCAGCCGATGAAGGTGCCACCGGCTCTGCGGCCGGTCCTCCGCCACCACGACCAGGGGTCGGCGGCCGCCGCGACCTGACCGCGGGCCCGGGGGCAGCCCTCCGGGCCGGCGAACGTGTTCCGGCGGGTCGGGGGTAGGTTGGCGCCATGCCGGACGCACCTCGCCCCGCAACCCTGGGAGAGCTCCGAGCGTCGGGGTGGACCTCGGTGCCGGTGAAGGACGAGATCCGCCGCAACGCCGTGGCCCGCATCGCGGCGGGCCAGCAGCTCATCCCCTCGGTCCTCGGCTACGACGACACGGTGCTGCCCCAGCTCGAGAACGCGGTCCTCGCCGGGCACGACATCATCTTCCTGGGCGAACGGGGCCAGGCGAAGACCCGCATGATCCGGTCGCTCGTCCACCTGCTCGACGAGTGGCTGCCCGTCGTCGCCGGCAGCGAGATCAACGACGACCCCTACGACCCGGTGTCGCGCCACGCCCGTGACATGGTGGCGTCCGAGGGCGACGACACCCCCATCGCCTGGGTGCACCGCGACCAGCGCTTCGGCGAGAAGCTGGCCACCCCCGACACCTCGATCGCCGATCTCATCGGCGAGGTCGACCCCATCAAGGTGGCCGAGGGCCGCTACCTCTCCGACGAGCTGACCATCCACTACGGGCTGGTACCCCGCACCAACCGGGGCATCTTCGCCATCAACGAGCTCCCCGACCTGGCCGAGCGCATCCAGGTCGGCCTGCTCAACGTGCTCGAGGAGCGCGACGTCCGGGTGCGCGGCTACAAGCTGCGCCTGCCGCTCGACGTGGTGCTGGTGGCCTCGGCCAACCCCGAGGACTACACGAACCGGGGCCGCATCATCACCCCGCTCAAGGACCGGTTCGGCAGCCAGATCCGCACCCACTACCCCCTCGACGTCGACACCGAGGTCGCCATCGCCGAGCAGGAGGCGCGGCCCTTCGTCGTCGACGGCGTGCGGGTCACGGTGCCGCCCTACATGACCGAGATCGGGGCCACGCTCAGCCACCTGGCCCGCGAGAGCGCCCACATCAACCAGCGCTCGGGCGTGTCGGTGCGGCTCACGGTCGCGAACCACGAGGTGCTGGTCGCCAACGCGATCCGCCGGGCGCTGCGCCACGGCGAGCGCGACGTCAGCCCCCGCGTCAGCGACCTCGACGCGCTGGCGGCGTCGACGATGGGCAAGGTCGAGATCGAGGCGCTCGACGACGGGCGCGACGAGCAGATCGCCGAGCACCTGCTGCGGTCCGCCGTCCTGACGGTGTTCAAGAGTGACGTCGACCCGGGCGCCCTGCGCGACGTGGTGCTGGCCTTCGACGAGGGCGCGGTGGTGCACACCGGTGAGGACGTCACCTCCGCCGACCTGGCCCGCCTGGTCGAGAACGTCCCCGCTCTGCGGGGCCCGGTGGCCGCGCTGGCGGGCGGCGACGAGAGCCCGGCCGTGGTGGCCAGTGCCGTCGAGCTGGTGCTCGAGGGGCTGCACCTCACCAAGCGGCTCAACAAGGACGCCCTGGGGGCTCGCGCCACCTACCGCTCGCGCTCGTAGTCGCCTCGTTGCCCGGGTCAGCGGGCCGGGGCCTCGCCGGCGGTGCGCGTCACGCCCGCGGGCACCCCGGCCAGCCCCAGGCGGCGCAGCTTGTGCCACCGCAGGCGTGTGCCGGCCAGCGCCGTGGCGACCGACTGCACCACGACCAGGTACATGAGCTGGCGGTAGACGACCTGCTGCACGGGCACCGCCCACAGCGGTCGCAACGGCTCGCGGTCGAGGCGGAAGGCGAAGGCGGCGAGCAGCACCTGGGCCGTCGTGAACCCCAGCCAGGCGGTGCCGACCGCCCGGAACTGCGAGGTGGCCAGGGCGTACACGGCGGCCACGTCCACGATCGGCGCCAGCAGCGCCACGACCACCTGGAACGTCAGCGCGTACGGCAGGCCGACCAGGCCGATGGCGCGCCCCTCGGCCACGGCGCGGCGGTGCTTCCACACCGCCTGCAGCGTGCCGTAGCACCAGCGGTAGCGCTGGCGCCACAGGTCGCCGACGGTCGACGGCGCCTCGGTCCAGGCCACCGCCTCGTCCTGGTGCACGACCCGCCAGCCGCGGCGCTGCACCGCGATGGTGAGGTCGGTGTCCTCGGCGATCGTGTCGTCGCTCACCCCGCCGACCTGGCGCAGGGCGGCGGTCCGGAACGCGCCGGCGGCCCCCGGCACGGTCGGGATCGCGCCGACCGTCGCCAGCAGCCGCCGGTCGAGGTTGAAGCCCATCACGTACTCGATGTGCTGCCACCGACCGAGCAGCGAACCCCGGTTGGCCACCTTGGCGTTGCCGCTCGACGCCCCGACCCGGGGGTCGGCGAACGGCGCGACCAGCTCGGCGAGGGTGCCCGGCTCGAACACGGTGTCGCCGTCGACCATCACGACGACCTCGGTGGCGGCCAGGGCGAGCCCGGCGTTGAGGGCGGCGGGCTTGCCCTGGTTGAGCTGGCGGACCAGGTGCACGCCCGCCAGCCCGAGCCCGGCGACGATCTCGGCGGTGGCGTCGGTCGAGCCGTCGTCGACCACGATCACCGACAGGCCGTGCGGCCAGTCCGAGGCGACGAGCGACCGCAGCGCGGCCTCGATGCCCGCGGCCTCGTTGTAGGCGGGCACGACCACGGTCACCGGGCCCGTCCACGGGTCGGGCTCGCGCCGCCGCCGGGCGTGCCGGAGCGCCAGGCCCACCGCGGCGAGCGCCCGCACGGCGATCAGCGCGGCGAGCGGGACGAACAGCGCACCGACCAGGGCGGCGACCGCGTCCGCCGTGCGGACCGCGGCGACGACGGCGAGGGCGTTCAGGCGCACGCCGGGGCCGGCAGGCGGGTTGACCGTCGGCGCGGCCATCCCCGCAACCTCGGACACGACGGCCGGGCGCAGCCCCTCCCGGTCGAGCCGGGTCAGCAGCGCGTCCAGCCGGGCGGGCGCCCCGGCGTCGAGCACGACGACCGCCACGTCGCCCGGCCCTGCCGACGCGGGTGCGCTGCCGGCCACCAGGGCGTAGCCCTGCCCGGTGGCGGTGCGGGCGGTGTCGATGGCGGCGACGTCGACGGTGTCCCGGGTTGCGGCGGACGGCACCAGGAGCAGCGGGGTCGTGATCCCGGCGCGAGCGGCCAGTGCCGCCTGGGCGCTCGACAGCTCGATGCGCACCCGCCAGGCCGGCAGCGCCGCCAGGTCGCGTCCCGAGAACCCGGTCACGCCGATCTCGCCCCCGGCCGCCCGGGCCCCCGCCAGGTCGCCGGAACGGTCGAGCGCGGCGCGCCCGGGCACGAACCATGTGGCTGCGGCACCGTGCCGCTCCAGCACGGCCAGGCTCGCCGACCAGCCGGCGCCGGTCCCCTCGTCCACCAGGGCGATGCCCACCGTGCCCTCGGCGCCCCGCGACGACCGCACGGTGCCGTCGTCGACCTCGATGACGGCACCCAGGGCCGTGGTGCCGACCAGCACGGGAGCACCGGGAGAGCGGCCCGGTGCCGCCCGGCCCAGCAGCCCGTGCAGCCCCAGGGAGGCGAGCAGCCCGGCGAGCAGGCTGCCGAGCAGGACCCACCGCGTCACCGGTCGTGCCGGGACGCGTCGGCCGGCCGCCGGGGTCACGGCTTGCCGGGCGGGTGGTCCGGCGGGCCGCCGCCGGGTGCGGTGCGGTCGGGGACGGTCGAGCTGGGCGACGGGAGGGTGGTCGTGGCGCCCTGCCCCGGCGGCGCTGCCGCCGTGGTGGCGGTCGTCTTGGGCGGCGCCAGCGTGGTGGGGGTGAGCGGGGTCGCGGTCGCGGTCTCGTCACCCGTCGTCGGTGTGGACCCGGCGGTCGCCGCGGTGCCGCCCCTGACCGCGCCGGCACCGGAGGCCGGGGGCAGGGGCGACTCGCGCTGCCCGGGGCCCACGCCCGCACCCTCGTCGCCGGCGGGGCGAGCGAGCTGGTCGAGCCCCGGCGGTGCGAGGTGGCCGACGATCGGTGCGCCGGCGAATGTGAGGCCGACCACGGCCAGGTAGCCGACCGCCAGGCTCGCCACCCCGACGGCGAGCAGCCGCCCGGCGCGGCGGCGCCGGCCGGAGTCGTCGACGAACACGGGGCTGGGCGCCGTGGCCGTGTGCGACCGGCCTGCCGGCGGCGGGCGAAGGCGGGCCGGCGGCGTGCTGCGGCGCGACCAGGGCGCCGGATGGCGCGTGCGGGACAGGTGGGCCGGGCGGCGGCCGGTGTGCGCCGGCCGGGGTGGCGTCACGGGGTGGTCGGGGTCGTCTCGCCCGCGTCCGCCGCGCCGCCCGTCTCGGGGGTGGTCGGCGGGGCGGGGACCGTCGAAGGGACCGAGGGGGGTGTCCCCGGGTCGGCC
>DASTFE010000115.1:0-5519 GCA_035708905.1 Acidimicrobiales bacterium | reverse complement strand
CGCCGCGCCCAGCGCCCGCACGTCGCACACGACCAGGCCCACGTCGCCGCGGTCCATCAGCGCCCGAGCCCGCGTGCACAGGACCGGGATGTCGGCAGGGGTGATCGGGCCCTCGACCACGAACTCGACGGTGCGCGCGGGCGGGGGCCCAGCCGGATCGCTCTCGGCGCCCTCCGGCGCCCCCTCGGATGTGACCAAGACGGCGGCCTCCTGTGGCGGTTGCCGCATACGACCGCCCGACGGCCGGCAACTCATCGCCGCAACGGCCAAACGCCCCCGGAGCCGCCGCTCCGGCGGCGTCACACCTCAGAGGTCGGGCGTGAAGCCCTGGCGCAGCGTGTTCTCGGTCACGACCCGCGGGTCGAGGAACTGCAGCAGGTAGTCGGGCCCACCCGCCTTGGAGCCGACGCCCGACAGCCCGTAGCCGCCGAACGGCTGGCGCCCCACCACCGCCCCCGTGATGGCGCGGTTGACGTAGACGTTGCCCGCGCGCAGCTCCGCGGCGGCCCGGGCGATCGAGGCCGGCGAGCGGGAGTAGATGCCCGCCGTGAGCGCGTAGTCGCTGGCGTTGGCCAGGGCGATCGCCTCGTCGAGGTCGCCGGCTCGCAGCACGGTGAGCACCGGGCCGAAGATCTCGTCTCGGGCGACGGGCGCGTCCGGGTCGGCGACCGCCACCACGGTCGGCGGCACGAAGTAGCCGACCGCCGGGACGTCGCCGTGCCGCACGAGTACCTCGCCCTGGCGGGGCGCCTCCTCGAGCGTGCGGAGGATGCGCTTGTGGGCGTCCTCGTCGATGACGGGGCCGACCGCCACCTCGGGCTGGCGGGGCGACCCGACGATCAGCTCGCGCGTGGCGCCGACCAGCCGCTCGACGAGCTGGTCGTACACGTCGCCCACCACGATCAACCGGCTGGCGGCCGAGCACTTCTGGCCGGCGTAGCCGAAGGCGGACAGCACGACACCGGGCACGGCCTGGTCGGTGTCGGCGTCGTCGTCGACGATCAGGGCGTTCTTGCCGCCCATCTCCGCGATGACCCGCTTGACGTGGCGCTGCCCGGGGACGGTGACCCCGGCCCGGGCCACGATCTCGAGCCCGACGGCCCTCGACCCGGTGAAGGCCACGACGGCGACGTCGGGATGCTCGACCAGGCGGGCACCGACGACCTCGCCCTCGCCCGGCAGGAACTGGACCGTGCCCGGCGGAGCGCCGGCGGCCACCAGCGCCTCGACCAGCCGCCACGCCACCAGCGGCGACTGCTCGGCCGGCTTGAGGATGACCGGGTTGCCGGCCACCAGGGCCGCCACGGTCATGCCCGTGGGGATGGCCAGGGGGAAGTTCCACGGGGATATGACCGCCGTGACACCCTTGCCCTGGTAGGTGAGCCGGTTGGCCTCGCCGGGCGGCGACTGGACGAGGTCGGCCGACGCGGCGTCGAGGCGCAGCACCTCGCGCCCGTAGTACTCGCAGAAGTCGATGGCCTCGCAGACGTCGGCGTCGGCCTGGTCCCAGGGCTTGCCCGACTCGACGCACTCGAGCGCGGCGATGTCCCAGCGGCGGGCGCGGAACCACTCGGCCGCCCGGAACAGCACGGCCGCCCGCTCGCGCGCCGGCGTGCGCCGCCACCGCTCGGCGGCCCCGCGGGCGATCGCCACGGCCTCGTCGACGTGGTCGACCGAACACGAGGCGGCCCGGGCCACCACGGTGTCGGGCCGGGCGGGCTCGACCGAGGCGATGGTGGCGCTGGTGGTCACCCGCTCGCCGCCGACGAGAGCGGGCACGGGGCCGCCCAGCTGGTCGTCGACGCGGGCCACGGCGCTGCGCATCTCGGCCCGGGCCGACGGTCGCCGCCACTCGGCCACCGGCTCGGGGCGGTACGGGGTCGGCGCCTGCGGGTCGGTGGCGGGCCGGGTCTCGGCCCGGGTGGCCGCGGGCAGGTCGCCGGCCGCCGGCGGCGCGAGCAGCTCGTCGAGGTCGCGCCCCTCGGCGAACCGGTGGCGCACGAACGACTCGTTCGAGGTGTTCTCGAGCAGGCGGCGCACCAGGTAGGCCATGCCGGGCACCAGCTCGCCCACCGGGGCGTACACCCGCAGCCGCAGGCCGAGGCGGCGCACGGCCGCGTGCATCGGCTCGGCCATGCCGTAGAGCATCTGGACCTCGTAGCCCGAGTCGGGGATCCCCTGGTGGCGGGCGTAGGTGACGGCGTAGGCCAGCGAGCGCACGTTGTGGCTGCCGAAGGCGGCGCGGACCTCGCCGTGGTGGTCGTGCAGCAGCCGGACGCAGCGCTCGAAGTTGGCGTCCGTGGCGGCCTTGTCCTCGAAGGTCGGCACCGGCCAGCCCTCGGCCCGGGCCCGCACGGTCTCCGCGTCCCAGTAGGCGCCCTTGACCAGCCGCACCGTGATCGGCTCGGCCCGCTGCGCCGACCAGGCGATCAGGTCGGCCAGGTCGTCGCGGCTGTCGCGGAGGTAGGCCTGGACGACGATGCCCGCCGGCATGCCGGCGAACTCGTCCTCGGACAGCAGGTCGCGGAAGAGCTGGAGCGTCAGGTCCTTGGCGTCGTAGTGCTCCATGTCGACGTTGACGAAGGCGCCGTTGTCGCGGGCCAGGCGCAGCAGGGGGCGCAGCCGCTCCTTGGCGCCGACGAGCCCGGCGTCGCGCGACAGCGGCTCGTAGTGGGTGGCGAGGGCGGTGGGCTTGACGCTGACGTTGACCCGGGGCAGCGGGCCGATGTCGTCGCGCTCGAGGTGGTCGTCGGGCGCCCATCCGGCACTGGCCGCCGACAGGCTCGTCACCAGCTCGGCCACGCGGGCCGCGTAGCGGTCGGCCTCGGCGCCCACCACCGTCTTCTCACCCAGCACGTCCACCGTGAAGGCGCTGCCGGCCCGCCACAGGCGGTGCAGCCCCTCGACGGCCTCGTCGGCGGTGCTGCCGACGATGAACTGGTGCGCCATGCGCAGGATGTTCCGGCGGGCGACGCGGGCCTCGATGCGGGCGCCGAGGGGCAGGCGGTCGGCCACCCCGACGCCCAGGTCGAGGGCGCGCGGGATGTCGACGCCGTCGAAGTACTCGCTGACGTGGCGGGCCACGTCGGCGCTGGTGCGCAGGGCGGGGAACACGTCGACGAACCGGAAGAGCTGGGTCTTGAACGCCGGGCGCGCCATCGCCCACGACATGACGCGGTCGCTCCACCGGGACACGTCGAACAGGCGCGCACCCTCGCTGCCGCCCAGCTCCGCGATCCGCCGCGCCAGGGTGACCGTGTCGCGCTCGATCTCGGGGGCCATCGCCGCTCAACCTACAGAACGCGCGCGTCCGGGCTTCGACGGCGTAGCCTCATTCGTGCACGGTCGTTGCTCGAAGATCGCACGACCGGCTCCAGAGCAGATAGGTAACACCACCATGGCAGTCGGCACGGTCAAGTTCTTCAACGCGGAGAAGGGCTACGGCTTCATCTCCCGCGACGGAGAGGACGACGTCTTCGTCCACTACTCCAACATCCAGGGCTCGGGCTACCGGTCCCTCGAGGCGGGCCAGCAGGTCGAGTTCGAGATCGGCCCGGGACGCAAGGGCGACGAAGCGCAGAACGTCAGGGTGGTCTGAGCAGGCGTGTCGCGACGGCGTACCACCTTCGCGAAGCTGCAGCGTGACCGCGACAAGCAGGCCAGGCAGCGGGCCAAGCAGGAGCGTCGAGCCGAGCGGGCAGACGCTCGCGACCAGGACGACGACGCCCGCGAGGACGAGGTCGACCAGGCCGCCGTCCTGGCCCAGCTCGCCGATCTGCACGCCGCCTTCGACGACGGCAGGATCGGCTTCGACGACTTCGAGGCCCGGCGCGAAGAGCTGACCAGCCAGCTGCGCGTCGACTGACCACATCCGGCGGGCCGTCCCCGGGGCGAGCCTCCGGGACGGCTGCCGGCCAGATTCCGGTGTAAGCGCGTCCTGTTCGGGTAGCTGCGGTCCGCAAACTCGACGCCGATACTGCGGAGGCCACAGTGCTCACGACGACCGCGCCCACGAGCGATGCGACGACCTCGCCCGGATCAGCCATCAGGCGCACGTCGCAGCGGTCTCGGACCCGGGACCACGAGGCAGAGGCCGAGCGGTTCCGCCGGTACCGGCACGAGCGTGACCGCAAGCTGCGCAACCAGCTGATCGAGGAGCACCGCTGGCTGGCGCTGCACTGCGCAAAGCGCTTCGCCAACAAGGGCGAGCCCCTCGACGACCTCGTGCAGGTGGCGATGCTGGGGGTGCTGAAGGCGGTCGAGCGCTTCGACCCCGACTTCGGCACCACCTTCGCCACGTTCGCCGTGCCCACGGTGACCGGCGAGCTGCGCCGCCACTTCCGCGACACGACGTGGGCGGTGCACGTGCCCCGGCGGGCCAAGGACCTGCAGCACACGGTCAAGGTCGCGGTCGACGACCTGGGTCAGGTGCTCGGGCGGTCACCCACCGTGCAGGAGATCTCGGACCAGGCCGGCGTGCCGCTCGAGGAGGTGCTCGAGGCGCTCGAGGCGGCGCGCTGCTACCGGGGCACCGCCGTGACCTCGGCCGGCGACGACGACGAGCCCGACATCGAGGCGCTCGGCGAGATGGACGGCGGCCTCGATGCGGTCGAGGCGGCGGCCACCGTCGAGTTGCTGCTTGCCGGCCTCGCGCCCCGCGAGCGCCGCATCGTCGAGCTGCGCTTCATGCACGGCATGACCCAGTCACGCATCGCCGAGCTGGTCGGTGTGAGCCAGGTCCAGGTGTCGCGGTTGCTCCGCGCCAGCCTGGCCCGGATGCGCACCATGGCCGAGCCGGCGGAGAGCGGCACGATCTGACATGGCGACGTGCCAGCTCATCTGGTTCACCGACGCCGGCGACCACGTGCTGCTCGACATCGTGGCCCTCGAGTCGCTGATGGTGCGGGGCACGCCCGTGCCGCGGGGTACGCCCCTGGCACTCAGCTTCGTGCCGGGCGACGACCCGGTGCAGCACCGCGAGATGACCGCGCTGTTCGACCGCTGGGCCGACCAGAACGGCGTGCTCGACCTCGAGGTGGGCGTGGCCCAGGCGATCGGCGGCATCCGCTACGTGTTCACCTGCGACGACGAGCAGCTCGTGCTCGACGTCCGGGCCTGATCGTTCCCGACGAGCGCATCCGGCTGAACCGCCGCGGATCCGGGTAGGTCGATCGGCGTGACATCGCTGTGCGGTCCGCTGCTCGCGTCGGTGACCACCTTCGACCTGGACGGCGACGTCGTCGTCCGGCTGCTCGTCGCCGCGCTGCTCGGCGGGCTCGTGGGCCTCGAGCGCGAGGTGAGCGACCAGGCGGCGGGCCTGCGCACCCACATGGCGGTGGCGCTGGGCGCCTCGCTCTTCGGCGTCATATCGACCCTCGGGTTCCTCGAGTTCGACCAGCCCCGAGCGTCCTCGACCATCCAGGCCGACGTGACCCGCGTCGCCTCGAACGTCGTGGTCGGCATCGGGTTCCTCGGCGCCGGCCTGATCTTCCGGCAGGGCAACCACGTCAAGAACCTGA
>DASTFE010000114.1:0-7095 GCA_035708905.1 Acidimicrobiales bacterium | reverse complement strand
GGCCGGCCCGTCAGGGCGGCCCGGCCCGCGGCCCAGCCCCTGCGACCCGGGACCGTCGGTGATCGTCGTGCTCGACGTGTCGCTGGTGGTCGACGGCAGCGTCGTGGTGGTCTCGGGCGTGCTGGTGCTCGTGGTCGCCTCGGATGCGGTCGTGGTGGGATCGCCCGCCGTGGTGGCCGTGCCGGGCGGCAGCGTGGTCGAGGCGCCGAGCGTCGCATCGGGCGCCGTTGCGCCCTTGCTGCACTCGTGCGCGCTCGAACAGATCACCGCGGGCTCGGTGCCGTCGGCCGGGTGATCGGCGCCGGTGCCGGGCGCCGCGCCGTCGGCCTGCGGCTGCCGCTCGGTCGTCACGGTCGCGGGCTCGGGCTTGCGGGCGAGGTCGTTGACGGCCGGAACGACCATCGTGACGACGATGCCGGTGGTGGCCGCGGCGGCGGCGATGCCGAGCACCGCCGCAGTGGTGGCGGCCGCTGCCTTGGCTGCCACCACGCGGCCGGCGCTGCGGACGAGCGGGTGGCGCCGGGTGGGGGCGCGGGGCGCGGCGTGGGCGGGCGAGTACGCCTCGTCGTCGGCGCGGTCGGCCCGCCGCTCGGCCAGATCGACGACGCCCAGCGGCGACGGGGCTCCCACCCGGGCGGGCGGCGGGGGCTCGGCGGCCGGCGGGGCCGTGAGCAGGTCGCGCATGCGCCGCACTACGGCGTCCTCGTCGGCGAGCTCGTCTGCCCCCGGCGGCGCCTGCGCCGCGTGCACGAGCAGGGCGACCCCGCCCGACCAGGCGGGCCCGTCGGGCGCGGCGGTGCCCGCCAGCAGCCGGTCGAGCACGACCTCGAGGTCGTCCGGGTCGACGGGGCGGTCGTGGCCGTTCATGCGATCGTCGGCGTCGGTCATTCGATGAGCGCCTCCTCGCTCATCCTGGTGGCCAGGCGCTTGAGCGCCCGGTGGCACAGAACCCGGACGTTGCCGGGCGAGCGGTCCATGATGTGGGCGACCTCGGCCACGTCGAAGCCGCCGACGACCCTGAGCAGCAGGGCCTCGGCCTGGTCGGGGGCGAGGTCGGCCACCAGCACGTCGATCACCTGCTGGGCGCCCCACCGCTCGACCACCAGCCAGGCCGGGTCGCCGCCCCACCCGTGCTCGACGGGGCGGTCGAGGTGCGCGTCCGGCATCGGCTCGGTGCGCCGGCGGGCCTGCAGCCGGCGGTGCCCGACGAGGCGGCGGCGGGCGATGGTGAAGACCCAGCCCCGGAAGCCGGCCTCGTCGCCCTCGAAGCGCTCGAGGCCGCCGGCCACGGCGAGCCAGACCTCGGCGGCCAGGTCGTCGGCCATGGCCGGGTCCTGGGCGCGCAGGTAGCGCAGCAGCCGGGGCTGGTAGGCCCGGAACATCTCGCTGAGCGCGGCCGGCTCGCCCGCGCGCGCGGCGGCCAGGAGCGCGGGGAAGGTCGGGACCCCCAGATCTTGGATCGCTTCCGTGGCGGGGACTCTACTTCCCGCGGTGCGCCCACTCGCGCCCGGGACGAGCGCGCCCCCGTCGTCGTCCCGGATGGCTACCCTTCCCCTGCGGCGCCCGGCACGGGATCGGCGTCCAGGAGGAACCAACGCATGTCTGCAGCGCCTGTCGACTACCGCCCGGTCGCGACGCTCGACGAGGTGGCACGGGGCACCTTCATCACCCGCGTCTACCAGCACCTGCTGGTGGCCGTCGGCGCCTTCATCGGCATCGAGGCGCTGCTCATCAACCTCGGCGTGGCCGAGGCGCTGTGGGACGTCATCGCCGGCAACAGCGCGGCGTGGCTGCTGCTGCTCGGCGGCTTCATGGTGGTCAACTGGCTGGCCACCACCGCCGCCCACGACGTGCTCGAGCCCTCGCGCCAGTACGCGGGCCTGTTCGGCATGGCCGCCGCCGAGGCGCTGATCTTCGCCCCCTTCCTCCACTACTTCTTCGAGGTCGAGCCCAACGGCACCTCCACGGTGGTGGCGGCCGCGGTCATCACCGTGGCCGGGTTCGCCGGGTTGTCGGTCGTCGCCTTCGCCACCCGTCGCGACCTGTCGTTCCTGCGGCCGATGCTGCTGTGGGGCGGCGTCAGCGCGCTGGTGCTCATCGGCGCCGCCATCCTCTTCGGGCTCGACCTGGGCATCTGGTTCTCGGTGGGGATGATCGCCCTGGCGGGCGCGTCGATCCTCTACCAGACCCAGACGATCATCCGGCGCTACCCCTACGAGGCCTACGTCGGCGCGGCGGTGCAGCTCTTCGCCTCGGTGATGCTGCTGTTCTGGTACGTGTTGCGGCTGCTGGGCCAGCTCCGCAGCTGACCCTCACCCGCCGAAGGGCGCGCCGCCCACGCGGTCGACGGTCGCCCACCGCTCGACTGGCGCGCGGGTCAGGCGCCGCGGCTGGCGCACGGGGTGCCCCAGGGCCATCACCGTGGCGACGGCCAGGTCGTCGGGCGCGCCCAGCAGGTCCTTGACCTCGGGCTCGCGCAGGATCGGCATGGTGGTCATCACCCCGCCCAGGCCCTCGGCCCGGGCGGCCAGCAGCAGGTTCCAGGCGAACGGGTAGACCGAGGCGCCCCCGGCCAGCGTGTACCGGCCGAGGTCGCGGTCGACGGCAGCCAGGTGCCGGAGGTCCGCGAGCACCACCAGCAGCACAGGCACCTCGTCGAGGCGCTCGGCGAAGCCGCCGCCGGCGGGCGGTCCCGGCTCGGCGGGGGGCGGCGCGCCGGCGACGGCCCGCGCCTCGGCCTCGCGGTCGTTGAGTGGCGCCCACGGCGTGAGACCGGCCGCCGTCATGGCCAGGTACGGGTGCCAGCCCTCGAGGTAGAGGTCGCGCAGGCGGCGGCGCGTCTCGCCGTCCTTGACGACGACGACCCGCCAGGCCTGGCGGTTGCCACCGCTCGGCGCGAACCGGGCGGTGTCGAGGATGCGGGCGAGCACCTCGTCGGGCACGCCTTCGGGCGTGAAGTCGCGGACGGCGCCGGTGGTGCGGAGGGCGTCGATGAGATCCATGCGGGCACCGTAGGTCGCAATGGGATGCGCCGAAATACGGGCGCGCCAGCGGCCGAGCCGTTGGTATGGTGCCTCCACCAGAGAAAGGAGGTGGTCCACGCATGAATGACGGTAAACCCGGGACCCTGGAGGTGGCTGGCCGCTGAGCGGTTGGTCGGACCACTTGGTGGAGTCCAACCAGTCCACCGCCTGATCGACTGCTGGGGACTTGTCCCACCCGGCGCGAGAACGGTCGGTCGGGATCTTTCCGACGAATTCGCATGAGGGGAGGCCTCCGGGCCTCCCCTCATCGCGCGTAGGCCGCCGTCAGCGCAGGCTGACGGCGGTGGGGAGGGTGGCGAACCCGCGCACGTTGGCGGAGTGCACGCGCCGGGCGCCCGCCTCGTCGATGTCGTAGTCGGCCACCCGGGCGACCAGCTCTTCGAGCGTGACCCGCGCCTCGAGGCGGGCCAGCGACGCCCCCAGGCAGAAGTGGCGCCCGACGCCGAAGCTGGCGAGCTGCACGTCGTGGCTGCGGTCGAGGTCGAACCGGTCGGGGTCGTCGAAGGCCCGCGGGTCGCGGTTGGCCGAGCCCAGCAGCAGCAGCACCCGCCCGCCGGCGGGGATCACCCCACCGTGCAGGGCGACGTCCTCGGTGGCGGTACGCACGATGAACTGGGACGAGGTGTCGTAGCGCAGGGTCTCCTCGACCCAGTCGGGGATGCGGCCCGGGTCGGCGAACGCCTTCGCCCGCTCGCCCGGGTTGCGCCAGGCCCAGTACCAGGCGTGACCCAGCAGCTTGGTGGTGGTCTCGTTGCCCGCGACGACCATCAGGAACAGGAAGGCGATCAGGTCGTCGTCGCTCAGCCGCTCGCCGTCGAGCTCGGCGGCCAGCAGTGCGGAGGTGAGGTCGTGGGTCGGGCGCCGGCGGCGCTCGGCCACCATGCCGGCGTAGTAGCCGACCAGTTCGAGCGAGGCCTCCATGCCCGCCGGAGGCACGTCGACCATGCCCTCCTCGCGGTGCAACACCAGGTCGGCCAGCCGCCGTAGCTCGTCGCGGTCGGCCTCCGGCACCCCGACCAGCTCGGAGATCACGTCCATCGGCAGCCTGCCGGCGAGGTCCGCGATCAGGTCGAAGGTGGTCCCCCCGGCCAGCGCCCGGTCGAGGTGGCGGCGGGCGAGCTCGCGGATGCGGGGCTCGAGCCCGTCGACCCGCCGGGGTGTGAACGCCCGGGACACGAGGCCCCGCATGCGGCCGTGGCGGGGCGGGTCCATGGCGATGAACGAGCTGGTCCTGTGGGCGTCGGGCCCGTAGGCCGACGGGTCGAGGCTGACCCCGTGCGCCGACGAGTAGCGGGCGGAGTCGCGGAAGGCGGCGATGACGTCCGCGTGCCGCGACAGCGCCCAGAAGTCGACCTCGGGGTTGCGGAAGAGCGGGGCCTCGTCGCGCAGGCGCGCGTAGAGCGGGTACGGGTCCTCGTGGACCTCGTAGTCGTAGGGGCTGAACCGCAGCGCGGCGGCGCCGGTCGTGGTCACGGCCGGTCTCCGATCACGAGGTGGACGAGCGCCGTCAGGCGGTCGGCCAGGTCGTCGTAGGACATGTGGCCCGTGCCCGCCCGCAGCAGCGCGCCGGCCACCAGGAAGTCGAGGGCGTCGACGAGGTCGGCGTCGCGCCCTGCGGGTGCCATCCCGGGAGCCGAGCCGTCACCGGTGAGGGCGGCTCCCAGACGGCGGTGGAGCTCGGTGCCGATGCGGTCGCGCAGCACGCGGACGTCGGGGTCGGTGCCGAGCAGGGCGGGGGAGCAGGCGGCGGCGAGCCGGGGCTCGCCGGCCACCATCGCCGCCACGTCGCGCACCACCGCGGCGACGCGGGCTGCCGCCGGCTGGCCGGGCGTCGCGGGCGTGTCGCGCAGGGCGACCAGGCGGCGCCAGAAGACCTCGGCCACCAGGTGGGCCTTGGAGGTGAAGTAGGTGTAGGCGGTGGCGGGGGACACGCCGGCGCGGCGGGCGACGTTGCGCACGGTGAGCTCGTCGTAACCGACCTCGGCCAGCTCGTCGATCAGCGCCTCGGTGAGGCGCTGCACGGTCGCCGCCTGGCGCTGCGTCAGCCGCCGCCGGGTCGCCTCGTCGGCGGAGGGCGCAGAGGTGCCGGTGGCGGCAGTGACAGCGGTGGCGTCGGCGGCGGTGACGGCGGTGGACAGCAGACTGGACATGTGTCCAGCATTCAAGCACACGCGGCGGCCCCTAGGCTCCCGGCCCGTGACCGAGCGGATCAGGTGGGGCATCGCGGCCCCGGGCCACATCGCGGACCGGTTCGTCACCGGGCTGCGCCAGCTCGACGACGCCGACGTCGCGGCGGTCGGCTCGCGCGCGAAGGAGCGGGCGGACGAGTTCGCCGCCCGCCACGGCATCGACCGGCGCCACGGCAGCTACGAGGCCCTGGCCGACGACCCGGACGTCGACGTCGTGTACGTGGCCTCGCCCCACGCCCACCACGAGGCCGAGACCCTGCGGTACCTGGCCGCGGGCAAGCCGGTGCTGTGCGAGAAGCCGTTCGCCCTCAACCGCCGCCAGGCCGAGCGCATGGTGGCGGCGGCGCGCGAGCGGGACCTGTTCCTGATGGAGGCGATGTGGAGCCGGTTCCTGCCCGCCTACCGCATCCTGCGCGACCTGATGGGCGACGGGCGGGTGGGCACGCCGCTGGTCGTCGAGTCCGACTTCGGCTTCCGCCGGCCCGTCGACCCGGCCCACCGCCTGTTCGCTCCCGCGCTCGGCGGCGGCGCGCTGCTCGATCTGGGGATCTACCCGCTGCAGCTCGCCTCGCTCGTGCTCGGGCCGCCCGACAGGGTGTCGGCGCAGGCGCACCTGGGCGAGACGGGGGTGGACGAGCAGGTGGCGGCCGTGCTGCACCACCCGCCCGGGGGCCTGGCCGTGCTCAAGGCCGCCATCCGGGTCGGGCTGTCGTGCACCGCCCGGATCTCGGCCAGCCGGGGGTGGATCGACCTGCCCGCCTTCATGCACGCGCCCGACCACCTCATCGTGGGCGACCACGCCGGCACCGAGCGCATCGACGCCTCCTGGGAGGGCGAGGGTCTGCGGTTCCAGGCCGCCGAGGTGCACCGCTGCCTGCGCGCCGGCCTGACCGAGAGCCCCGTCATGCCCCTCGACGAGACGCTGGCGCTGGCCGGCACCCTCGACGACATCCGGGCCGAGATCGGCCTCACCTACCCGGGTGAGTGACGTCGCGGAACTGCCGAGCCGGCGCCCGCCGACGAGCCGCCCGCCTGGTCGGCACCGCGGCCCGCCTGACCGGCGAGCCGCCCCAGACCGGTCAGCGCCGCCGGCCGCCCGATCTGAGGTGCCGGGCGTCGCCGGTGCCGGATCCCTCGTCGCGTCGTGCCTCCTCGGCGTACCGGCGCTGCTCGCGCTGCTCGATGCGGTTCATCACCCCGCACCACACGACGAACAGACCGATCGTCGCGACGAACACGACACCGACCACCATGACACCGTTCACCTTCGAGCCTCCGCCGAGAGCGTTGCTTCCGCCACCCAGAGGTAATCGACGCTCACGCAGCGGAGGGTGCGGGCGCCGCACGGTAACTTCGCGGAAGTGTCGGGGCGGACACGGTCGAGCGGTCGCAGAGGGATCGATCGACCTCGGCGGGCTCCCAGCCGCGCAGCACGTTCCATGTCCCCGGATCCGGCGATCGCCGCGATGGTGAGGACGCGAGGCAATAGCGGTCGCTCGCGTGCTCTGGAGGCAATGTCCCTCGGCCCCCGACGGCTATCGCCTCCGGTGTGGAGCAGCGACCGCCATTGCCTTCGGACCCTCGAAGCGACCGCTGTTGCCTCGCGGGCCAGCCCGGAGGCAATAGCCGTCGCCACCGGACCCCCGAGGCCATGGCCCTCGGGTGCCGGCGGCTGGTGCCTCGGCTGGTCCGGGCCGAGGGCTGGTGCCTCGGTGGGTGGGGCGGACCGACGGCTGTTGCCTCGGGCGCACCGGCCGCTGCCTCCGGTCGGGCGCGCCCTCGGGCCCGGCGGCGCCGGGATCAGCTCGGCTCGAACTCGAACTCGACGTGCGCCGAGCGCAGGCCGTACACGAACGCGTTGG
>DASTFE010000113.1:0-11695 GCA_035708905.1 Acidimicrobiales bacterium | reverse complement strand
CGCCATCGCCGACACATTCGGGTTGGCCTCCGCCAACACCTTCGTGATCGCCGCCGTCAACGTCGTCTTCCCATGGTCGATATGACCCATCGTACCGATGTTCAAATGCGGCTTCGTCCGCTCGAACTTTTCCTTGGCCATCGTGCGGATCTCCTGGTCTCTTGCACGGAGGGAGTAGCGGCGGCCGGACTCGAACCGGCGACAACTCGATTATGAGCCGAGTGCTCTAACCAACTGAGCTACGCCGCCCTGATTGTTCCGCCGGGCACCGAGAGGCGTCCGACGCGCAACAAGCGCGGCCCATGCCGCGACTCGATGCGAGCCCCCTGTCGGAATCGAACCGACGACACCAGCCTTACCATGGCTGTGCTCTGCCGACTGAGCTAAGGGGGCGGGCCTGGTGACCCAGGGCCGCACAGCGTACCGCCGCCGGCCGGCCAGCGGCCAACCCTAACCGATGGGTCGCCGGCCTGCGCCTTGGCGACGGCTCGCAGAGCCGGTTCCGCCACGCAGAGTGGTGCCGTCGCCTGATCGCGACACATTCGTAAAGAAAGTCCTCAAGTCCGTCGCCGGAGGCGCCGATGACTGTCACGTGCTGGTGGAACGTCTGATCGTCGAGGGCGACGGCGAAGCCGCGTCCGTAGATTTCCATCCGAGGCTGACCGTGCTGGGCGGTATGCCGGGTGATGCTCGTGGGGCCCTGGGCTCCCTGCTCTCCGGCGCTCTCCACGGGACTGTCCGCGGAGTCCACCTCGAGGTGGTGGACGATGCGGGGCGCCGCCTCGTGGTCCTCCGCCCCGCCACGGGGCCGCACCGCGTGATCGACGTGCTCACGTCTGCCGACGTCACCGCGCAGCATCGCGGCTTCGACGGGCGCGTCGACCTGCTCAGCAGCCAGTACGGGCGCTCGACCATCACCCGCATCACGGCCGCCGACCTGCGCAACCGCACGCCGCGCAACGACGCGGTCCGGGCCCTGTCGGCCGTCGACCAGGTCGCCCTGTGGGGCACCGCCGACGAGCTGGTCGGGCGGGGCGGGGGTCGCGGCGACGCGGCTGCCACGTGGCGCTCGCTGGCCGGCGACACCGACGTCCACTGGGCGCTCGATCACCGCACCGAGATCCAGGCCGCCGCCCGGCTGCGGCAGCACATCGCGGCGCTGCGCTCGCTGTCGTCGAGCGCCCCCGACCTGAGCGACGACGACGCCGTGGCGCTGGCCCAGGGCATCGTCACCCAGCTCACCGCGGCGACCAACAGCCCGGGCTGCCGCCCGCCGGTGCTGCTCGACGAGACCTTCGACCAGCTCGAGCCGGCCGTCGTGCCGCTGCTGCTCGAGCTGCTCCCCGGCCTCGTCGGCGACCTGCAGGTCATCCTGCTCACCGACGACGAGGCGATCGCCAGCTGGGCCCGCCTCGAGGCCCTGGCCGGCGAGCTGGCCCTGGTCGAGCCCGCCCTGGCCGCCGACTGAGGCCGGGGCTCATCGCCGGTCCGCCGGTCGCGCTGCGCCTCGCCGGGCTCGACGACGCCGAGGCGATCAGGCAGATCTACAACGCCGAGGTCACCACGTCGACCGTGACCTTCGACATCGTGCCGCGCTCGCTCGACGAGCAGCGTCGCTACCTGCGCGAGCGCAGCGGCGCCCACGCGGTCATCGTGGCCGAGCACGCCGGCGAGGTCGCCGGCTTCGGCGCCCTGTCGCCGTGGCGCACCAAGCCGGCCTACGCCACCAGCGTCGAGGACTCGGTCTACGTCCGCCGCGCCCACCAGGGCCGGGGCGTCGGCCGGCTGCTGCTCGCCGAGCTGGTCCGGGTGGCCACCGCCCACGGGTTCCACGCCGTGTTCGCCCGCATCGTCGGCGGGCACGAGGCCTCGATCCGCCTGCACGAGGCGCTGGGCTTCGAGATCGTCGGCGTCGAGCGCGAGGTCGGGCGCAAGTTCGGTCGCTGGCTCGACGTCGTCGTGATGGAGCTGCTGCTCGCGCCCGAGGCGGCCGAGGCGCCCGACCGCCGGTAGTGCCCTAACGTCCGCCGGCGTGGAGAAGGTCGTCTACGTCCTCTGGCGCGACCCGACCGCACCGGTCGAGGCCTGGTCGCGGACGCTGCGCGAACACGCCGTGCCCGCCCTCGCCGGCGCCGGCGCCCGGGGGTTGCAGGTCAACGTGTCCGACGAGGCCGTGGCCGCGTCGATCATGCGGCTCGTCGAGCTCGAGCCACAGATGGAGGCCACGGTCAGCCTGTGGGTCGACAGTGCGCGCGACGCCGCCCGCACGGCCCTCGACCGGGTGCTCGAGGGCGCCCCCGGCGTGCGCCGGGTCGCCGGCTACCTCGTCACCGAGTCGGAGCCGCTGCGCGACACGGCGCACGCGGTGCCCGCCGGCGAGCGGACGCCCGGGTTCGCCAACCTGGCGTTCCTCCGGCGGCCTGCCGAGATGCCCGCCTCGGCCTGGATCGACGCCTGGCACAACGGCCACACCGAGGTCGCCATCGCCACGCAGAGCACCTTCGGCTACGTCCAGAACGTCGTGGCGCGGCCCCTGACCCCGGACGCGCCCGCCATCGACGGCATCGTCGAGGAGCTGTTCCCCATCGAGGCGCTCACCTCGTTGCACGCGTTCTTCGCCGCCGCCGACGACGAGGCGCTGGCCGCCAACATGCAGCGCATGGCCGCCAGCGTGGCCCGCTTCGGCGCCGACCGGGCCATCGACGTGGTGCCGACGAGCCGCTACGTGTACGGCCGGGTGCGGCCCGGCTGACGCGATCGCTTGCCCGAACCGTCCGGCGCAAGCGATGCCGTCGCCGCAGCGGCGCGTCACGAGCGGTTCGCTCGACCTGCCAGACTGAGGCACCGCCCGCCACGACGGAGGTGCGCCGTGGGCCCGCCGACCCTGCTCCACCCGTTCGCCCGCCCGACGGCCGAGCGCTTCGTCCCGATCGTGCGGGGCGAGGGCGCGGCCGTGTTCGACGCCGACGGGCGGCGCTACGTCGACGGCCTGGCCAGCCTCTGGTACTGCAACGTCGGCCACGGCCGGGCCGAGATCGTCGACGCCGTCACGCAGCAGATGCGGCAGATCGAGAACTACAACCTGTTCGACATCTTCACCAACGAGCCGGCCGACCGGCTCGCCGACCGGGTGGCCGCCCTGTCCCCCGTGCCCGACGCCCGGGTGTTCCTGACCTGCTCGGGGTCCGAGGCCGTCGACACCGCGCTCAAGCTCGCCCGGCTGACGTTCCAGCGCTCGGGTCAGCCGCAGCGGCAGGTGGTGGTGTCGCGCACCCTCGGCTACCACGGCACCAACATGGGCGGCACGGCGCTGCAGGGACTGCCGCTCAACCGGACGGGGTGGGGTCGCCTGCTCGACGGCGTCGAGACGGTGCCCCACGACGACCTCGAGGCCGCAGGCGAGCTGTTCGCCTCCCGCGGCGGCGAGATCGCCGCCGTCGTGGCCGAGCCCGTGATCGGCGCCGGCGGCGTGCACCCCGCCGCACCCGGCTACCTGGCCGGGCTGCGCAAGCTGTGCGACGAGCACGGTGCCCTGCTGGTGTTCGACGAGGTGATCACCGGCTTCGGCCGGCTCGGTGCGTGGTTCGCGGCCGCGGTCGCCGGCGTCACGCCCGACATGATCATCTTCGCCAAGGCCGTCACCTCCGGCTACCAGCCCCTGGGTGGTGTCGTGGTCGGTCCCCGGGTGCGGGCCGCCATCGAGGACGACGACAGCTTCGTGCTGCGCCACGGCTACACCTACAGCGGCCACCCGACGGCGTGCGCCGCCGCGCTCGCCAACCTCGACCTGCTGCGCGACGACGGCCTGCTCGACCGGGTGCCCCACATCGCGGACCGGCTCGGCGGCGGCCTCCGCCGCCTGCACGAGCAGGGGGCGGTCGCCGCCGTCCGGGGCGAGGGCGCCATCTGGGCCGTCGAGGTGCCGACCGGCACCGACCCCGTCGCCGTGCGCGACGCCATGCTTACCCGGGGCGTGATCGCCCGCCCGATCGGCGCCACGACCATCGCCTTCTGCCCGCCGCTCGTGATCGACGACGACGACCTCGACCTGTGCGTGGGCGCGCTCGGCGAGGCGCTGGCCGAGGTGGCGCCGGCAGGGCGGCCGGCCCGGGCGTGACGTCGCCCGCGGCGCGGGCTCTGGTCGACGCGGCGCCGGCGGTGTTCTGGCTCGACCGGCCCGACACCCCCGAGCCGTCCCCGCCGCTGACCGGCACCGCCGAGGCCGACCTGGCGATCGTCGGCGGTGGCTACACGGGCCTGTGGGCCGCCCGCCAGGCCCTGGCCGACGACCCCGGCCGCGACGTGCTGGTGCTCGAGGCCGGCACCGTCGCACTCGGTGCGTCGGGCCGCAACGGCGGCTTCCTCTCGGCCTCGGTCACCCACGGCGCGGCCAACGGCCGGGCGCACTTCCCCGACGAACTGGCGACCCTGCACCGCCTGGGCAACGACAACTACGACGGCCTGCTCCGCGACCTCGACGCGCTGGGCATCGACGCGGCGTTCGAGCCGGTGGGCGACCTCACGGTGGCGGTGGCGCCCTGGCAGGCCGACGAGCTTCCCGAGCACGCCGCCCTGCTGCGCGACCTGGGCGAGGACGTCGAGGTGCTCGACGGCCCGGCCATGCAGGCCGATGTGCGCTCGCCCACCTACCTGGGCGGCGTGTGGCAGCGCTCGCACGGCGGTCTGGTCGATCCCGCCCGGCTGGCGTGGGGCCTGCTCGCGGCCGTGCGTCGGGCGGGCGCCCGGGTGCACGAGCACTCGCCGGTGACCGGCGTCGGCGCGGGCGGCCGGGCCCTGGTGCTGCGTGGGCCCCACCTGCACGTGCGGGCCCGCCAGGTGCTGCTCGCCACCAACGCCTTCCCCGGGCTGGTCGCGCCGATCCGGCGCGCGGTGGTGCCCGTCTACGACCACGTCCTGGTGACCGAGCCGCTGAGCGATGCCCAGTGGGCGTCGCTGGGCTGGCGGCGCCGGCAGGGCCTGTCCGACGGCGGCAACCGGTTCCACTACTACCGGCCCACGCCCGACGGCCGCGTCCTGTGGGGCGGCTGGGACGCGCTCTACCACTTCGGCGGCGGGGTCGGCCCCGAGCACGAGCAGGACGACCGCACGGCGCGCACGCTGGCCGAGCACTTCCTCGCCACCTTCCCCCAGCTCGACGGCGTGCGGTTCACCCACCGCTGGGGCGGCCCCATCGCCACGACGTCACGGTTCATGTTCACCGCCGGCACCCGGTTCCGGGGCCGGCTGGCGTGGGCGGTCGGCTACACGGGCCTGGGGGTGGGCGCCAGCCGCTTCGGCGCCCGGGTCGCCCTCGACCTGCTGGCCGGCGAGCCCACCGAGCGGACCCGGCTCACGGCCGTGCGCCGCCCCCCGGTGCCCTTCCCGCCCGAGCCGCTGCGGTGGGTCGCCATCGCGGCGACGCGCCGGGCGCTCGCCCGGGCCGACGCCGACGGGGGGCGCCGGGGCCCGTGGCTGCGCCTGCTCGACCGGTTCGGCGTCGGCTTCGACAGCTGACCCGGGCCGCCCACCGGCCCGTCAGCCGGTGCCCCACGAGTAGGTCTGCTTCTCGAGGTGCAGGTACGTGAACGTCTCGGTCGTGCGGACGCCGGGCAGCGAGCGCATCACGTCGTTGACGACGGCGAGCAGCTGCTCGTTGTCGCGGCAGACCACCTCGACCAGCAGGTCGAACCGGCCGCTGGTGACCACCACGTAGCTGACCTCGTCGATCTTGGCCAGCTTGGCGGCGACCGCCCGGATGTCGCCCTCGACCTCGACGCCCACCATGGCCTCGAGGCCGAAGCCCAGCATGAGGGGATCGGTGACCGCCACCACCTGCATGACGCCGTGCTCGATCAGGCGCTGCACCCGCTGGCGGACCGCCGCCTGCGACAGGCCCACGGCCGGCCCCAGCTTGGCGTAGGGCATGCGCCCGTCGAGCTGCAGCTCGCGGATGATCGCCTTGTCGATCTCGTCGATGGCCACCGAGGGTCGCGGGCTCACGGCCGTGAGAGCCCCGCCAGCACGGTGTCGAGCGCCGCCGACGGCCGCTCGAGCGAATCCGCGACCGCGGGGTTGACCACGTGGCCGCCGGCGGTGTTGACCCCGAGGGCCAGCGGCGCGTCGCGGCCGACCGCCTCGGCCACCCCCAGCCGGGCGAGCTCGGCCAGGTACGGCAGCGTGACGTTGGTCAGCGCGTAGGTCGAGGTGTTGGGCACGGCGCCCGGCATGTTGCCGACCGCGTAGTGCAGCACGCCGTGCGCCTCGTAGACGGGATCCTGGTGGGTGGTCTCGTGCGAGGTCTCGACGCACCCGCCCTGGTCGATGGCGATGTCGACGACGACGGCCCCGGGCTTCATCGCCCGCACCATCTCCTCGGTGACGACGACGGGCGCCCGGCGGCCGGGCACGAGCACGGCACCGATCACCAGGTCGGCCTCGGGCACCACCTGCTCGACGGTCCCCCGGTTGGACGCCAGGGTGGTGACCCGGCCCATCTGGATCTGGTCGGCGTGGCGCAGGCGGTCGACGTTCTTGTCGAGCAGGTCGACCTCGGCCTCGAGGCCGGCCGCCATCCACGCCGCGTTCCAGCCGACGTTGCCGGCGCCGAGCACCACCACCCGCGCCGGCCGCACGCCGGGGGCGCCGCCCAGCAGCACGCCCCGCCCGCCGTTGTGACGCTCGAGGAAGTGGGCGCCGATCTGCACCGACATGCGTCCGGCGACCTCGCTCATGGGGGCGAGCAGCGGCAGGCCGCCGTCGTCGAGCTGCACCGTCTCGTACGCGATGCCGGTCATGCCGCTGGCCAGCAGGGCGTCGGCCACCTTGGGGTAGGCGGCGAGGTGGAGGTAGGTGAACAGGGTGAGGTCGGCGCGGAAGTAGGCGAACTCCTCCTCCAGCGGCTCCTTGACCTTGCAGATCAGCTCGGCCCGCTCCCACACCTCGGCGGGGTCGTCCACGATCTCTGCCCCGGCCCGCCGGTAGGCGTCGTCGGGCAGGCTCGACCCCGCCCCCGCCCCGGCCTGCACGAGCACCTCGATGTCGTGCATGCGCAGCTCGCGGACCCCCTCGGGGGTGACCGCCACGCGGAACTCGTCGATCTTGGTCTCGGCGGGGACGCCGACGCGCAGACTCACCCGGACATCTCCTTCATGGCGTGGACCAGCGCGTCCCGTATGGCGGACGCGATCTCGTCGAACTGGTCGGGCCCGGCCACCAGTGGCGGGGCGAGCTGGATCACCGGATCGCCCCGGTCGTCGGCGCGGCAGATCAGCCCCTGCTCGAACAGGCGGGGGGTGAGCACGCCGCGCAGCAGCCGCTCGGACTCGTCGTCGTCGAACGTCTCTCGGGTGTCGGGGTCCTTCACGAGCTCGATGCCGTAGAAGTACCCCATTCCGCGCACCTCGCCCACGATCGGCAGGTCGGTGAGCGACTCCAGCGCGGCCCGGAAGTCGTCCTCGTAGGTGAGCACCCGGTCGACCAGGCCCTCGCGCTCGAACACGTCGAGGTTGGCCAGCGCCACCGCGCAGCTCACCGGGTGGCCGCCGAAGGTGATGCCGTGCAGGAACGACGCCCCCGGCTCGAGGAACGGCTCGGCGATGTGGTCGCCGACCAGCACGCCGCCGAGCGGCGAGTAGCCCGAGGTCAGGCCCTTGGCCATGGTGATCATGTCGGGCTGGTAGCCGAGCCGCTCGGCACCGAACATGGCGCCCAGGCGCCCGAAGGCGCAGATCACCTCGTCGGACACCAGCAGCACGCCGTAGCGGTCGCAGATCTCGCGCACCCGGGCGAAGTAGCCGTCGGCGGGGGTGAAGCACCCGCCCGAGTTCTGCACCGGCTCGAGGTAGACGGCGGCCACCGTCTCGGGATCCTCGCGCTCGATGGCGGCCTCGATCTCGTCCGCGCACGCGAGCGTGCACTGCGGGGCGGCCGAGCAGTAGCGGCACCGGTAGCGGTTGGTGTTGGGGACGTGGAACGCGCCGGGCACCAGCGGCTCGAAGGGTGCCCGGATGGCCGCGAGGCCGGTGATCGAGAGCGCCCCCATCGTGGTGCCGTGGTAGGCCAGGTCGCGGGAGATCACCTTGCGCCGCCGCGGCTGGCCCTTGGCGGCGAAGTACTGCTGCGCCAGCTTCCAGGCCGACTCGACGGCCTCGCCCCCGCCGGTGGTGAAGAACACCCGGTTGAGGTTGCCGGGCGCGAGGGCCGCCAGCCGCCCGGCCAGCTCGATGGCCGTGGGGTGGGCGTAGGTCCACAGCGGGAAGTAGCCCAGCTCACTCGCCTGGCGCCCGGCGGCTTCGGCCATCTCGCGCCGGCCGTGGCCCGCCTGCACGGTGAACAGGCCCGACAGGCCGTCGAGGTAGCGCTTGCCGCGGCTGTCCCACACGTAGCTCCCCTCGCCCCGCTCGATGACCGCCACGCCGTCGGCCCCGGGGGTGAGCCGGGAGAAGTGGCCCCACAGGTGGTCGCGGGCGGTCTGCTGCAGTGCCTCGGGAGAGAGCGTCACGGAAGGCTCCTGGGGGTCGCGGGTCAGGTCGTCAGGCGCCGGCGCTGCCACACCGTCGCCAGCCCCAGCAGCGCGAGGCTGACGACGAGGATGGACGTGGCCAGCACGTTGATCTGGGGTGGCAGGCTGGTCCTGGTGGCGGCGTTCACGTACAGCGGGTAGGTCACGGTCGAGCCGCTGTTGAAGTACGTGATGATGAAGTCGTCGAGCGACAGGGCGAACGACAGCATGGCGGCGGCGACGATGCCCGGCACGATGAGGGGCAGGGTCACCCGCAGGAACGTGCGGGCCGGCGTCGCCCCGAGGTCCATCGCCGCGTCCTCGAGGGTCCAGTCGAACCCCCGCAGCCGCGCCTTGACCGTGAGGGCCACGAAGCTGACCTCGAACATGATGTGGGCGACGACGATGGTGGTGAATCCACGGTTCCACTCGAGGTCGATGAAGAGCGTCAGCAGCGACGCGCCCATCACCACCTCGGGAGCGGTGAGGGGCAGCACGAGGAAGGTGTCGACCGCGCCGTCGCCCCGGAAGCGCTGGCGCACCAGGGCGACTGCCACCAGCGTGCCCAGCACGACCGACACCGCCGTCGACAGGGCGGCGACCTGGAGGCTGGTCTCGAGCGCTTCGGTGAGCTGGGGGTACCGGAACGGGTCGGCCCAGTTGTCGAGGGTGAAGCCCTTCCAGGTGAGGTTGAACTTCCCGCGGGGGTCGTTGAACGAGAACAACACGATCACCGCGATGGGGATGAACAGGTAGACGAGCACGGCGGCCGCGGCGAGGCGCAACGCCACCTCACCCCACCGCGGCCCCGGTCGCGCCCGCGTCATACGAGGTCGTCCGTCCCCAGGGCCCGGGTGTAGGCGAGCACCGCGGCGAGGATGATCGCCATCAGCACGAAGCTGAGCGCGGCGGCGGCCGGATAGTCCTTGACGACCAGGAACTGCCGCTGGATGACGTTGCCGATCATCGTGGTCTGGGTGCCGCCCAGGTACTGGGCGTTGATGAAGTCACCCGCCGCGGGGATGAACACCAGCAGGCTGCCGGCCACGACGCCGGGCATCGAGAGCGGCACCACCACCTTGCGGAAGCCCCGCCAGCTCGTGGAGTACAGATCGCCGGCGGCCTCGATCAGCCGGGGGTCGATCTTCTCGAGGCTGACGTAAAGCGGCAGCACCATGAAGGGCAGGAAGTTGTAGACCAGCCCGCCGACGACGGCCCAGCTCGTCGAGAGCAGGCGCCCCTCGCTCGGCAGCAGGCTGATCCCGCCGAGGGCCGACACCACCCAGCCGTCGTCGGCCAGGATCGTCTTCCAGGCCAGCGTGCGCACGAGGAAGGTGACGAAGAACGGCAGGATCACCAGGCCCAGCAGCAGGTTGCGGTAGCGGCCGGCCTTGAAGGCGATGACGTAGGCCAGTGGGTAGGCCAGCACCAGGCACACGAGCGTGGCCACCCCGGCGTACACGAACGACCGCACGATCTGGTCGCGGAAGTCGCTGAAGGCGTCGCCGTAGTTGGCGAACGCCCAGTCGAACTCGAGCGTCGGCAGGAACACCGACCCGGTGTTGCGCGACAGCGACGTGCGCAGCAGCGACCACAGCGGCACCACGAAGAAGACGCCCAGGTAGGCGATGGCCGGCAGCACCATGAGGTAGGGCGCGACGCGGCTGCGCCGCCGCCCCGCCGTGGCGCCGCCGGCCACCGCCGTCACTCGCCCGTGACCTCCGCGAAGATGGTGGTGAACTCCGCGTCCTGCTCGTCGGTGAGCACCGGCCAGATCACCAGCTTGTCGAGGATGTCCTGGGGCGGGTTGATCAGCGGGTTGGCGGCGACCTCGGGGTCGATGGCCTCGAGCTCGTCGGTCATGTCGCTGAGCACGGGCACGAACTGCACCTCGGCGATCAGCTCCGCGTAGTTGGCCCGGTCGTAGACGAAGTCCATCCACGCCTCGGCCCCGGCCTTGTTGCGGGTGGTCGTGGGGATGACCATCACGTCGACGAAGGTGGTGCCGCCGGCGTCCGGCACCACGAACTGCAGGTTCGGGTTGTCGGCCGCGAGCTGGACGACGTCGCCCGAGTAGGCCTGGGCGATGGCCACGTTGCCCGCGGCCAGGTCGTCGGCGTAGTCGTTCCCGGTGAACCGGCGGATCTGGCCCTTGTCCTTCTCCTCGGCCACCTTGTCGGCCGCGCGCTGCACGGCCTCGGTCGTGGGGTCCGCGGGGTCGTCGCCGAGCGACAGCATCACCATGCCGAGCCCGTCCTGCACGTCGGAGAGCAGCGTCACGCGGCCCGCGAACGCGGGGTCCCAGAGGTCCTCGACGGTGGTGATGTCGCGCCCGGTGGCGCTGCGGTCGTAGGCCAGGCCGACCATGCCCGACATGTACGGCAGCGAGTAGCGCCGGTCGGGATCGGCGGTCGAGTCCAGCAGGTCGTCGCGCAGGTTCCCCTTGTTGGGGATGTTGGCGTCGTCGAGCTCGGCCAGCCACTCGAGCCGGATGAGGCGTCCGGCCATGTACTCGGTGGGGATCACGAGGTCGGTGCCGATGTCCTGGCCCGCGGCCAGCGAGTCCTTGACCTTGGCGAACCACTCCTCGTTGTCGTTGAAGTCCTCCTTGTAGTCGACGGTCAGGCCCGAGGCGGCCTCGAAGTCCGACACGAAGTTCGACGAGATGTAGAACGGCCAGTTCGACACCCGCAGGGTGTCGCTACCACCACCGCCTCCGCCCCCCGTGGCCGCGTCATCGTCGTCGTCGCCGCAGGCGGCGAGGAAGGCCGGCCCCAGCACGACCGCGGCCGCGCCGGCGGCGCCGCGGCCGAGGAAGCGCCGGCGGCTCAGGTTCGGCACGCGGCGCCGGGCGGCCTGCGCGCGGGCGATGACGTCGATGAGGGTCGGTTCGGTCCTGTAGGTCCCTGACATGGTCGGTGCTCCTCGTGGATGCGGCGGTGCGTCCGGCGGGGCGGTCAGCCGTCGTCGAACATCTCTTCGAGATCTTCGGAGGTGGGGATGTCGGCGGCCGGCAGCACCAGCGACGCGCCGGCGGGCCAGCTCGCCCACACGCGGTCACCGGGCCGCAGCAGCGGCAGGTCGACGTCGTGGCCGAGCTGGGCGACGATCGGCGCGCCGTCGGCGGCGGTGAGCGACAGGCGCACCATCGCGCCCTGGAACGTGAGGTCGGTCACGGTCGCCTCGACGGCGTTG
>DASTFE010000112.1:0-5102 GCA_035708905.1 Acidimicrobiales bacterium | reverse complement strand
ACCGCCGGGGGCCGCCGGCGGCGTGGGAACCCCCGGTGGCCCGGGCGCCGCCGTCGCCCTCGACCCGGGGCTCGCCCGGCGGGGCCGGCGGGTCGGCCCCGGGCGGGCCGGCGGCTGCGACCACCGGGCCGGTGGTGGCGGCCTCGGACGCGTGGTGGGCGGGTGGATCGTCGGCAGAGGCGGCGCCGGCTGTCCAGTGGTCCGGGCCGTTTCCCGGCGGGGGCCCGGTGCCGGCCGCGTTGCCCGCGCCGGCCGGGATGCCGGTGGCCGGCTCGGGGTCGGTCGCGCCGGTGGCCGCGCTACCGGCGCCGTTGCCGGTGACCGCGGTGCCCCTGCCGGGGGTCGTGTCCGTGACCGCGGTGTCGGGGGTGGTGCCGGTCGTGGTCGTGGTGCTGGTGTCGACGGTGGTGCTGGTCGGCGGGGCCGGCGGCGCCGGCGCCACGGTGGTCGGCGGGCTCGGCGCCGCCTGCACGCTGACGACCGGCGCGGTCGTCGGCGGCGGGCCTGCCGAGGCGGGTGCGGTGGTCGCCGTCGTGCCGGACGCCGGCTCGGTGGCCGGCGGGGCCGGGTCGGCAGGTTCGTCGGTGGGCGGGGGTACGGACGCGGTGATCGGGGCGGGGTCGTCGATGATGCAGTACGAGTACTCGTCGTCGCAGCCCGGCGCCTCGCCCCGCTGGTCGGCCGGGGATGCGGGCGACACGGCGGCCGGTCGGCCCTGGTCGCGGATCATGGGCACGACGTGGCGGCTGATCGCCGGCACCGCCATCGTGACGGCCACGGTGGCCACCGCGCCCGTGGCGGCGGCCGCCGCGACGCCGGCCATGCGGGTGGTGGCCGCCGCGGCGGTGAGCTTCATGGCCACGACGCGGGCGGCGCCCCGCACGCCCCGTCGCCGCGCCGGAACGCGCTGGCGGAGGGCGGCGCGGCGCATCGTGGCGACCATCGCGGGCTCGTCGGCGAGCTCGTGGGGCTCGGCCGGCTCGCGGGCGCGGCGGATGAGGGCCACCAGCTCGGCGTACCAGGCGGGGGCGTCGGGGTCGTGGACGTCGCCGTCCCACACGCCGTCGGCGAGGCGCGTGTCGAACTGGGCCATGTCGGCCCAGAGGTCCTCGCGGTCGGGGCTCACCGCGACCGCACCTCCTGGTCGAGCCGGCCCGCGAGGCGGCGCAGCGCCCGGTGGCACAGCACCCGCACGGTGCCCGGCGGGCGCCGCATGATGGCGGCGACCTCGGCCACCGGCAGGCCGGCCACGACCCGAAGCAGCACGGCCTCGGCCTGCTCGGGCGTCAGCTCGGCGACCAGTGCGTTCACGGCGCCCTGGGCGCCCAGGAGGTCGACGACCGTGCCGGCGGGGTCGTCATCGGACACCTGGTCGATCACCAGATCGAGGGTGTCGGCGGCGACCGCGACCGTGCGCCGCCGGGCCACCCGCCGGCGGTGGTCGATCAGGCGCCGGCGGGCGATCGTGAAGAGCCAGGCCCGGAAGTCCGCCTCGTCGCCGGTGAACTGGGCGAGGCCGCGAGCGGCCCCGATCCACACCTCGCTGGCGAGGTCGTCGGCCGCGCCGGCCTCGTGGGCCCGCAGGTACCGCAGCAGACCGGGCTGGTAGGCGCGGAAGAGCTGGGTGAGCGCCCAGTGCTCACCACGTCCCGCCGCTCGCACGACATCCGGAAGCTCGGCATCCTGGATCATCAGCCCGCCACGCACTGTAGTCACCACTGCGGGCGCGAGCCCGGAGAACGGGCGAACCGGACCGTGGCGGAAAATGCACGAACCGCCGGCAGCGCCGGCGGTTCGTCGTCGGACGGAGTGGTGTCGTCAGATCACCCGGACGTTCTTCGCCTCGTCGCCCTTCCGACCCGGGCCGATCTCGAACTCGACCGTCTGACCCTCTTCGAGGGTCTTGTAACCCTCTGCCTCGATGTTGGAGAAGTGGACGAACACGTCGTCACCACTGTCTCGCGAGATGAATCCGAAGCCCTTCTCCGCGTTGAAGAACTTCACCGTTCCTGTAGGCAATGCTCTCTCTCTCCGGTACCGAGTCGATCCGGGCGACCAACTCGCCGACAAATCTACCGGTGCCGCTACTTGTACCGGTAGGTGATGCGACCCCGGCTGAGGTCGTATGCCGACACCTCGACCTGCACCCGGTCGCCCGGCAGGATGCGGATGCGGTTCTTGCGCATCTTGCCACTCAGGTGCCCCAGCACCTCGTGGCCGTTGTCGAGCGCGATGCGGAAGTGGCCCCCCTTGAGGGCCTCCTCGGTGCGTCCTTCGAGGATGAATGCGTCGTCTTTTGTCTTCGCCAAGCGGTGTGACCTCTGTTCTAGGCAACTGGTCCATGCTACGTAACGGCGGCAACGATGCCACGCATTCCCGCTGGCAGGCCCAATCCGGGCGTCAGCGCATGACGCCGATGTGTTGCACGCGGTGGCCCGGGAAGACGGTCGCCATGTCGCCGGCGGCGACGCCGAGGCGGGCGCCGGCCACTTCGGCGAGCAGGTCGCGGTAGTCGTTCCAACCCGGCACGTCGCCCTGCTCGAGCACGTCGGGCGCCAGGCCCTGCCAGGTGCCGTGGACGGTGCCACCGGCAAGGCCGCCGCCCAGCAGCAGCACGGTCGCACCGTGACCGTGGTCGGTGCCGCCGTTGGCGTTCTGCTCGACACGCCGGCCGAACTCGGTCATCACGATGACGGTCACCCGGTCGATCTCGCCACCCAGGTCGGTGGCGAAGGCGGCGAGGGCGCCCCCCAGCGTCGTCAGCTCGCGCTGCATCGCCCCGCCGTCGACGGTGCCCAGGTCGACGTGCATGTCCCACCCACCGACGTCGACGCACGCGATCCGCAGGCCGATGCCGGCCTTGATGAGCCTGGCCACCTCGGCCATGTTGTGGCCGAGGTCACCCTCCGGGTACTCGGCCGCGGGCTGGTAGCCGGCGGCCGAGACGAGCGCGGCGGTGCCCAGCCCGTCGAGGGCGGTGGCGACGTCGGCGGCCAGCGGGTGGTCGAGCCCCTCGTGGAGCGCCGTGATCGCCCGGGTCGTGGCGGCGTACCGGTCGGCGTCGTCGCCGCCGGCGTGCAGCGCGAACGCGTCGACGTCGGGCAGCGCCACCGCGCCCTGGTCGCCCGCCAGCGCCCGCGCCAGCGTGGGGCCCACGGTGACGGCCTGGAAGGCGGCGCCGGGCTCGGTGACGTCGAGCACCCGGTCGAGCCAGCCCTCGACGGCGCCCGCCGACGAGCCGCCGCGCTCCAGGCAGTCCTGGGCCTGGAAGTGGCTACGGGAGATGTCCGGCGTCGACACGGCGGGCACGGCCGTGAAGCGGCCGGCCGTCCACAGCTCGTGCAGCGGTGCGAGGGCGGGGTGCAGGCCGAAGCCCCGGTCGAGCGGCAGCAGGGTGCTGGTCGGCACGCCGATGCCGGGCCGCGCCGCGGCCAGGTGGGGGTCGTCGGCGGGGACGACCGCGGACAGGCCGTCCATGCCCCCGCGCAGGAACACCACCACCAGGGTGCCCGTCGCCGCGGGGTCGCCGAACGCGGCCCGGACGTCGACCAGCGGCGCCGCGAGCGTGGCGAGGCCGGTGGCGGCGGCGCCGGCCAGCAGCCGGCGCCGGGTGAGCGTGCAGTCGTCGGTCACGGCGCAGTCACCTCACCGCAGCGAGAAGTAGGGCGAGTCGAGGACCAGCGTGACGGCGTCGGCCGCCCGGTGGTCGCCGAGCAGCGGGCCGGCGGGGGCGGCCGCGTCGCCGCCGAGGAAGTCGACGAGGGCCTGGCGGTGCGGGGGCTGGAACACCTGGAAGCACAGCCGCCGGCACAGGCTGTCGACGAGGTCGCCGACGGAGTCGGCCGGCATGCCGTCGACCAGGGCGGCGGGCTCGGGCCGGGTGAGGCCGTCCTGCCAGTCGCCGACCAGCATCCGGTGGACGTTCCACACCTCGACGATCGTGCCGGCCGAGCGCCACGCGGCGTGGACGTCGGGGTAACCGTTGGGCCCCTGCCAGCTCAGCGGCCGGTGGCCGGCGCGCTGGGCGGCGTTCGACAGCGCCCGCACGCTGTGGGGGATGTCGCCGGTCGGCACGGCGCCGAGGGCGCGGACGCTGGCCGCGATGTTCTCGGCCGGGCGCCGCACCTTCTGGCCCACCGCCGCCCAGAACTCGGACGAGCGGAACAGCGTCTCGAGGACCGGGACGATCGCCGTCTCGTGCTCGAGGTAGGCGGCGGCCAGGCGGTCGACCAGCGTCTGGGGGGCGACGTCGGCGACGAACCGCACCGCCAGCTTGCGGGCGATGGTCTCGGCGGTGGCCGGGTGGGTCGCGAGGTACCGCAGGTAGGCGTCGCCCACCTCGAGGCCACCGTCGGCGCTGCCGTTGTCGTGACGGAAGTCGAGCACGGCCACGGGCCCCACCCAGTGCTTGTCGGGGTCGTAGCGGAAGGTGCCCTCGTCGTCGCCGCCGTCCTCGCCGACGACCGTGCGCCCCGTGAGGATGTAGGCGCTGTTGCGGACGTCCTGCTCGGTGTAGCCGGACGCCACGCCGACCGTGTGCAGCTCGAGCACCTCGCGCCCCAGGTTCTCGTTGACCGCGTCCTTGGTGGACTGGGCTGCCGTGAGGTACCGCAGGATCGCCGGGTGGCGCCCGGCGGCCACCAGCATGTCGGCGAACGTCCCCAGCGCGTGCGGGCGGATGACCTGGGCGTGGTACGAGGCGCCGACGTCCCAGCTGCCGGGGCCGGGCGACGGCGCGTTGAGGTGGTTGGCCCAGAAGTCGACCATCACCTCGTGGAGCTGGCGCTGCGACCACAGCTGGCGGGCGAAGGTGGCCTGGCTGAGCTCGTGCATGGCGCCCCAGGTGGTGCGCTCGATCGACGCTCGGATGGTGGGCGGGTCGGCGCTGGCCAGCGGGAAGGAGTGCCAGGCCAGGTCGCCGAGCGGGTCGGGGATGGCCGCCGGGTCGAGCTGGGCGGCGAGCCAGCCGTCGATGCCGGCGCTGCGCACCTCGTCGACCAGCTCGGGATGGGGCCCGAAGGTGGTGCGGCGCAGCAGGTGGAGCACCGGGTCGGACGTGTCGAGGTTGGTGGGCGCCGTCACCGCGGTGGCGGTCGCCGCCT
>DASTFE010000111.1:0-3723 GCA_035708905.1 Acidimicrobiales bacterium | reverse complement strand
CCGGTGCGGCCCTCGACGAAGCGCGCGTGCGGTCGGCGGCCGCGTCCGTGGCGGCGGACGAGGCGCTCGCCGTCCACCGCGCCGCCCGGGCGGCGCTCGACGAGGCTCGCGCCGCCGAGGCGGCGGCCACCAAGGCCCTCGACCGGCACCGCGCCGCCGCGGTGGCGGCCGCCGCGGCGCGCGAGCGGGCCGCCCGCGAGCGCGACGACACCCTCGCCGAGCTCGACCTGCTGGCCGAGCAGCAGGGCGCCACCGCCGACCGGCTGGCCCGCGACCGTGAGCGGGCGGCCGAGCTGGCGGCCGAGCTGCCCCGGCTCGAGGCGGAGGAGACCGCGCTGCGCCAGCGGGCGCAGGCCATGAGCGAGGCCCGCCAGCGCCTCGACGACCAGGCCAGGCAGGTGGCCGCCCGCCGCACCGACCTCGACAAGCGGCGCACCGCGCTCGCCGACCGCAACACGTTCCTGCAGCGCCGCCTGGCCGACGTCGAGCAGCGCCTCGCCGGCTCGGTCGAGGCCCGCCGACAGGCCGAGGAGCGGCGGGTCGACCTCGACGCCAACGAGCTGGCGCTCGACCGGTTGGCGCGCTTCGTCGGCGACCGCCTGGCGCTGATCGAGCAGCACCTGGCCGACATGCACGAACGCCGCCGGCGCGAGACCGCGGCGCAGCGGGCCCTGTCGGTTCGGCTCGACGGGCAGCGGCGCGAGCGGACCACCGCCGAGCGCTCGCTCGCCGAGACGCGTGAGCGGCTGCAGCGCATCGAGCTCGACGAGGCCGAGGTCCGCCTGCGGCTCGAGCAGGCGATCGACGTCTGCCGCACCCAGCTGGACGTCGAGCCCGAGGCGGCGGTGGCCGCGGCGCCGCCCGACCTTCCCGACGGCATGACGCCGACGGTGCGGGTGCGCGAGCTCGAGCGCGAGCTGCGGGTGATGGGGCCGGTCAACCCCCTGGCGCTCGAGGAGTTCGAGGCCCTGTCCGAGCGCCACGACTTCCTGACCGAGCAGCTCGACGACGTCAAGGGCAGCCGGCGCGAGCTCAACAAGGTGATCCGGGCGATCGACGACGAGATCGTGCGGGTGTTCGCCGCCGCCTTCGCGGACGTGAGCGAGAACTTCGACCAGCTCTTCGCCACGCTGTTCCCCGGGGGCGTGGGGCGCTTGCGGCTCACCGACCCGGACGACCTGCTCAACACCGGCATCGAGATCGAGGCCAAGCCGTCGGGCAAGAACGTGAAGAAGCTGTCGCTGCTGTCGGGCGGCGAGCGGTCGCTGACCGCGCTGGCCTACCTGTTAGACGTGTTCCGCAGCCGCCCGTCGCCGTTCTACGTGATGGACGAGGTCGAGGCGGCCCTCGACGACGTCAACCTGCACCGCTTCCTCGACCTCGTCGGCGAGTTCCGCCGCGAGGCGCAGCTCATCATCGTCAGCCACCAGAAGCGCACGATGGAGGCCGCCGACTGCCTCTACGGCGTGACGATGCAGCCCGGGGGCTCGTCGAAGGTGGTCAGCGAGACGGTCGGCGCCGGAGCCTGACGGCCCGTCCGGCAGCCCCCACCGGCCTGGCGGCGACCGCCCGCCCGGTCCTCGCTGCTCACGGCAGGCGCTGGAACCAGAGCACCGACAGCGACGCGGCCACCGCCAGGAGGGCGATGCCGGCGCCGACGAACCAGCCGCTGACGTCCCGGTCGACCTCGTCGTGCCCGACGACGCGGCCGATGTCGGCGTACACCGCGCTCAGCTCGCCGAGCGACCCGGCCTCGAACGCCGTGCCCCCGGTCGCGGCGGCGATGTCGGCCAGGGGTCCCGGGGCCACCGGCACGGGCGTCGTCCCGCCGAGGGGGTCGTCGATGACGCCGTCGGGCGTCCCGAAGGCGATCGTGTCGACGGCCACGCCGGCGTCGGCCGCGGCCCGGGCGGCCTCCTCGTTCGGACGGCCCGCGGTCGTCTCGCCGTCCGACATCAGCACGATGCGGGCGGGCGCCGGCGCGTCGTCGTCGCCCTGCGGCGCGGCGGCCACTGCGTTGAGCGCGGTGTAGATCGCCTCGCCGATCGCCGTTCCCTCGCCCAGGTCCATGGCGTCGATGGCCGCCACCAGCGCCTCGCGGTCCCGCGAGGGCGCAGCGGCGACCGCGGTGGTGCCGTTGAAGGTCACCAGCCCCACGTCGAGCTCGCCGGGCAGGTCGGCCACGAACGCGCGGGCGGCCTGCCGGGCCACCGTCAGCCGGTCGGGGTCGACGTCGTTGGCCTCCATCGACAGCGACGTGTCGACGGCCAGCACGACCGTCGCCCGCTCGTCCGCCACCCGGGTGGCCCGCACCGGGCGAGCGAACCCGAGCACCAGCGCGGCCAGCGCCACGAGGAAGATCACGGGCGGGACGTGACGCCGCCAGCCGGGGTCGCGGGGCGCGACGACGTCGAGCAGCTCGACGTTGGTGAAGCGCAGGACGTGGCGACGGCGCTGCCGGGCCACCGCAGCCCACATGCCCGCGAGGGCACCCACGCCGACCAGCAGGAAGAGGCGCCACTCGACGAGGAACCTCACGGCCGCCCACCGCCTCCCGCGCCGACCGCGTGCCGGTGCCGCAGGTGGGCCAGGCGGCAAGGGCGCCCGGCGAGCCAGGCCACCATGTCGGCGGTCGCGTCGCGGTCGGTGCGCAGCACGAGGTGGTCGACGGCGCGGGCGCGCAGCACCGCCGCGGTGGCGTGCCGCCGCGCCCGGGCCGCCTCGGCGTAGCGGCGCCGTAGGCCCGCGTCGTCGGTGCGGACCTCGCGCTCGTCGCCCGTCTCGGGGTCGGCCACCACGACGAGGCCGACGTCGGGCAGGTCGAGCTCGCGGGGGTCGAGCACCTCGACGGCGAGCATCTCGTGGCGGGCGGCCACCGACCGCATGGCGGGCACCCACTCGCCGGTGCCGGGGAAGTCGGACACCACGGGGACCAGGCCGCGGCGCCGGGCGTTCCGGCTGGCGCGGTCGAGCGCCTCGCCGAGGTCGGGCGCGCGGCCCGGCGGGAGGCGGTGACGATCGGGGCGGGGCGCCGCCGCCAGCGCGTCCAGCAGCGCCCGCGCCTGCGCACCGCCGGCGCGGGCGGGGAACGTGGCGATGCCGGCCGGGGTGAGCACGTGGGCCCCGACCCGGTCACCCGCCCGCGACATCAGCAGGGCGAGCGCCCCCGCCGCCGCCTCCACCAGGTCGCGCTTCGTGCAGCGGGCCGTGCCGAAGTCGGTCGAGGCGGACAGGTCGACGACCAACCACGACTCCAGCTCGCGCTCGGCGACGGCGTCGCGCACGTGCGGTGCCTGCGCCCGGGCGGTGACGTTCCAGTCGATGCGGCGCGGGTCGTCGCCGGGGACGTAACGGCGGGTCTCGCCGGCCTCGCTGCCCAGGCCCGGCACGCGACCGGCGTGGTCGCCGTGGAGCACGCCGTCGACGCGGCGGGCGAGCGCGAGCTCGAGCCGGCGCGCGATCTCGGCGGCCCGGGGTGGCGGGGCGAGGGCCCTGCCCGGTGCGGCGGCGCTCATGCCGAGCGCACGAGTCGGGGGCCGTCGGCGGGCGGCTCGGGCGCGGGTGGCACGGGTCGGGCCGACGCGTCCTGGGTGGGCGTCAGCCGCGGCGCCGGCACCGTGGCCAGCAGCGCGGCGACGACGTGCCCGGCCTCCACTCCCTGGGCCACTGCCTCGTACGACAGCACCAGGCGGTGGGTCAGCACGTCGGGTGCGACGTCCCACA
>DASTFE010000110.1:0-3097 GCA_035708905.1 Acidimicrobiales bacterium | reverse complement strand
CCGTCCCTGACCACCTCGGGCACCCCGCCCCCCCGGGTGACCACCGGCGCGACGCCGGTGGCCATGGCCTCGAGCAGGGCGATCGGCAGGCCCTCGAACCGCGAGCTCAGCGCGAACACGTCGAACGCCGGCAGCAGGGCGAACACGTCGTCGCGCGATCCGGCGAACACCACCCGGTCGGCCACGCCCAGCTCGCGCGCCAGCGCCCGCAGCTCGTCCTCGAGCGGGCCGAGCCCGACGAGCACGAGCACCGGCGCCCGCTCGCCGGCCGGCAGCGCGGCGACGGCCCGCACGAGGGTGGCCTGGTCCTTCTTGGCGGTGAAGTTGCCGACCGTGCCGACGACGGGCGCCGCCGGGTCGAGGTCGAGCAGGGCCCGGGCCTCGGCCCGGGCGCCGGGCCCGGTGCGGGCGAGCGTGGGGTCGGTGCCGTGCGCCACCACCTCGACCGGCACCCGCGAGCGGATCGAGGCGGCGACGCCGTCCGACACGGCGATCACGCCCGCGTTGCGGCGGTAGGTGGCGGCGTTCGCCCACCGGGTCGGCAGCCGGTAGCGGTCCCACATGTTGTGCTCGGTGTGGACGAAGGCGGGGCGGCGGCCCGGCAGCGCCGCCCGGGCGATGGCAGCCGGCAGCGGCATGTGGGTGTGGACGACGTCGATGGCGTGCTCGCGCACCAGGCGCCGCAGGCGGGCGACCCACGCCAGGCTGGTGGCCCGGGGGGCGTCGAGGCACACCACCGGCGTGCCGGTGGCGGCGACCTCGGCGACGAAGGCGTCCTTCCACGGCAGCAGGTAGGCCACCTCGAGGTCGAACGCGGCCCGGTCGATGAGGCGGGCGGCGCCGACGATCAGCCGCTCGGTGCCGCCGCGGCCCAGCCCCTTGGTGAGCACGAGCACGCGGATGGGGCGCTGCTCGTCGTCTGGTCGGGGAGTCACCGCTGCCGCCTTCCGCCCGTGGTCAGCCGTGCCCGGCAGGGTAGTGGACGCCCGGCGGGCGACCGCCGCCGGGTGACCGCCGCCGGGGCTGCCGCGGCCCGCCCCTGCCCACGGCTCACGGTGCGCCACCGCTGCCGGGGTCGGGCCGGGCGCCGAGGGCCGTCGCCAGCGCGGCCCACCGGTCGGCCACCGGACCGATCTCGAAGCAGGCCAGGCAGTGGCGCCGGGCCGCGGCGCCCAGCGCTGCGCTCGCCCCCAGGGCCCGCCGCAGCCCCGCGGTCAGGGCGGGCACGTCGCCCGGCGGGACGAGCACGCCCGTCTCGCCGTCGAGGACGATCTGCGCCACGCCGCCCACGTCGGTGGCCACCGCCGGGGTGCCCGACAGCCCGGCCTCGATGAGCACGCCCGGCATGCCCTCGGTCCTGCTGGCCAGCACGACCACGTCGGCGGCGGCCAGGGCCTCGCCTGCGCCCGGCAGGGTGCCGGCGAGGTGGACCCGGCCCGGTGCGGCCTGGCGGGCCTGCCGCTCGAGGGCGTCGCGCTCGGGCCCCCCGCCGGCCACCAGCAGGTGCACGCCGTCCAGCGCCGCGCAGGCGGCGACGGCGTCGCCCACCCGCTTCTCGGCGCTGAGGGCGCCGATTGCCGCCACCACCGGCGCATCCTCGGGCAGGCCCAGGCGGCGGCGTGCGGCGCGGCGGGCCGCGGCGTCGGGCACCGGGCAGCGGTCGGCGGGGACGCCGTTGGGGACGACGTGGATGCGGTCGGGAGGCACGCCGTACAGGGCGCGCACCGCCTCGCCGGCGGCCGGCCACAGCACGGTCACCGCCGCCATCCGGCCGAGCAGCACGCGGGTGCGGGCCCGGCGCAGGCCGCCGCCCGCCCAGGCGGCCGGGTCGCCGATGCTGCGGTACACGACCGGGCCGCGCCGGCCGGCGAGGGCGGCCGCGCAGGCCGGCAGCGTGCGCGACCCGTGGGCCACGACGACCTGCGCCCCGGCGGCCCGCCGGCGCAGCGCCCGCAGGGTGGCGGGCGCCAGCGGGGACCCGCCGAGCACGGGGACATCGTGGGTGCCGCCGCCGGGGACGACCGAGCGGCTGGGCGCGAGCGCCACCACCTCGGAGGGCAGGCCGCGGGCGGCCAGCGCGGCGGCGAGGTCGACGGCGAACGTCTCGGCGCCCCGCCGCTGCGTCGAGGTGATCACGTGGAGCACGGCGGGCGGCGGGCTCCCCGGCCTGTCAACGCGTGGTCGGCTGGTCATAGAATCCGGTGACGGCGGGGGCCTCCCCGCCGTCGAGTTCGCCTGTCACCCGTGCACCCGGTGCCCGGCGTGCGGCGTGACAGGTCCCGGGCGGAGGGCGGTCCAGACACATGGCGCGACAGCGTCCCGACACGACGACGCGAGCGGCGGGCGGCGGCACGACCGGCCGTCCCGCCGGCGCGGGCGCCGGCGGAGCCTGAGCGGTGGCGGGCGAGGCCTCGGCGGGTGCGGTCGTCGCGTTCGCGCCCGGCGACGGCGCCGTGCGCGACGAGGTCGAGCAGTTCGGTTGGCCCGAGCAGATGCTCGGCTGCCGCCACGTCCCCCGGGCGGGGGCGGCGGCCGGCGTGGTGGTGTGCCTGGGCGCACCGTTCGGGGCCGGCGTCGACGAGGGGCGGGCCGCCCGGCTGGGCCGGCGCCTGGCGCGGGCGGGCGTGGCCGTCCAGCGCTTCCACCCCCGGGGCACGGCGCCGAGCGACGGCGACCCCGCCGCGGTGAGCTTCGGCACGCTGGTCGACGATGCCACGCGGGCGCTCGACCTGCTGCGCGACCGCACGGGCGTCGAGCGCGTCGGGCTCGTCGGCGCCCGGCTCGGCGCCCTGGTGGCCGCCCGCGTGGCGACGCGCCACGGCGGTGCGCCCGTCGCGCTGTGGGAGCCGGTGCTCGACCCGCGCCGGCTGGTCGAGCAGGCCGCTCGCGCCCGGTCGGCCGGGCCGCGACCGGCTGCCGCGCCCGGCCGGCCCGGCGAGGCGCGCCCGCTCGACCTGTTCGACAGCGCGCTGTGCACCGAGCTGATCGACGGCGCCGCCGTCGGCGACCTGAGCGACGAGCTGGGTGCCCGGTCCGGGCCGCTGCTGGTGGTGCAGACCAGTGCGGGCGAGCGGCTGGGTCCCGGCTACGAGTCGCT
>DASTFE010000109.1:0-3924 GCA_035708905.1 Acidimicrobiales bacterium | reverse complement strand
GGGTCGTCGCCGGCCCGGGGGCGCAGGGCGGGAGGAAGGGCCTCGGAGATGCGCCGCAGCCGGCGCACGGCCTCGGACAGCGCGGCGGTCGCCCGCTCGACGCTGGCCTCGGCGGTGGCGACGCCCGCCTCGGCCGCGGTGAGCGACGTGTTGTACTCGTCCTCGGAGTGCTGGAGCGCCTCGCTGACGGCGGCGATCTGGGCGCGGAGCTGCTCGGCCGCCGCGATGCGCTGCAGCCGGCGCTCGTCCTGGCTGGCCCGGTCGGACAGCTCGTCCTCGAGCGTGCGCACCCGGTGGAGCGTGGCGCCCACGTCGGCGTGCGTGGCGCTGGCCACGGCGTCGGCGCGCTGCGCCTCTTCCCGGGCACGGGCGTCCTCGTCGTCGAGGGCGACCAGGTCGCGGTCGAGCCGATCGATCTCGCGCCGGCACTCGTCGCGGTCGGCCATCTCGTGGTCCTGCTCGATCAGCCACGAGACGGCGGCCTCGCGCACCGAGACGCCGGCGGGCACGACGCCGTAGCCGGCCAGGACCGACGCCAGCTCGCGCGTGCGGTTGGGCGGCACGACCGGGTGGGCGTAGAGCAGCTCGGCGACGTTGGGACCGGGATCGCAGGCGAGCATGTCGGCCGCCTCGCGGTAGATGCGGTCGCGGCGGGTGCGCAGCGTCGTCACGATGGCGGGCGGCTCGCTCGCCGCCCGCAGCGATGCCACCGTGTCCTCGGCCACCCGGCGGGCGCGCAGCGCGTCGAGCAGGTCGGCCTGGGCGTCGCCCTCCGGTCGGGGACCGGCCAGGATGACGTCGAGGTAGGTCTCGTAGCCGTGGCGCTGCAGCACCGCGTGCTCGATCTCGCGCGCCTGCTGCAGCCGGGCCAGGTCGTCCTCGTGCCCACCCGACTGGTCGACGTACTCCTCGGCGTCGAGCACGGCCTCGTGCGCCGCCTCGATCTCGTCGCGGGCCCCCGGCAGCAGGTCGGCGCGGTGGCCGGCCGACTCGAGGTCGGCGATCGTCTGCTCGATCTGGGCCAGGCGGCGCTCGGCGGCGGCCAGCTCGTCGGCCGAGGGCGGCTCGGGCAGGGCGGACTCGATGCGCTCGAGCTCGCCGTCGACCTCGATCCACTCGCGGGCCAGCTCGCGGGCGACGAGGTCGGGCTCGCCGACACGGGTCTCGGCGTCGAACGCGGCCAGCGCGTCGCGCAGGGGCGTGGCGTCGGCCAGGGGCGCCTCGAGCCGGGCGACCAGCTCGGCCCGCTCGTAGAGGATGTGGTCGCGGGTGGCGGCGCGGCCGGCGATGGCCTGCTGGATGCGTCGCAGCACGTCGTTGGCCTCGGCGTGGGCCTGCTCGGCCTCTTGCAGGGCGCGGTTGGCCATCTCGACCTCGCGCCGCAGCGTCGTCTCGTCGAGCTCGGAGGTCTCGAGGTCGCGGAGCTGGCGGGCGGCGTCGTCGATGGTCTGGCCGGCGGCCTCGCGCTGCTCCTCGACGAGCGCCAGCTTGCTGCGGGCCGTCTCGGCGTCGTGGCGGCGGGCGTCGAGCGCCCGGCGGGCCTCCTCGGCCGCGTTGGTGAGCTCGCCCGCCCGCTCGAGCAGCGCGTCGCAGTCGTCGAGGTGGGCGGACATCCGGCGGGCCCGGGCCGCCGCCTCGTCGCGGCGGTTGGCGGTGACGGCCTGGAGCTCGCGGGCCCGGCGCAGCTTGGCGGCCAGCTCGCCGCGCACGCGCTCGTGGTCCTCGACGCGGCGGAGCGCCGCCTCGCGGCACGCCGCCGCGAAGTCGGCGGGGCCGAGGGCCACGCTGGGCGAGGTGGGGACGTCGTGGCGGGCGCGCGCCAGGAGCCGTGCCAGCTGCTCGGTCACAGCAGCACGGTCCCCGGGGTCCGCGGGGAGGATGGTGATCCGCCCGTGCAGACCCGGCAGCTCTCCCGAGGTGCTCATGTGAGTCGACGTGCCTCGTTGGTGTTGGATGCTGTCACGGGCCGGGCGCTCGCTCCCCAGTCGTGTGACCGCATCGTCGTCCGATCCCCCAGGACCGGTCGGTCACGACAGTTGCGTTACGGGAAGTCTCGCGCGTTCGGCGTCCGCCGCGCGCATCGACTGCGCTCCGTGCGGGAGGGGCTACAGCTCCGAGCGGGTTGTTCGTCGCCCGCGCGCCGCTCCCGGTGGTGGCGCTCCGGCCTCCGATCCGGCGCGATCGCGCCGCAGTGCTCACGCGGCCGTCGCCGATCCGAAACAATCGGTTCACACCGTGTCCCTAACGTGCCGGGGCGTGGGAACGTTCGTGATCCGCATGTGGCTACCCGATCGTCCGGGCGCGCTCGGGCAGGTCGCTAGCCGCATCGGGGCGGTGCGCGGCGACGTCGTCGGCATCGACATCCTCGAGCGCGACAACGGGCAGGCCGTCGACGAGCTGGTGGTCGAGCTGCCCGACGACTCGCTGGTCGACCTGCTGGTCAGCGAGGTGCGCCAGGTGGACGGCGTCGCGGTCGAGGAGGTGCGGCGCGTGGCCGACGCGCTGCACGACCCCCGCCTCGACGCCCTCGAGGCGGCGGCCCAGCTCGTGGGCGCCCCCGACGTCGAGGGCCTCCTCTCGTCGGTGGTGGAGCACGCCCGCCGGGTGGTGGGCGCCCGCTGGGTCGCCGTCGTCGACATCGCCGGGCGGGGCGACGGCGTGCTGGCCGCCGACGCCGAGACCCCCAGCGCCGCCTGGCTCGAGGCCTTCCTCGACGGCAGCCGGGCCGCCGAGGGCATGACCCGGGGCGGCGGCCGGGCCCGCTCGGACGTGGTGTGGGCACCGATGCCGGGCTCGGGCCTGGCCCTGGTGCTGGGCCGCGACGGCATGCCCTACCGGGCTCGGGAGCGGCGGCAGGTGGCGGCGCTGGCCCGGGTGGTCGACACTCGGCTGCGCGAGCTGCACCGGGCTCGCAGCAAGGCGCGGCACCCCAGCCGCTGACCGCGACCCGGCAGATCGTCGGGAACGGGCCGGGCGTGCCCCCTCCGCGACCCGGTCCGTCCCCGATGCACCGGCGGCCGGCCCCCGGGCGGGGCCGGCCGCTCGGTCCCTCCGGTGACCGGCCGTGCAGGTTCGGCGGTGCGGGCGGTGGGGGTCGTGCGGTGCGGGTCAGGCCGTGCGGGCCCAGTGGCGCGACCGCTCGACCGCGGCGCGCCAGCGCCGGTGGCGGGCGTCGGCGTCGGCGGGGTCGGCGGCCGGTTCGCACCGCACGTCCAGCTGCCAGCGGCGGGTGACCTCGCCGGCCGACCCCCACACACCCTCGGCGAGCCCGGCGAGGTAGGCCGCCCCCAGTGCGGTCGTCTCCTGCAGCACCGGCCGGGCCACCGGCACCTGGAGCTGATCGGCCTGGATCTGCAGCAGCAGGTCCATCGCCGAGGCGCCGCCGTCGACGCGCAGCTCGGCGACCCGCTGGCCGGAGGCCGACGTCATCGCCTCGACGACGTCGCGGGTCTGGAAGGCCATCGCCTCGATGACGGCGCGGGCCAGGTGGGCCGCCCCGGTGCCCCGGGTGATGCCGACGATGGCCCCCCGGGCATAGGGGTCCCACCAGGGGCTGCCCAGCCCGGTGAAGGCGGGCACCAGGTGGACGCCCGCGGTGTCGTCGCAGGTGGCGGCCAGGGGGCCGACCTCCGAGCTCTCGGCGATGAGGCCCAGCCCGTCGCGGAGCCACTGCACGGCGGACCCGGTGGCGAAGATCGACCCCTCGAGCGCGTAGGTGGCCTGCGTCCCGCCCACCGCACCGGTCGGGTCGAGGCCGGTCCACGCCACGGTGGTGAGCAGGCCGTCGACCGGGTCGGGGCAGCGCCCGCCCACGTTCATGAGCACGAAGCTGCCCGTGCCGTAGGTGTTCTTGGTCAGCCCCGGCTCGAGGCAGGCCTGGCCGAACAGCGCAGCCTGCTGGTCGCCGAGGATGCCCGAGACCGG
>DASTFE010000108.1:0-3379 GCA_035708905.1 Acidimicrobiales bacterium | reverse complement strand
TGCAGGCCGAGATCGAGGCCGAGCGGGCCGGCGAGGCGGGGGGCACCGGCGACGCCGAGGCGGGCGACGACGGCCGGCGCCGGCGCCGGCGGTGACCACCGACCCGCCCGCCGGGCGCGGGCGGGTCCGGGTGCGAGCGGTCGTCACCGGCCGGGTGCAGGGCGTCTGGTACCGGGAGAGCTGCCGCCGCGAGGCCGACCGCCTGGGCGTCGGCGGGTGGGTGCGCAACCGGCCGGACGGCAGCGTCGAGATCGAGGCCGAGGGCCCACCCGCGGCGGTCGACGCCCTGCTGCGCTGGGCCCGGCGGGGACCGGACCGGGCCCGGGTCGTCGACGTGGTGGTCGGCGACCGGGCCGTACGGGGCGAGCACGGGTTCCGGGTGGGCTGACAGCGGCCTGCGGCGGCGTCAGGCGGCCTCGACCGCGCCGCTGAGCACCGCCGACGCCAGCGCCGGCGTGGTCTCGACCAGGGCGGCCGCCTCGCCGCCCGCTTGGCCGTCGGTGACGCCCGAGGGCTCGGCGAGGGCGTACAGCCGCAGCTCGTAGTGGTGCCGGCCCGACGGCGGGCACGGCCCGGCCCACCCGGGGCGCCCGAAGTCGTTGGCGGCCTCGACCGCCCCGTCCGGCACCGTGGCCTCGGCCAACCCGGCCGTGTCGGGCGCCAGCCCGGCCACGACCCAGTGGACGAAGCCGCCGGCGTCGACGTCGCGCACCACGAGGGCCAGCTCGACGGTGCCCGCCGGTGGGCCCGTCCACAGCAGCGGCGGCGACACGTCGCGGCCCCGGCAGGTGTGGTCGACCGGGATGTCGCCGCCCTCGACGAGTGCCGTGCTCGTGAGCTGCAGCGCCGGGGTCGTGGCGCTGGTGCCCGCCTCCTCGCCCGTGGCCGAGCCGGCGTCGACCGCCGTGTCGCCTCCCGGGTCCGCCGCCGTGGTCGTCGTCTGGTCGGGCGACGGCGGGCGCAGGGCGCGCCCGTCCGCGCCGCACGCGACGGCGAGCAGCGCGGCGGCGGCTGCGGCAGCCACCACCCGGGGGCCGACCCGCAGCCGCCGGCCGACGGTTCGAGGTCGCCACCACGCGTCACCCGGCATGGGGCCGAGTGTTGCAGACTGTCCCCACCCTCGATGAGCGACGCCCGCGGCGTCCTCCTCCGTTCAGGTCACCGATGCGACCAACCTTCGTCTACGTGGCGCGGCTGCGCGCCCTTCTGGGGCCGGACGCGCCAGGCGCCCGGCAGAGCCTGGTCGCGCTCGGGCTGAACTCGTCGACCAGCCTGGTGGCCGGCGCGTTCCTCGGGTCGATCATCGGCACCCTCGAGACGTACCCGGGCCTGCTGGTGCTGGTGCCGGCCGCCATCGGGCTGCGGGGCAACATCTTCGGGTCGTTCGGCAACCGCATCTCGACCTCGATCCATGCGGGCACGTTCCGCTGGTCGCTGCGCCGCGAGGCGGCCCTCGGCCAGAACGTGCTCGCCTCGATGCTGCTCACCATGGGCATCTCGCTGGCGCTGGCGGTGGTGGCCAAGGTGATCGCCGTGGGCCTCGGCCTGCCGTCGTCGATCGGCCTGCTGTCGCTCGCCGTCGTGTCGATCGTGGGCGGCCTGCTGGGGTCGGTCGTGGTGCTGGCGGCGGCCCTGGGCCTGACCGCCGGGGCGGTGCGCTACGGGTGGGACCTCGACAACGTGACCGCCCCGCTGGTGTCGACGCTCGGCGACGTGCTCACGCTGCCCGCGCTGTTCCTCGCCACCTTCCTGCTCGGCTTCTCGGTGGTGACGCCGGTGCTGGCCCTGGTGCTGGTGGCCGCCTCGGTGGCCTTCCTGGTCGCCGGCTGGCGGTCGTCGACCGCCGGCCTGCGCCGCATCGTCCGCGAGTCGGTGCCGGTGCTGCTGCTGGCCGGTTGCGTCAGCGCCGGCGCCGGCGTGACGCTCGAGAAGTCCTTCGCCAGCTTCGACGCCCTGCCCGCCCTGCTGGTGCTGGTGCCCGCCCACCTGTCCAGCTCGGGGGCGCTGGGCGGCATCCTGTCGGGCCGGCTGGCCTCGAAGCTGTTCCTCGGCCTGGTGCAGCCCACGGCCCGCCCCAACCTCGAGGCGCGCCGCGACGTCTCGCTCGCCTTCCTGCTGGCCGTGCCGGTCTACCTGGTGAACGGCATCGGCGCGCACGTGGTGGCGCGGCTGCTGGGGCAGGAGAGCCCCGGCCTGGGCTACATGGTGCTGCTGTCGCTGGTGGGCGGGGCGCTGGCGATCCTGTTCGTGGTGACCGTCGCCTACTACGGCACGGTCGCCGCCTACCGCACGGGCGTCGACCCCGACACCTACGGCATCCCGATCGTCAGCTCGTCGGTCGACCTGGTGGGCGCGTTCACGCTCGTGATCGGGATGTCGCTGCTGGGCCTGCCCTGACGCGGTCAGATCTTCTCAGCCGAACGGCGAGGTGGTCACGGCCAGGGGGCGTGCGGGCATCGCGGGTCAGGCGCTGCACGAGCGCGCCGCCGACGTCGACGCCCGGTGCGATCACGGTCGCGCTGGTCGTGCGGACGTGGTGGGTGCAGTCGGCAGCACCGGGCAGCATCCCGGGATCGGTGCAGGCCAGCGCGCCGGACACGGCGCCGGCCTCGCCGACGGCCTCGGTGTCGCCGGTGCACTGGGTGGTGGCCGGCGTGAGGTCGTCGTCGAGCCGGGTCTGCCGGCTGGGCCCAGGTCGGTGTCGGCAGGCTCGTGCGCCTGACGCATCGTCAGGCCGGCTCGCCCGAGCCTCGGGTCGCGCCGCCGGGCCGGGTCGGGGAGCGCCTATCGTTGGGCCCGATCTCCACGATGGACGACAGACCCCGCAACCTCCGGGCCATGCTGGCCGAGGCCAAGGACCTCTCCGAGCTGATGGTCGACCTGGCCTACGCCGCCCTCTACTTCGGCGATCCCGACATGGCCGAGGAGGTCGGCGAGCTGGAAGAGCGCATGGACGCCCTCGTCCACGACATGCGCTCGGTGTGCGTCATGGCGGCCCGCCACCCCCGTGAGGCCGATGCCATGGCGTCGGTGCTGCAGGTGATCTCGTCGATCGAGCGCATCGCCAATGCCGCGGTCGACATCGCCCGCATCGTCACCCACCGCCTCGGCATCCCCCGCGAGCTGGTGGCCGACCTGTCCAACGCCGAGGAGGTGTCGCACCGGGTCCGCGTCCGCGAGGGCTCGCACCTGGCCCGCCGCCCGCTCGCCGACCTCGAATTGCCCGTGCAGACGGGGATGCGCATCGTCGCCATCCGCCGGGGGCGCGAGTGGATCACCGACGTCGAGGGCGAGGAGATCATGCTGCCCGGCGACGTGCTGTTCCTGCGGGGCTCGCCGGCCGGTATCCCCCGGCTGCGCGAGCTCGCCGCCGCGCCCC
>DASTFE010000107.1:0-19266 GCA_035708905.1 Acidimicrobiales bacterium | reverse complement strand
CGGGCCGGGTGGTCCTGCGGTCGCGGGCGGCGGGCCGGGCGCACCGCGCCCCGTGCTGCCGACACCACCGTCGGCGTGTCGGGGCTCGTCGCCACCCCCAGCTCCTCGGCCACGGCGTGAGGTTAGTGGCCGGGGGCGGAGCGGGTTACCACGGGGTAGCCGAGGGCCGCTCGACCCGTTACGATCCCTCGGTGCCACGATGTGGGTGAGGGGGCCCGCAGGCAACGACGTGTGAGGGGACGACGGCGCGGCCACTCGATGGGCCGCTCGCTGGGGGAGTCATGACCATGGCGGTGACCGACCGACCGATCTGCCTGATCCGGCCGCCTGCGGTCGAGACGTTCCGTTTCTCGAGCCTCTCGATCACACCACCGCTGGGGCTGGCCTTCGTCGCCGGCGCGCTCGAGCACGCCGGCCACCGGGTCGAGGTGGTCGACGCCGTGGCGGCTGCGCCCGAGCAGCACCTCCGCTACTTCCGCGGCTACCTCGTCGGTGCCACCTTCGCCGAGATCGCCGAGCGCATCCCCGGCGACGCGCGCGTCGTCGGCATCACCGCGCTGTTCACGCACGAGTGGCCGGCCATCGTCGAGCTGGTCGCCACCATCAAGGCGCGCCGCCCCGACGTCACCGTCGTGCTCGGCGGCGAGCACGTGACGTCGATGCCCGAGTTCTGCCTGCTCACGTCGCAGGCCGACATCGTGGTGCTGGGCGAGGGCGAGGAGACCACCGTCGAGCTGGTCGACGGCCTCGAGCGCGGCGTCCCCCTCGCCGAGATCGTGGGCATCGCCTACCGCGACGGCGACGAGGTCGTGGTCAACGCCCGCCGTGCCCGCACCCTCGACATCGACGAGATCCCCCGTCCGGCCTGGCACCTCATCGATCTCGACACCTACCACGAGCACCGCTGGATGGGCGGGATGTGGTCGTCGCGCAAGTCGGTGCCCATCCTCGCCACCCGGGGCTGCCCCTACCAGTGCACCTACTGCTCGGCCCCCAACATGTGGACGCCCCGGTGGATCGCCCGCGACCCCCGCAAGGTCGTCGACGAGATCGAGCACTACGTCGAGCACTTCGGCGCCCGCAACTTCCCCTTCCAGGACCTGACGGCCATCATCAAGCGCGAGTGGATCGTCGAGTTCTGCGAGGAGCTGCTGGCGCGCGGTCTCGACATCACCTGGCAGATGCCCACGGGCACGCGCTCCGAGGCGATCGACGCCGAGGTGGCCCAGCTGCTGCGCAAGACCAACATGATCAGCATGGCGTACGCCCCCGAGTCGGGCTCGGAGACGACGCGCAAGCTGATCAAGAAGAAGATGAAGACCGATCGGCTCTTCGAGAGCATGCGCTGCGCGGTCGACGCCGGGCTCAACGTGATGGTCTTCATGGTCATCGGGTTCCCGCACGACACCGAGGAGCACATCCGCGAGAACCTGTGGTTCTTCGAGCAGATCGCCGACATCGGCATCAACGACGCCGCCGTCGGCTTCTACATGGCGCTGCCGGGCACGCAGATGTTCGAGAGCCTCTACGACTCGGGCAAGATCCGGATCGATCGTCGCTACTTCCGGCACATCCTCTCGTCCACGTCGCTGTGGGCCACCTCGACGTACTCGGGCCTGAGCCGCACCAAGCTCACGTACTGGAAGTTCCGGCTGATGCGCCACTTCTACAGCCGGCAGCGCAAGCTGGTGGGCTCGAAGGGGATGCTGTCGACCGTCCGCCAGGCGGTGGCCGCGCTGCGCCAGGGCGACGGGGCCGACACCACCAAGCTGCACTCGGCGTTCCGCAACGGCATCATCAGCGCGGGCGACACCCTCAAGGTCAAGGTCAAGCCCGGCGGATGGATGGGCAAGCGGCGCGAGCGGGCGATGTTCGAGTCGTGGGACGCCATCTACCGCGAGATCCGGGCGCGCAACCAGGCGTGTGGCGCCGCCCTCCAGCTCTCCCCCGACCCGAGCCGGCTGCACGAGGTCAACGTGACCAAGCAGATCAAGCAGGCGCACGGCACCAAGCGCCGCATCCCGGTCTCCGTCGCCTCCTCCTGAGCGACGCGTGCCGCCCGCCCGGCCCGGCGACGGGTACGGCGCAGCCTCGTGACGCGCGCCCGGACGCGACGAGGGCCGGCCCACTGGGGGCCGGCCCTCGTGCCGGGCGGGCTCGGGAGGCGGAGGCCCGAGGGACCGCCCGGTCCCCAGCCTCACGGCGAGTCGACGCTGGCGGGGCTGGCGACGCTCGCCGGGCTGTCCGCGCCGGCGGGGCTGTCGACGCTGGCCGGCGCCGGCGCCGGCGCGGGGGCGGGTGCCGGGGCCGGGGCGGCGGCGGGGGCGGGAGCCGCCCGGGGGGCCGGGGCGGCATCCGGGCTGGCGACGCTGGCCGGGCTGGCCGGAGAGTCGCCCGGCGAATCGACCGAGTCGGCGCCCGCGGGCGAGTCGTCGGGCGACTGCAGCGGCGAGCTCAGCGATTCGCCGCTGACCGAGACGTCGTCGGCCGGGGCGTCGACGCTGACGGGGTCGCCGAGCGACTTCACCGACGACTGGTCTCGCAGGGTGATCGTGCCGGCGTCGGCAGGATCGGCGTCGTCACCGCCCACGGCGATCATCCCCGCGGCGCCGAGCGCGGCCGCCGTGACGCCCACTCCGGCGATGGTCCACTTGCTGGGGGTGATGTCTCGCATCGAACTGCTCCTTGTCGGTGTCGTCCTTCTGTGACCTCAGGGTGCGCCGCCCAGGTGAGACGGTCGTGAGGTGGACCTGAGACCTGTCTCATCCGGCGGGCCGGCCCGCGAGCCGGCGGGCCGAGGCCGCCCAGCTGTGGGCCAGGTCGATGCGGGTGTCGGTGTTCGCCGGCCAGTTCGGCTCGAGCACCCGGAACGGGCCCGTCGCCAGTCCCAGCACCACGTCGGCCACGGCGTACCGCAGCACCACCGGGTCGACGGCCCGGTCGAACCCGGCGAGCAGGCGGGCCGCGTAGCGCTCGACGGTGGCCCGCCGCGGCGTCGTGACCGCCAGGGTGGCCAGGTGGCCGATCAGGTTGGCCAGGTCGTCGAGGCGGTGCCCGGTGCCGTGCGTGTCGACGTCGAGCAGGCCGGTGATCCGGTCGCGCCGCACGAGGAGCTGGGCGTCGTGGAGGTCGCCGTGCACGGGCACGCGGGGCTCGTCGCGGCCGGCGTCGACGGCGGCCAGCTCACCGGCGAGGGCCTGCAGCCGCTCATCCTGCGCCGGCCGGAGACGGCCCAGCAGGTCGACCCACTCGGCCGCGCGCCAGCCGATCGCCGGCTGGTCTGCGGGCGGAGGCGGCAACCGGTCGAGCAGCGCCGTGACGGCCCCGGCGGGCGGCAGCGTCGCGTCGGGCAGGGGGACCCGCTGGCGCAGCAGCGTCCCGCCGAGGCCCTCGAGCACGACCAGGCCCAGGTCGGGATCGGTGCCCAGGCTGCGGGGCACCGGCACGGCGCCGGCCAGCGCCACGTGGCGGTCGTGGAGGGGGCGGGCCCTGTCGGGCCGGGTCACCTTGACGAACAGGGTCGTGCCGCCCCGGCGCACCAGCACCACCGCCCGCCGGCTCGGCCGGTAGGTGACGATGCGGTGCTGGGCGTCGCCCGGGGGCACGCCCAGGTCGTCGAGCAGGGGACCGAGCCGGTGGTCGGCGGTGATGGCCGCCAGGCCGGGCAGCCACGGGTCGTAGGGCAGGCGCCACACGCCGACCTCGACGTCGCCGGCTCGCAGCACCAGCGCCCCGGGGTGCGGGCGGCCGGTGGAGGCGACCAGCACCTCGTCGGTGACGGTGCCGTCGGCCCAGGCGACCCGGGTGTCGTACTGTACGGTCAGGCTGAGCCCGGGGCGCCACGCCGTCTGGCGGAGCTGCACGCTGCGCACCCGGCCGCCGGCCGGTGCCAGCGCCGCGCCGAGCAGGGCGCCGGGCTGGCCCAGCAGGTCGGGGAGGGCCGGAAGGGTCTCGTCGTCGAGGCGCCCGAGCGCGTCGGTCGCGTCGGGCAGGGCGGCGACACCGGTGGCGACCATGCGCCTCACGATGACCACCACAGGTGAGCCGCACATGAGAGCGGCATGAGACCCCTCTCATCTCGCGCCCGTTCTCGCCCCGTGCAATGGGGTGCCGGCTCCCGACAGCACCGACCACCATGGCGCCTCAGGACGTGCCCATCCGCGCGGGTTCTCAGTCGCGGAAGCGGTAGCCCATGCCCCGGACGGTCTCGATCCGCCGCCCACCCAGCTTGCGCCGGAGGTAGCGGACGTAGACCTCCACCACGTTGGACCCCGGGTCGAAGTCGTAGCCCCACACATGGCTCAGCAGCTGCTCGCGGCTGAGCACCTGGCCGGCGTGGCGCATGAACGTCTCGGCCAGGGCGAACTCGCGGGCGGTCAGCTCGACCGACGCGCCGTCGACGTCGGCCCGGCGCGTGCGCAGGTCGAGGGTGACGTCCCCCGCCCGCAGCATCGTCGACTCCTCCGTGCGGTCGTCGCGCAGGCGGGCCCGGACGCGGGCCAGCAGCTCCTCGAAGCTGAACGGCTTGGTGACGTAGTCGTCGGCCCCCAGCTCGAGACCGGCCACCCGGTCGGGAACGGCGTCGCGGGCGGTGAGGACGATGACCGGCAGGCGCTCGCCCCGGCGCCGCAGCTCGGACAGCACGTCGAGCCCGTTCCGCCCGGGCAGGCCGAGGTCGAGGATCACCAGGTCGAAGTCACCGTCGCGGGCGATGGCCGCCGCGGTCACGCCGTCGCTGGCGACCGAGGTCGAGAACCCGTTGGCCGTCAGGCCCTTCTCGAGGAACGAGGCGATGTGGTGCTCGTCCTCGGCGATCAGGATGCGGGTCACGGGGCTGCCTCCTCCTCGTGGCGTGCGACGCTGGTGCCGTCCTCGCCGGGAGGTCGCACGCGGCCGTCGGCGGGGACGGTGATCGAGAAGCGCGCCCCCGCCCCCGGGCGGCTCTGCAGCCCCACCCGCCCGCCGTGGGCGAGCGCGATGCTGCGGACGATCGCCAGCCCCAGGCCCGCGGTACCCGCCCGGCGGCCCCCGTCCTGCGTGCGGGCGAAGCGCTCGAAGATGCGCTCCTGCTGGTCGAGGGGCACGCCCGGGCCGGCGTCGGCCACCCAGATCGTCGCCTCGTCGCCCTGCAGCGCCGAGCCCAGCTCGATGACGTCGCCGGGGGCGGTGTGGCGCACGGCGTTGTCGGCCAGGTTCATCACCGCCTGCGTGAGGCGCTGGCGGTCGGCGCGGATGATGCCCAGCCCGGTGCCCGCCAGGCGCCAGTCACGGTCGCCCAGCGCCCGGCACTTGGCGAACAGGTCGGAGGTCAACAGGTCGAGGTCGACGTCCTCGGAACGCAGGAAGTCCGGTCGCTCGGCCCGGGCCAGCACCAGCAGGTCCTCGACGATGCGGGCCATGCGGTCGAGCTCGTCGACCACCACCTCGCGGGTGGCGCGGCGTTCGTCCGGGTCGTCGCCCTCGAGCTCGAGGTGGCCACGGATGACCGTGATGGGGGTGCGGAGCTCGTGGCCGGCGTCGTCGAGGAACCGGCGCTGGTTGGCGAACGCGGCCTCGAGCCGGTCGAGCATGGCGTTGAACGTGCGGGCCAGCTCGGCGACCTCGTCGTCGGTGGCGGGCACGTCGATGCGGCGGCCGAGCTGGCTGATCGACAGCTTCTTGGCGGTGTCGGTGACCGACCGGATCGGCGCCAGGACCCGCCCGGCCACCAGCCAGGCCAGCGCCACCGCCACCAGCATGACGCCGCCGTAGACGAGCGCGCCGACCCGCAGGTGGTCGTCGATCTCGGCCCGCAGGTCGTCGAGGAAGAACGCCACGACGAAGACCCCCTGCACGTCGCCGCCGTCGGCCAGCGGCACCGCCAGGTAGCGCACGGGGCCCTCGGGCGTGGCGACCTCGCCCCGCTCGGTGTCGGTGAGGGCCGACCAGCGCTCGACGAGCTCGGCGTCCTCCCACAGCTGGTACGGCGCGCTGGTCGCCGTCGGCGGTCGCCCCGGGACGAACGCCAGCAGCACCTCGCCCTCGTCGGGGATGTTGCGGCGGAGGAACGTGTCGAGGATGGCTGCCGCGTCGCCCGCGAACGGCTCGCCGGTGGCCGGGTCGCGCCCCTCGGCCAGGCGGCGGACCTCGTCGACCTCCTGGCGCAGGTCGCGCTCGATGCCGGCGTCGAGCTGGTCGAGCAGCACCCGCCGCTGGAGCAGCAGCGCGGCGGCGCCCGCGAACGCCAGCAGCAGCACGACCCACGCCAGGATCCGCACCCTGGCCGAGAGGACGACCCGCCGCCGCCGTCGCTCGGCGGGCGGCGACTCCGGCGCCGGCGTGGCCGCCGGTGCGGGCGCGGCCGGCGGCAGCACGGCGATCCGGGCGGTGTCGTCGGCCGGCCCGCCGAGAGGCTCGGTGGGGTCAGTCATCGTCGTCGTCGAGGTCGTCGTCGTCATCGTCACCGTCGTCCCCGACGTGGTCATCGTCGTCGACGGGTGCGGGCGGCGAGACGGTGGGCGGCGGCACGACCTCGGGGACGGGCGCCCGCGTCTCCGGCGGTGTGGTGGGCGCGGGCTCGTCGCTCGTGGGCGGCGGCTCGGTGGTCGTGGTGGTCGTGGTCGTGCCGTCGCCGGCTGGCGCGTCGAGCTGGATCACGGGGATGGGCTCGCGTGACCGCGTCCAGGGACCGCCGTCGAGCGCGGCGACCGCCACGACTCCCATCAGGAGGCCCACGAGCGCGGCGGCGACGAGGCGCGACATGCGCCCTTCAGGCTGGGGCCGGTGGATGAGCGGGGCATGAGAGGACGATGAGAACGGTCTCATCCGGGGCGGCGGGTTTGGTGGGCGGCGCACCTTCACCCTACGTGGCGGCGCGTGCCGCTCGCGGCGGGGCGCGGCCACCGGGTTCGAGGCGGGCGCCGGTGGCCTCTAACCTCGTCTGACGGCCCGACCCCCGCCGGGCCCCGACCCCCGCACCGTTCCTGACCGCCCACACTGACCGGAGACCGTAGATGCGCAGCGACGACATCGAGGTCTGGCCGGGGCGCCCCTACCCGCTGGGCGCCACCTACGACGGCACGGGCACCAACTTCTCGCTCTTCTCCGAGGCCGCCGAGGGCGTCGAGCTCTGCCTCTTCGACGCCGACGGCGTCGAGCGGCGGGTGGCCCTCACCGAGGTCGACGGCTTCTGCTGGCACGCCTACCTGCCCCGCATCGGCATCGGGCAGCGCTACGGCTTCCGCGTCCACGGGCCCTGGCAACCCGAGCGCGGGCACCGCTGCAACCCCAACAAGCTGCTGCTCGACCCCTACGCCAAGGCGGTCGACGGCGGCGTCGACTGGGACCCGGCGTGCTTCCCCTACGACTTCGACGACCCCGACGCCCGCAACGACGACGACAGCGCCCCCCACGTGCCCAAGGGGGTCGTGGTCAGCCCGTTCTTCGACTGGAGCGCCGACCGCCGCCCCGACGTGCCGCTGCACGAGTCGGTCATCTACGAGGTGCACGTCAAGGGGTTCACCGCCACACACCCCGAGATCCCCGAGCCGCTGCGCGGCACCTACGCCGGCCTGGCGCACCCGGTGGCCATCGACTACCTGCGCTCGCTCGGCGTCACGGCCGTCGAGCTGCAGCCCGTCCACCAGTTCGTCCACGACTTCCAGCTCGTCCGGCGGGGCCTGCGCAACTACTGGGGGTACAACTCCATCGGGTTCTTCGCCCCGCACGACGAGTACTCGTCCGCCGGCGCCGACGGCTCGCAGGTCCCCGAGTTCAAGGCGATGGTGCGCGCCCTGCACGAGGCCGGCATCGAGGTGATCCTCGACGTCGTCTACAACCACACCGCCGAGGGCAACCACCTGGGGCCCATCCTGTCGTTCAAGGGCATCGACAACGCCGCCTACTACCGGCTGGTGCCCGACGACCTCGGCCACTACTACGACACGACCGGCACGGGGAACAGCCTGAACATGGCGCACCCGCACGCGCTGCAGCTGATCATGGACAGCCTGCGCTACTGGGTGACCGAGATGCACGTGGACGGCTTCCGCTTCGACCTGGCCGCCACGCTGGCCCGCCAGTTCCACGACGTCGACCGGCTGTCGTCGTTCTTCGACCTGGTGCAGCAGGACCCGGTCATCAGCCAGGTCAAGCTCATCGCCGAGCCGTGGGACCTGGGCGAGGGCGGCTACCAGGTCGGCAACTTCCCGCCCCAGTGGTCCGAGTGGAACGGGCGGTACCGCGACGCCGTGCGCGACGTGTGGCGGGGCCAGCCAGCGGTCGTCGGCGAGCTGGCCTTCCGGCTGACCGGCAGCTCCGACCTGTACCAGGCCGACTCGCGCCGCCCGACGGCCAGCGTGAACTTCGTGACCGCCCACGACGGGTTCACCCTCGCCGACCTGGTCTCGTACAACGAGAAGCACAACGAGGCCAACGGCGAGGACAACCGCGACGGCGAGAGCCACAACCGGTCGTGGAACTGCGGCGTCGAGGGCCCGACCGACGATCCGGACGTGCTGGCGCTGCGCGCCCGCCAGCAGCGCAACCTGCTGGCCACCCTGTTCCTGTCGCAGGGCGTGCCGATGCTGCTGTCGGGCGACGAGGTGGGACGCTCGCAGGGCGGCAACAACAACGCCTACTGCCAGGACAACGAGATCTCGTGGTTCGACTGGGCCGACCCCGACCGCGACCTGCTGACCTTCACCACCGACCTCATCGCGCTGCGGCGCGAGCACCCGGTGTTCTGCCGCCGCCGGTGGTTCCAGGGACGGCCGCTGCGGGGCACGGCCGACGTCGAGTGGCTCAAGCCCGACGGCACCCAGATGACCGAGGCCGACTGGACCGGGCACCGCGAGACCTGCGTCGGCATGTTCCTCAACGGCGACGCCATCACCTCACCCGGCCCGCGGGGCGAGCGCGTCGTCGACGACTCGTTCCTGCTGCTCATCAACGCCTCGCCCGAGCCCCGCAAGTGGACGGTCAGCGGCCATTGGGGCGAGCGGTGGGCGCGCGTCCTCGACACCTGCGTGGACGGGGTCGCCGGCAACGGCGACGAGGTCCACGGCGACCTGGTGGTCGTCGACCGCTCGCTGGTGCTGCTCCGCCGCCTCGCCTGAGCCGGGGTCAGTCGGCGGGCACGAGGTCGGGATCGAGGCCCCCGGTGCGGGCCAGCCAGCGACCGATCTCGCCCGACACGTTGCGTCCGGTGGCGATCGCGGGGGCGTCCGGGGCGTCGCGGATCTTCTCGTTCACCCGCTCGATCGCCTTGCGGGTCGAGTCCCGCGACCGGCCGAGCAGGTGGGCGGCCTCGTCGTGCGACCGGGGCTCGAGCGTCGCGGGCCGCGGCAGCCGGGCGAAGTCGCCGTAGTAGGCGAGCAGCACCTCACGCTCGAGGCGGGTGAACGACAGCGCCACGGCCGTGTCGAGCCCGGCGGTGGGCTCGTCGTCGCCCCCGTCGGCGTGCCCCGGCGCCGCGGGCTCGCCGCCGGCGAGCAGGCCCCACCCGGCGGGCACGGCGGCCGGACCGAGGTGGTCGGAGGTGGCGCAGACGACGTGGAAGCGCTGGCCCGGCCGCCCGATGCTGTAGCTCCAGCGGTGCCGCACGGGCACCCACGGGCGCCCCGGCTCGAGCGGCACCTCCTCGTAGCCGGGCTCGTACACCGACAGCAGGCCCGGCTTGTCGCTGACGTTCACGGTGCTCCACCGCGTGCCGTCCCAGCGGATCTCCACGTGCGCCTTCGACACCGTCCAGCGGCCCTGCACGAGCTGGTGGCCGACGCGCACGTCGCTCGACCGGCCCCGCCCGATCCGCACGACGTGGTCGCGCTCGAAGCTGGCCGTCCACGCCCCGTCGTGGATGCGCACCCGGATCGTCACGGGTCGGCGCCCGCTCCCGCCGCGCCGGTGCCGCCAGCGGCGGGACCGGGCGCCGGGGTGCGCCGGTGGCGGACGACGGCGACGGTCACGTTGTCGGTGGCACCGCGGGCCAGCGCGGCGTCGACGAGCCGGCGAGCGGCCTGCGTGGCCGAGGGCGCCTCGGGCACCACCTCGACGAACGTCGACTCGTCGAGCACCTCGACGCCGTCGGACGCCAGCACCAGCGCGTCGCCGGGGCGCAGGTCGACGGCCATGGGGGCGGTGGTCACCTCCGCGTCGCCGCCGATGGCCAGGGTGATGATGTGACGGCCGGGGTGGGTGCGGGCCTCGTCGCGGGAGATGGCTCCCGTGCGGACCAGCTCGGCGGCCAGGTTGTGCTCCTCGGACAGGCGGGTGAGGCGGCCGGAGGCGAGCGACCAGGCGGGGGAGTCGCCGACGTTGGCGACGAACCAGGTGCTGCCGTCGGCGCCCGCCGACGCGGCCACCGCCAGCGTGAGGGTGGCGGCCATCGACGCCACCTCGTCGTCCTCGGCCTGGCGGGCGCGCACCGCCCGGTGGGCGTCGTCCAGTGCCCGCTGCAGCAGCCCCTCGTCGACCGTGGCGGGCGCGGTGTCGATCCGCCCCACCGCGGCGTCGAGGGCGAGCTGCGCGGCCAGCGCGCCGCCCCGGTGGCCGCCGGCGCCGTCGCTGACCACCGCCCAGGCCGGCGACACGGCCACGCGGTCCTGGTTGTCGGGCCGGGGGCCGGTGGCGGTGGCCGAGCCGGCGTCGACCACCTGCTCGTGCCGGCGCCGGTCGCCAGCGGCCCCGGGGTGTTCTGGCAACGTCATGGTCGTGGCATAGTCTCTGCGCCGCCGGAGCGAAAGGGCCATCACTGGCCCGTGGCCACCAGCTCCGGTTGCGGCCCGCCGCCTCGCCGCCTCAACCCAGCCCGAGCACCCGGGCGAACGCGGCCTCCTCGCGGGCGCGGGCGGCGGCCACGGCGTCGGCGCGGCCGGCCAGCATGGTGCCCTTGATCGCCCGCAGGGCCGCCAGGGGCGCGGTGGCCACGGTGGTCGCCAGGTCGAGCGCCTCGTCCAGCAGCCGCGCGGGCGGCACCACCCGCAGGGCGATCCCGCACGCCACGGCGTCGGCGGCGTCGAGCCACGGGCTGGTGAACAGCACCTCGGCTGCTCGCTGCCAACCCATGCGGGCGGGGAACAGGTAGCTGCTGGCAGCCTCGGGCGGCACGCCCATCTCGGCGAACGGCGTGCGGAACCGGGCCCCCTCGGCCGCCAGCACCAGGTCGCAGTGGGGCAGCAGGGTGAACCCGATGCCGACCGCCGCACCGTTCACGGCGGCCACCAGCGGCTTGTCGAACGCCTGGAGGGCGTCGAGCAGCGCGGGGAAGCCCGAGTCGATGGGCTCGCCCGCGGCCAGCCGGGCCATCTCGTCGAGGTCCTGGCCGGCGGAGAACGCTCGTCCGGCGCCCGTGACGACGGCGACCTTGACGGTGTCGTCGTCGCGGGCGGCGTCGAGGGCGGATGCGGTGGCGCGGTAGAGGGGTGAGTCGAAGGCGTTGAGGGCCCCGGGTCGGTCGAGCGTCAGCAGCCGCACGCCCGGGCGCTCGGCCGGGTCGTCGACGCGGACCAGGGGCCGGTCGTCACTAGGTCCTGACACGTCGTCAGGTTGTCACGCGCCGGGGGCGCGGCGCGCCCGCACGGGACGGGGGTCAGCGGGTGGCGCGGCGGCGCGCGCGCAGCGCCGCCACGTTGGCGCGCGTGGCACACCGCTCGGAGCAGTAGCGCCGCGACCGGTTGCGCGACGTGTCGAGGAAGACGCCGCCGCAGCGCTCGTCGGCGCAGGTGCCGAACCGGTCGGGGCCGAGGTCGAGGAACGCCATGGTCAGCCCCATCACGGCGCCGGCCGCGTACTCGTCGGCCACGGCGATGTCGGTGGGGGCGAGGTGCAGGTGCCAGTCGGAGTTGTCGTGCCCCGAGATGCTGGGGCGTGGACGGTGGCGGGTCAGCAGCCCGTTGAGCACCCGCACCATCTCGGCCGAACGGCCCTCGCCGGCGGCGTCGAACACCTGCCGCAGGTCGGCGCGCAGCCCGACCAGCGGGGCCACGTCGGCGTCGCCCGCCCGCTCGGCCATCCAGGGCCGGGACGCCAGGAACGCCCGCAGGCCCGCCGCGCTCGCCAGCGGGTCGTCGGGGCGTCGCCCGTCGGGCTGGCTCGAGACGAGGTCGATCGCGAGCGCCGCGTAATCCTCAAAATCCACTTGTGGTCCTTACGGCGTGTGTGTCACGGTGTCAGGGTCATCAGTGCTTCATGCACCTTACACATCCACGTGCCCGTCACCTCGGAGGTTCCGATGCTCCTGCGTCGCCGTCGCCGCCGTCCCACCCGCAATCGCCCGCCCGGGGCGTCCCGGCCCCGCCACGAGCACCCGGCGAGCGGGCTGCTGCCGCCCGAGGCCACCCACATCTCCCGGAGCATGCGATGAGCGCCGTGGTCGACGGGGCCGCCTGGGCCGAGTCATGGCAGCGGTCGTGGGACCGCCAGCAGGAGGGCTACATGCCCGACCGCGAGGCGCGCCTGGCCGCGCTGCTCGACATCGTCGAGGCGGTGGGTGGCCCCGCGCCCCGCGTGCTCGACCTGGCGTGCGGCACGGGCTCGATCAGCCGCCGGCTGCTCGCCCGGCTGCCGGACGCCCGCAGCGTGGCCGTCGACGTCGACCCGGCGCTGCTGGCCATCGCCCGCGCCACCTTCGCCGGCGACGAGCGGGTGCGGCTCGTGCGCGCCGACCTGGGCGATCCCCGATGGGTGGGCACCGTCGGCGCAGGTGGGTTCGACGCCGTCGTGTCGGCCACCGCCCTGCACTGGCTGGCCGAGCCAGTGCTGCGCCGGGTGTACCGCGACCTGCACGGCCTGGTGCGGCCCGGCGGGGTGGTGGCCAACGCCGACGAGATGGCGCCCGACGACCTGCCGGTGCTGTCGCGTTCGCTGGCCGCGCTCGCCCGCCGCCGGTGCGCCGCCCTGCTCGCCGACGGGCGCCCGGACTGGGACACCTGGTGGGACATCGCCGCCGGCGACCCCGCCCTGGCCGAGCCGGTGGCCGAGCGGCGGCGGTTCTTCGGGGGCGACCATGCGGACGAGTTCGCGCCGCCGGCCGCCTGGCACGTCGGCGCGCTGGCCGACGCCGGTTTCGCGGAGGCGGGGGTCGCCTGGCGGTCGGGCGGCGGGGCCGTGGTCGCCGCCGTGCGCTGACGCGCCGGCCGGCCTCAGCCCGGCTCGCCGGTGGGGGTGACCGCCTCGGCCAGCTTGCCCGCGTCCGGGGCGGCTGCCCCCACCAGGCCGACGAGGTAGCAGGCGATGGGCGCCGCGGTGCGCTCGGAGGCGTGGGCGGCCGTGGCCGCCAGCGCCAGCAGGGCGTCGACCGTGGCCTGGTCGGGGGGCTCGACGCCGAGCCTGGCGGCGAAGTCGGCGATCCACTCGTCGCGGGTCATGCAACGGCTCCTGCGGTGTCGGGGGCGATCGACTCGCGGCCAGCATCGCGGCCACGCCCGTCGCCGTCCACGACCGCCTCGATGCGTGCCCGGACGTGCTTGTGGTGGGGCGTGCCCACCCACGGGTCGCGGTCGGCGCCCGCCGTGAGCTCGTTGGGCGCCACGCCGGCGGTGACCGGGCGGCCGTCGGCGCCGGGGTGGTCGAGCCCGAGCCCGTTCGGCAGCGAGGCGTGGCCGTCTCGCATCGAGTCGTGCACCTCGACCGTGACCTCCGCGGACCCCCGCCGCGTGGTCACCCGCGCCCGCCCACCGTCGACCAGTCCCAGCCGGTCGGCGTCGGCCGGGCTGACGCGCAGGGCGCCCTCGGCGTCGCGCTTGCGCCAGGTGGGGTCGCGGAAGATCGTGTTGGCGCTGAACGACCGCCGCTCGCCCGCGGACAGCACGAAGGGCCAGTCGGCGTCGTCGCCGGGCGGCGCCTCGCCGCCCAGCGCCGCCAGCTCGTCGAGCAGGTCGGGCAGGGCGAGGTGGATGCGACCGTCCGGCGTCGCCAGCCGGCGCCACACCGCGTGCTCGTCGTCGTCGGTGATCACCACGCCCGACGGGCTGGCCAGGATGGCGTCGAACAGGGCCTCGCCCGCCTCGAGCCCCTCGCCGTGGCCGGCCCGGCGCACGCCGTCGGGGTTGGCCTGGGCGCAGCGGTGGGCGGCCGCCCACAGCACTGCGGCCGACGCCGCGCCGCCCGGCAGGGTGGGGCCGAGCGTGCGGTAGAGCACCACGGGCGCCAGCGGGCCCAGCTCGGGGTGGGCGCCGGCGGCGGCGAAGAACGCGGTGGCGAACTCGGCGCGACCCCGCTCGGCGGCCGCCCGCAGCCCCGCCAGCGCGTCGGCGGCGCCGTCCAGCGCGCCGGACGCCTCGACGAGGCGGGCGTGGATCTCGGGCTCGGGCAGCGGGCCGTCGGGGGCGTCGAGCACCGGCGGGCGCAGGTGGAAGACGTTGCGGGGGAACTCGAAGTTGAAGAACGTCGCCTCGTGCTTCTCGAACTGGGTGGGGGCGGGCAGCACGTAGTCGGCCAGGCGGGCCGTCTCGGTCATCGCCACGTCGACGACGACCAGCGTGTCGAGGGCCGACAGCGCCTCGCGCACGCGGGGCGAGTCGGCCAGCGAGTGGGCCGGGTTGCCGCTCTCGACCACCATCGCCCGGTAGCGCGCCGGGTGGTCGGTCAGGATCTCCTCGGCGATCACGTTGCACGGCACCAGCCCGGCGACCAGGCGGGCGCCGACCACCGGGCTGCGGGGCCCGCCCTCGCCGGTGGCCTCGGCCTTGCGCACCTTGCCCAGCGGCGCCAGGGCCGAGGCCGTGTACTGCGCGCCCGCGCGCCCGAAGTTGCCGGTGAGCAGCCAGGTCAGCTTCTCGAGGTAGCTCACCAGCGTGGAGTGCAGGCTCATCTGCACGCCCAGGTCCTCGGCCACCGCCACGCTGGTCGCCTCGCCGATCATCCGGGCCGCGGCGCGGACCTGGCGCTCGTCGACGCCGGCGACCGCGCAGTGGCCCGCGATGTCGACGGCGCCCAGGGCGGCGATGACCTCGTGGGCGCCGGTCGTGTGCTCGGCGAGCCAGGCCCGGTCGACCAGGCCCTCATCGACGAGCGACGCGGCGAGCGCCGAGACCAGCCACGCGTCGGTGCCGGGCCGGACCTGGAGGTGGATGTCGGCCAGCTCCGCGGTCTCGGTGCGCCGGGGGTCGATCACGATCATCGACCGGGACGGATCGCGGGCGATCTCGCGGAGCGTGGCCCGGGCGCGGGGGAAGCCGTGGCTGTGCCACGGGTTCTTGCCGAGGAAGACCGCCACCTGGGCGTGCTCGACGTCGCCCCGCACGTTGGCGCCGAGCATGCGGGCGTTGACCCAGAACTCGCCGGTCTTCTCCTGGGCGAGGGCGTTCGAGCGGTAGCGGCCGGCGCCGAAGGCGGCCAGGGTGGCCGAGGCGTAGGCCCCGCCCAGGTGGTTCCCCTGCCCGCCGCCGCCGAAGTAGAAGATGGCGTCGCCGCCGTGGGCGTCGCGCACGGCCGCCAGGCGCTGGGCCACCTCGGCGATGGCCGTGTCCCAGTCGACCACCTCGAAGCTGCCGTCGGGGCGCCGCCGCAGGGGTCGCCGCAGCCGCCCGCCGGGGCCGGGCACACCGTCGGTGGCCGCCGTGCGGCCGCCGGGGTTCTGGTAGTGGTCGAGGCGCAGCGCCTTCTCGCACGTGTAGCCCCGGGACGAGGGATGGGCCTTGTCGCCCCGGATGCGCTCGAAGCGGCGCCCGTCCTCACCCCCCAGGCGCACCTCGATGCCGCAGTTGCACTCGCAGAGGATGCACGCGGTCTGTTGCCACCCGGTGGTCTCGCGTCCCATGGGCGGACCGTAGCCGGAGCGGGTTCACTTGTGCAACGGACTCGGTGACCGGCTACCGTCGGCGCTCGTGAGCAGCCACGACGCCACCCACGCCGCGACACACGCCGCCCACGCCGCGACCCACGAGTTCGACCGGGCCACGGCGGTGCTGCTGCGCCGCGCCGACGACGAGGGCGCCGCGGTGCACGACGTCGACATCGACGCCGCCTGGTCGATCGGCGACAAGCCCAACGGCGGCTACCTGCTGGCCATCATGGCCCGGGCCGCCGTCGAGGCGACCGCGGCGGTCGAGGGGCCCGACCACCCCCACGCCCTGTCGGCCGCCGCGGCCTACGTCCGCCCTCCGTTGCCGGGCCCCGCCGAGGTGCACAGCGAGGTGCTGCGCCGCGGCCGGGGCATGAGCCAGGTGCGGGCCCGGCTCGTGCAGGAGGGCGCCCCCCGGGTCGACGCCACCTTCACCGTCGGGCGCCTGCGGACCGATGCCGAGCCGTGGTGGGGCGGCGAGACCGTGCCCGACACGGCCAAGGTGCCGGCCGAGGGCCGCACCCCCACGGTCGGTCCCGGCGGCGTGCACCTGCCCATCATGGAGCGGGTCGACATCCGCCTCGACCCCGCCACCGCCGGCTTCGCCCTGGGGCAGCCGGCCGGCGTCGGCGAGATACGGGCCCGCCTCCGCTTCGCCGACGGCCGGGCACCCGACCCCCTCGCCCTGCTCTACGTCGTCGACGCCCTGCCGCCCGCCACCTTCGACCTGGCCGGCACCACCGGCTGGGTGCCGACGCTGTCGCTGTCGGTCTACGTGCGCGCCGTCCCCGCGCCCGGGCCCCTCGTCGTCCGCCACCGGGCGGGGCTGGTCGAGGCCCGCACGGTCGACGAGGTGTGCCACGTGTGGGACAGCCGCGGCCGCCTGGTCGCCCAGGCGACCCAGCTCGCGGGGATCCGCACGTCGTGACGGCCGGGGGCCGGCGCCCGTGAGGCGCACCGCGTTCGCCGACTGGCCGTGCTCGCTGGCCCGCTCGGTCGACCTGCTCGGCGACTGGTGGACGCCCCTGGTGCTGCGCGACGCCTACTACGGCGTGCGGCGCTTCGAGGACTTCCAGCGCAGCCTGGGCATCGGGCGCAACATCCTGACCCAGCGGCTCAACCGGCTCGTCGACGAGGGCATGCTCGAGCGCCGGCCCTACCAGGACCGTCCCGTCCGCCACGAGTACGTCCTCACCGACAAGGGCCGCGACTTCTTCCCGGTCGTGGCCGCCATCGTCCGCTGGGGCGACCGCTGGCTGGCGGGCGACGAGGGCCCGCCGCTCACCCTGCACCACATCCCTTGCGACCACGACATGCACGCCGAGGTGGTGTGCTCGCACTGCCGCGAGCCCCTCGCGCTGCGGGACGTCACCGCCCGCGTCGAGCGGGCGGCACGGCGACCCGGCCCCCGCCGCCCTTCCGCCTGACGGCCGCGGCAGGGTGGGCGGCTCAGTGCCGGCTGTAGGGGTCGGGCAGGTCGCGCCACAGCATGAGCTGCGCCAGGCCCGGCGGCTCGACCAGCACCGGCTCGACCGCCGGGCTGCCGTGCAGCTCGAGCGTCACCACGCCGCACCGCTTGAGGCCCACGGGCGGCTGCACGTCGTCGGGCAGCACCGCCCACGTCGTCGGCGCCCACACGTGGCGGGTGCCGCCGGCGTCGAGGCAGCGGTACTGGTGGACGTGGCCGCTGACCACCAGCGCCAGCCGCCGGTCGCGGAACAGGTCGCCGAGCCGCCGGCGCGCCGCGGGCGGCACGAACCGGTGGTTGGGCCCGTCGGCGAGCTCGTGCTCGCCGGCCGTGAGCGGCTTGTGGGTGACGAGCACCACCGGGCGGTCGCCGGCGTCCGCGACGGCGCCGGCGAGCCAGTCCCACTGGGCGGCCTCGGCCGCCAGCCCCGACCCGAGCAGCTGGGCGTCGAGGCCCAGCAGCGTCCAGCCGTCCAGCTCGACCGACCAGCGGTCGGGCCCGACCGCGTCGGCCCACCGGCGGTGCCGGTCGGCGTCGACGGTCACGGCCTTGGGGATCTCGGGCAGGACGTTGTCGCCCACGTCGTGGTTGCCGGGCACGACCCGCCACGGCACGGTCAGGCGGTCGAGCTGCCGGTGGGCGTGGTCGAGGTCGTTCGGGTCGGCGGCCCCGTCGAGGGACAGGTCGCCCGCGTGGACCACCAGGTCGGGCGCGGTGTCGGCCACGTGGCGGAGGACGGCCTCCCAGTTGGCCTGCGCCTCGGGGGTGGCGGGTGAGAGGTGCGTGTCCGACACGACGGTCACACGGGGCGCGGTCACGCGGCGACGTTAGTGGCCGGCCGGCCCGCCACGGCCGCCGTCGCCGCGGCCGGCGCCCGGAAGGCGTGGCCGTCGCATTCCTGCCGCGAAACTCGGGGTGATGGCCCCCCGATCCCGCGGCGAGAACGCGACAGCGTGGCGGCGGCGGGACGGTCACAGGCGCCGATCAGACCACGTCCGCCTGCGCCGCCACGCGGACGGGCACGGCGCCGGTCTCGGGCCCGGCCCCGGCGGCGGTGACGACGACCGCCGGTGCGGGACGGTCGCGGCGGTCGGACACGGCCAGCCATGCCGACACGGCGGCGACCGCGAGGCCCACGCCTGCGATCGACCGCGGCACGCCGAGCGCGCCGACGAGCACGCCCGCGACGACCACGCCGACCAGCTCGGCGCCGCTGCCGGCCACGTAGTCGGCCGACAGCACCCGGCCGTGGGCGCGCTCGGGACTGGCCCGTTGCAGCAGGGTGCGCGACGGTCCGGAGATCACGGCGGTGGCCACGCCCCAGGCGGCGACGCCGGCAAAGGCCACCACCACCCAGGGGGTGCCGAGGTAGACGATCGCCGTGAGCCCGGACGCCCCGACGCCGAGCGCGACCCAGCCGAACGAGGCCAGGCGCTCGCCGGCGCGGGCCGCCAGCAGCCCGCCGATCACCAGGCAGACGCCGAAGACCGTCTGCAGGGCCGCGAAGACGTGCTCGGACCGCCCGAGCACGTCGCGCACGTACAGCGGCTCGGCCAGCAGGGCCAGGCCGTAGAGCAGGTGCACGACGAACGTGCAGGTGACGGTGCGCCGCAGCACCCCGCTGCGGACGATCAGCCGCCAACCCTCGAGCGCGTCGCGCAGGCGTACGGGCGGGCCCTGGTCGTCGTCGGCGCCCCCAGCGACAGGCCGCAGCCGGACCAGCGGCAGCACGGCGAGGCCCAGGCCGTAGGTGGCGGCGTCGAACACGAAGGCGCCCCGGAAGCCGAACGCCGCGATGCCGACGCCCGCAGCGAGCGGGCCGAGCACGATGGCCAGCTCGTCCGTCAGCGACACCAGCGCGTTGGTGCGGGCCAGGTGGTGCTGGTCGACCAGCCGCGGCGGCATCGACTGCAGGGCGGGCAGCGACAGCGCCATCGACACGCCGTGCAGGGCGCTGAGCAGCGCCAGGGTGCGGAAGTCGTCGGCGGCCAGCAGCGCCAGCGAGGCCACGACGCCGATGACCTTGGCTACGGCGAGC
>DASTFE010000106.1:0-11872 GCA_035708905.1 Acidimicrobiales bacterium | reverse complement strand
AGGGCCCGGCCGCGGGACACGATCGACACCTTGTGGAGGGGGTCGGTGCCCTCGAGCACGTGGCCCACCAGCGTGTGGCCGCCCTCGTGGTACGCGATGGTGCGCTTCTCGTGGTCGGACATCACGCGCGTCTTGCGCTCGGGGCCGGCCAGCACCCGGTCGATCGCGCTCTCCATCGCGGCCATCGTGATGTCGTCGCCGTGCCGGCGGGCCGTGAGCAGCGCCGCCTCGTTCATCAGGTTGGCGAGGTCGGCACCGGTGAACCCGGGGGTGCGCCGGGCCAGCACGTCGAGCCGGACGTCGCCGGCGAGCGGCTTGCCCTTGGCGTGCACCGTGAGGATGGCCTTGCGACCCTCGAGGTCGGGCTGGTCGACCACGATCTGGCGGTCGAAGCGACCCGGCCGCAGCAGGGCGGGGTCGAGGATGTCGGGCCGGTTGGTGGCGGCGATCAGGATGACGCCGGTGCGGGCGTCGAACCCGTCCATCTCGACCAGCAGCTGGTTGAGGGTCTGCTCGCGCTCGTCGTGGCCACCGCCCATGCCGGCGCCGCGGTGGCGGCCGACGGCGTCGATCTCGTCGACGAACACGATGGCGGGGGCGGCCTGCTTGGCCTTCTCGAACAGGTCGCGCACCCGGCTGGCGCCGACGCCGACGAACATCTCGACGAAGTCGGAGCCGGAGATGGGGAAGAACGGCACGCCGGCCTCGCCGGCCACCGCCCGGGCCAGCAGGGTCTTGCCGGTGCCCGGGGGGCCGTAGAGCAGCACGCCCTTGGGGATGCGGGCGCCGATGGCCTGGAAGCGGGCCGGGTCCTGCAGGAACTCCTTGATCTCCTGCAGCTCCTCGACGGCCTCGTCGCAGCCGGCCACGTCGGCGAAGGTGACGGTGGGGTCGTCCTTGGACACCTGCTTGGCGCGGGACCTGCCGAACTGCATCACCCCGCGCCCGCCGCCCTGCATCATGTTCATGATCAGCAGGAACGCGCCGACCAGCAGCACGATGGGCAGCAGGCTGAACAGCAGGCCGGTCCACAGCGAGTCGGACTGCGTGTCGGTGGTGACCTCGACGGCCGGGTCGGCCTGCTGCAGCAGGTCGACCATCTCGTCCGCGTACTCGGCCGGGAAGCTGACCCGGTACTCGCTGTCGTCGGTCAGCTTGCCGACGACCTCGTTGTCGCGGTCCTTGATCTCGGCGGTGGCGACCTCGCCGTCGTCGACCGCCTGCTGGAAGGCGGACAGGTCGAGGTCGTCGCGCTCGGGTGACCGGCTCGAGAAGCGCAGCCCCACGAAGAGGACGGCGACGCCGATCAGCAGGTACAGCAGGGCGGCTCTGGGGATGCGTCTCACGGTGCGGGCCAGGCTACCGGTGGACCCGGCCGTCCGTCAGGCGAGACAGATGTCACGCGTCCTCGCGCAGCTCGCAGACGTAGGGCAGGTTCCGGTAGCGCTCGCCGACGTCGAGCCCGTAGCCGAGCACGAAGGCCGGGGGGATCTCGAAGCCGACGTAGCGCAGGTCCTCGTGGGTCTTCTGGTTGCCCTGGCGCACGAGCAGCGCGCAGACCTCGAGGCTGGCCGGTTGCCGGGCGGCGAGGTTGCGCCGCAGGTAGGTGAGGGTGAGGCCCGAGTCGACGATGTCCTCGACGAGGATGACGTGTCGGCCGGCCAGGTCGATGTCGAGGTCCTTGACGATGCGCACCACGCCCGACGAGCGGGTCGACGCCCCGTAGGACGACACGGCCATGAAGTCGACCTCGATCGGCAGCCGGATGGCCCGGGCCAGGTCGGCGAGGAAGACGAACGCGCCCTTGAGCACGCACACGAGCAGGGGCGGGGTGTCGGCGTAGTCGGCGGTGATCTGGTCGCCCAGCTCGGCGATGCGGGCCCGGATCTGCGCCTCGGTGACGACGACGTCGCCCAGGGCGCCGTCGGCGATGTGGTGCGCGACGGTGCCGGGCGCGTCGCCGGGGGGCACGGCCGTGCGGACGTCGCCGGGGGGTTCGGTCGGCATGCGCAGCAGAACCTATCCGGCCGGCCCCTCGAGGCGCAGGCGGCCGGCCGTCCGGGCCACCCGCCAGCCCCCGGCCAGCTCGCAGGCGACGGCGTCACCTCGGGCGACCGCCAGCACCCGCTCGGTGCCCGCGGCGTCCGGCGCGTAGCGCTCGGAACCCCCGGGCCCGGCCGCGCGCAGCCAGCGCCGCACGGCCCGCCGGGCCAGCGGCGGCGGGGCGGCCGCCAGGGCGCGGGCGTCGGTCGGGTCGACGGCGGCCGCCAGGTCGTCGAGCAGCGCCACGTCGGCGCGAGCCAGGTCGGCCTGGCGGGCGAGGACGGGCACCACGTCGCGCTCGGCGATGGCGTCGAGCAGGGGGATCAGCTCGTGGCGCACCCGGTTGCGCCGGAACGCCGGGTCGTCGTTGGTCGGGTCGGCGACGACGTCGAGGCCGAGGGCGGCGCACAGCGCCCGGGTCTCGTGGCGGCGCAGCCGCCGCAGCGGCCGGGTGGCCGGTCCCATGCCGGCCAGGCCGTCGAGCCCGGCCCCGCGGAGCAGGTTGAGCAGCACGGTCTCGGCCTGGTCGTCGGCCGTGTGACCGGTGAGGGCGCCGGGGGGCAGGGCGGCGTAGCGGGCGGCGCGGGCCCGGGCCTCGAGGTTGGGCCCGGGTGCGACCCTCACCCGCTCGGCCCGGAAGCGGGCGCCGAAGCGCTCGGCCGCCCGGCACACCGCCGCGGCCTCGGCCGCCGAGCCGGGCCGCAGGCCGTGGTCGACGTGCACCGCGGTCACCCGGCAGCCGGCGTGGACGGCCAGCGCCAGCAGGGCCAGCGAGTCGGCGCCGCCCGAGACGGCGCAGCTCAGCTCGGTGCCGGCCGCCGGGAAGTCGCAGCGGGCGGCGAGGTCGTCCAGCGTGACCGGCCGGTGCGCTACCCCACCAGCTCCTCGGACAGGCGCACCCGGTCGAGCCACTCCTGGGGAGCGCGGATCTCGGCCAGGGTGGGCAGCCACTCGGGGCCCCGCCAGGCGGCGTCGAGCGCGTCGGGCCCGCCGTGGCGCTCGACGTAGGCGATGAACGACTCGCCCTGGGCGTACTGCCTGAGCTTGGCGTCGATGCCCATGGCCTTCTGTACGACCTTGGCCGCGCTGCCGCCCTGCCGGCGGCGCTCGCGCAGCGCCCGCGAGAAGCGCTTGGCCGACGGCACGTGGCCCTCGCCGGCCCGGTCCATCGTGACGTCGCCGTGGCCCTCGAGCAGGCTCATCATCCCGCCGATGCGCCCGAACAGCTCGCGCTGGTCGGGGCTGGCGAGCAGCGTGGCGATGCCGCCCTCGTCGAGCGGGTTCTGCCCCGAGCGCAGGTCCTCGACCACCCGGGCCATGGCGTCGAGCAGCCGCCGGGGGTCGGGGTCGACGGCGTCGAGTGTGCGGTTGACCAGGCCGAGGAAGTGGGGGCGCAGCCAGGGCACCCCCGTGAACTGGGCCCGGTGGGTGACCTCGTGCAGCGCCAGCCACAGGCGGAACTCGCGAGGCGGGAAGCCGTAGCGCTTCTCGAGGGCCAGCACGTTCGGGCCGACGTAGTAGACGAGGTCCTGGTCGTCGGGGTCTTCGTCCTCGATGATCAGCAGGTCGTACTGGCCGAGCACCCGGGTCGACATCCACCCGAGCAGCGCCCCGATCTCGACCGCCGCGGCCTTGCGGGACACGCCCCCCACCAGGCCCCGGGCCCCCCGGCGCTCGTCGAGCTTCTCGGCCATCCGGTCGGTGAGGGGGCGCAGCAGGCGGCCGAAGCTGGCCAGGTTGGCGCGGACCCAGTCGGCGCGGTCGACCACCCGGGCCCGGGCGTCGCCGCTGGCGGAGCGGAGCCCGGTGGCCCGCTCGACCAGGTCCTCGGCCTGGGCCGTGGCTGCGTCGAAGTCGGCGGCCAGCCGCTGGTAGTGGTACGACGCCGCGAGGGGCTCGCGTCCGGCGACCCGGACCGCCACGCGCTCGGCGAGATCCCAGTCGACCGGATCGACCACCCGGCCTACCGACCCTTCGGGTAGCGGGTGGACTCCACGGACTTGAGGTAGCCGGCGGCCATCGCGACGATCGTGACGACCACGCCCAGGGCGAGGGCGACACCGATCCAGTAGTGCCAAACCACGGCGAGCATGCTGGCATGCTACGCACGCCTGGGCGGAAGTCGCGAACCGGAGATGGGCCCCGGCGAGTGCCAGTGCCCACTGCTAAGGTCCCGAGATCGGGGCGGGTCGGCGCGCGGGAGGGCGCTGTTCCGGGCAGGGTCGTTGTTGGGGAGCGCAGCAGGCACGGGAGCTGGCTGTGAGGCGACTGGGGGCTGCGAATGCGAGCATCGGGGAGGCACAGGTGGAGGCGCTAGGAGGCAGCGACGTCGCCTCGTCACCCCTGGCCCCGGCGGACGGCTCGCCGTCCCCGCCGCTCGAACGGCTCGCGGCCGGGGCGGCGACCGGCGGCGGGCGTGGGTCGGCCCGGCCGGTCACCCTCAGCCCCGCCGCCCGCTCGCGGGCCAAGCGGGTGCTCGACCTGGCCGTGGCGCTGCTGGCGGCCCCGGTGGTCCTCCCCTTGGCGCTCACCTGCGCCGCCCTCGTCAAGGTCACCTCGCGCGGGCCGGCGGTGTTCCGCCAGGAACGGGTCGGCCTGGGCGGGCAGACGTTCTCGATGTACAAGTTCCGCACCATGCGGGCCGACGCGGAGGAGCGCCTGCACTCCGACCCCGACCTGTGGGACCGCTACGTCGCCAACGACTACAAGCTGCCGGCCGAGCTCGACGCCCGCATCACGCCGGTGGGCCGGTTCCTGCGGCGGTCGAGCCTCGACGAGCTGCCGCAGATCCTCAACGTGCTGGCCGGCACGATGAGCCTGGTCGGCCCGCGGCCGGTAGTGCCCAGCGAGGTCGCCAAGTACGGCGACCACGCAGCCACCTACCTGTCGGTCCGCCCGGGCCTCACCGGCGCGTGGCAGGTCAACGGCCGCTCGACCGTCGACTACCCCGACCGGGTCGCCCTCGACGCCGAGTACGTCCGCACGTGGAGCCTGTGGCAGGACGTCAAGATCCTGGCCCGCACCCCGCTCGCGGTGATCAGCGCCCGCGGCGCCTACTGACCGCGGGCGGCCTGCGGCCGTCGATCAGGCGCCGTCGAGCGGCGACGTGGCCTGCTCGCCGGCGAGCGCGTCGCGCACCTTGGCCATGAGGCTGTCGGGCACCTGCTCCTGGCACTTGCGCCGGATGACCTCGCGCAGCTCGGCCTCGAAGTCGTAGGGCTCGGCGCAGGGCTGGCACGCGTCGAGGTGGTGGTGGATGGCGGCCCGCCGGTCGTCGGTCAGCTCGCCGTCGAGGTAGCCGTAGAGCTCGTGGAGTGCGTCACGGCACTCGGGCGTGGGGTCAGACATGGGAGTCAGGCGTGGGCCTCATCGGGAACGGCTGCAGCGAGGTTGCGGCTCACTGCGAACTCGTACAACTGCTTCTGGAGCGTCTTTCTTCCCCGGTGCAGTCGACTCATCACCGTACCAATCGGGATGTCGAGGATGTCGGCGATCTCCTTGTACGAGAAGCCCTCGACGTCGGCCAGCAGCACCGCCATCCGAAAGTTCTCGGGCAGCGCCTCGATCGCCTGCTTGACCTCGTGGTCGGTGAAGCGGTCGAGCAGCTCGTCCTCGGCGCTGCGCCCGGCCATCGCGGCCTCGAGCCCGCCGATGCGGCGGTAGAGGTAGAGGTCCTCGACCTCGTCGAGCTCGCTCTCTTCGGGGCGGCGCTTCTTGGCCCGGTAGCTGTTGATGTAGGTGTTGGTCAGGATGCGGTAGAGCCAGGCCTTGAGGTTGGTGCCCTGCTCGAACCCACCGAAGCCCCGGTAGGCCCGCAGGTAGGTCTCCTGCACCAGGTCCTCGGCGTCCGCGGGGTTGCGCGTCATGCGCAGGGCGGCGGCGTACAGCGACGACATCAGGGGCATCGCCTGCTCCGCGAACGTCGCCTGGTCGGCCATGCCCGGGACCCTACCGTTCGCCCCGAGGCGGCGGCTACGGCGCCTCTGTCGGGCCGGGACGGGCGGCCGCGGGGTCACCCGCCGGGGTCGAGCGCGCCCGCCGAGTACTGCACCCGCGGGCTCCACAGCAGGAAGCGCTCGATGCCCAGTCCCTCGAGCGCGCCGAGCATGGCACGGACCTCGGCCTCGCCGTAGTCGACCCCCTGCAGGTCGAAGTCCTGCAGCCAGGGGGCGAGCACGGCGCCGCTGCCGTCGGTCACCTCCTGGTAGCGCGCGAGCAGGGCGAGGGCGAACTCCCCCGGCTGGCGGGGCGGGTCGGCGACGCCGTGGCGACCCGGCCCCCAGTAGCCCGGGTAGACCTGCGGCGCGACGTAGTCGGCGTTGCGGGCCATGCGGGCGACGTCCTGGCCGATGGGGTCCCCCGTGTCGGCGGCGATGCCGACCGTGGTCACGCCCTGGTACGCGCCCCGGTGCCGCAGGGCGCTGTGGGCCTCGGCCAGAAAGCCGGTGATGACGTCGGACGGCTCGGCCGACAGGCCGGGGACGACGATCGTGTCGGGCTCGCCGGTCGGCAGCCGCACGTCGTCCCACAGGATGTCGCTCACGCCGAGGCTGACCGCCTCGAGGGCGATGTCGAGGTTGTAGCGGCGCACGGCGGCGTTGGCCGGGTTCGAGAACATGCCCGTGGCGTCGTAGGGGCCGCCCCGCACCGACTGGACGACCTGGTCCCCCTGTCCGGCCGCCCAGGCGGCCTGCACCAGGGTCGGGTCGCGGAAGGCGGCGATGCGACCGACGACCCGGGCGCCCCGGTCCTCCAGCGCGGCGACCGTCTCCTCGAGGTCGTAGTGGGGGGTCACAGCCCCGATCTCGCGGGCGCGCGGCACCTCGGAGTCGTAGCCGACGCTGCCGGTGTCGTCCTTGAGGTCGAGTTGGACGGTGTCGATGCGGCCCTCGTCGACCAGGCGAAGGATGCCGTCACGCAGCTGCGGGCTGCTCCACGCGGCGGCGCTGACGTGCACCCCGCGCAGCCCCGGGTAGGTCACGGGCACCACCACCGAGGCCGTGGTGCGGTTGCCGGCCTGGTCGGTGGCCTCGATGGTGATGGGCCCGGCCGGCGGGCGGTCGAAGGCGAGGGTGAAGCGACCGTCGTCGACGTCGACCTCGTCGCCGTCGGCCGTGAGCGTGGCGCCGGACTCGACCGTGCCGGTGACCTCGGCGGGGGCGTCGATGGCCACGGGCTCGACCGCGCTGGGCACGTCGAGGGCGGGCGGCGTGCCGTCGACGGTGAACTCCCAGCGGTGGATCGAGTCACCGAACACGGGGCGGGGCACCGCCACCTCGATGACGTGCGAGCCCTCCTCGAGCGGCTCGGGCGGCCGCCACACCATGACGGGGCCGAGGACGCCCGCGTCCTCGATCACCCGGCCGTCGATGCTCAGCGTGGCGTCGGCCGCCTCGTCCTCGGACTCGAAGTCGAAGCGCAGCTCGAGCGCGGCGGCGTCGAAGGTGGTGATGGCGGCCCCGTCCTCGACGCCGGTCTGGGCTACGTGCACCCGGGTGGCCCGGTAGACCAGCGCGCCGACCAGCCCTGCCGTGGCCAGCGCCACCAGGGCGGCGACCACGGTGCCCACCTCGACGTACCGCTTCTTGGGCCGGTACATGGCCGCGCCCTCGGGCCGGCTGTCGTGGAGGGTGAGGGGGCCGGGTCCGAAGTCGAGCCGCCCGCTGGCGAACGGCCCGATGCGCCGGCGCCTGTGCCACCAGCGGCGGCGCGGGACGAGCGGCTCGGGGCCGGTGGTGGTGTCGCGCAACGGGGACGTCACTGACGCAGAGTTTCCCTCACCGGCGGCCGTCGCGGCGCGAGAACCCGCGCTCACGCGGTGTGGCGCTCAGGCCGGGTCGGGCGGCCCGTCGTCGGCGTCGGACACGGCCAGCACAGTCCGCTCGTCGGGGGCCGCCGGCAGGACACCCTCGAGGTAGTCGGCGACCGCCGCCTCGGTGCCGACCTCGGTGCCGGCCCGCTCGGACATGAACCAGCGGTGCTCGAGCACCTGGTGGAAGATCTCGGCGTCCTCGAGCTTGGCCCGCAGCTCGGCGGGCACGGCCGCCAGCGTCGGCTCGAACACCTCGACCAGCCAGCGCAGGGCGGCCACGTGCTCGGGCACGGGCGCGCCGCCCCGCACCTCGAGGTAGGCGCGGTAGGCGAGGATGTCGTTGAGCAGGCGGCGGGCCTGGTTCTCCTGGACGTCGAGGCCGATGAGCTGCAGCAGCCGTCGCCGGTGGTGACCCGGCTCGACGACGCGGGTCGTCAGGCGCAGCACGTGACCGCCGGTCGTGGCCGGGTCGTCGAGCAGCTCGAGCTCGTCGACGTCGAACCCCAGCTCGTTCAGCCGCCGGATGCGCTCGGCCACCCGCCACTCCTCGTCGGCGCCGATCACCTCGTCGGCCGTCAGCTCCCCCCACAGCGCGTCGTAGCGGCACCGCAGGTCGTCGGCCACGGCCGCCGGGTCGAGGCGGGGGTCGTCGTCGGCCAGGGCGCGGTCGCCGTCGGCGCGGCGCATGGCCGCGATGTCGAGCAGCTCGCCTGCCACGTTCATCTCGGCGATCTGCAGGTCGTGGCCGCGCTGGCCGTCCGACAGCGTGCCGTGGAGCTCGCCCGTCTCGGCGTCGACCAGCCAGGCGGCGAGGGCCCCGGCGTCGCGGCGGAAAAGCGCGTTCGACAGCGAGCAGTCGCCCCAGAAGAAGCCGGCGAGGTGGGCCCGGGTCAGCAGCTGGGCCAGGGCATCGAGCAGGGGCTCCCACAGGTCGCTGAGGCCCGACCGGCTGAACAGGGCCCGGTACGGCAGCGAGTACCGGAGGTGGCGGGTGATGAGCACGTCGTCGAGCGGCTCGCCGTCGACGGTGCGCCGCCCGCTCGCCACCCCGACCGCCTCGACCACCGGCACCGAGCGCTCGTCGAGCTCGCGCAGCAGCCGGTACTCACGCTCGGCCAGGCGGTCGGGCAGCTCCTTGAGGGCGTAGACGTCGGGGCCGTAGGCCACGAACCGGACGACGTGCCGGGAGATGCCGCGGACCGGCGAGACGATGCGGTCGCTCGCCCACCCTTCGAGCGGTCGCTCCCAGGGCAGGTCGGCGAACATCGGGTGCCCGGGCCGGGTGGTGAAGCGGAACGCCACGGGGGCGATGTTCACGCCCCCGCGGGCCGCTGTCGAGGGCTGCCCGGGTTGCCCGGGGCTGCCGGGGGGTGGCTAGGCCGCGCCGTCGCCCGCGCCCGGCCCGAAGTCGCCCGGCGTGAACGGCTTGCGCTCGACGAGCACCAGCCAGTTGCCCGAGTTGTCGCGCATGACGGCCTCGACCCCGTACGGGCGGTCGGCGGGCTCCTGGATGAACTCGACGCCCTTGGCGCGGAGCTCCTCGTGGGTCTTGCGGCAGTCGTCGGTGGCCAGGCCGACGGCGCCGAGCGACCCCTTGTCGAGCATGTGGCGCACGGCGGCGGCGTCCTCCTCGTCGAGCGGGGGGCCGGGCTCCATGAGGGTGAGCTCCAGCTCGGGGTGGGCGGGATGGCTCACGGTCAGCCAGCGATAGCCGTCGCCCATCGTGATGTCGGTGGCCTCCTGGAAGCCGAGCTTGTCGATGTAGAAGGCCTTGGCCTCGTCCTGGTCGTTGACCCAGACGGTCGCGAGGGAGATGTGCGTGATCATGCGGGCACCGTACGGTCAGCCTGGTCCGGCGCGCTTCTCCGAGGTTGCTCGGCTGCCGGCGGCCACCGGTCGACGCCCCGCATGAACAGGAAGCAGCCGGGGATGTAGGGCCCGCCCTGGGCGGCCCACCGGTCGCGGTACCGGGTCGGCGACTCGCCCACCAGCTCGCGGAAGCGGGACGAGAACGAGCCCAGGCTGGAGAAGCCGACCATCATGCACACCTCGGTGACGGTCAGGTTGGCCGACCGCAGCAGGTCCTGCGCCCGCTCGATGCGCCGCCGGGTCAGGTAGCGCATGGGCGTGTCGCCGTAGGTCTCGGCGAAGCAGCGGGTGAAGTGGTACTTCGAGACGTTTGCCGTGCCGGCCAGCGTGTCGAGGTCGAGCGGCTCGGCGTAGTACCGATCGGCCAGGTCGCGGGCCCGTCGCAGGTGCGGCAGCAGCCGGATGGGGACCACGCCGCCCAGTGTGTCAGCCGCGGTAGTCCCGGTCAGTGGTGGGGCCGGAGGACCCCCGCACCGAGCCGGCGCGCATCCGCGTCATGTTCGTCCGCAGCGACTGGACCCGGCGTGGCCTCGGCCGCGCCATCCTCGAGGCCGGCCGGGACGCAGCCCGGGCCGAGGGATTCCGGCGTCTCGACCTGATGGCGACCCTGCCCGGCGTGCCGTTGTAACGGGCGTTCGGCTTCCGCGAGATCGAGACGGTGGTGGTGACGCTGCCCGACGGGGTCACCGTCGACGCCGTCGCCATGGAACGCTCGATGGACGATTGATCAAGCGTCGATCGACGGTCGCTTCCGGTGCACGGCCACCTACGGCCGTGCGCCCTCGGGTGGGCCCGATGCCGCGCGCCACCTGCGCTCGACCTCGGCCTTGAACCGTGCCTGCTGGGCCGCGGCGTTGGTGCGCATGAACCGCCCGACGACCCCCGCCGCCGTCGACCCCAGCGGGCCGGCCGGCACGAGCTCGATCTCCCAGGTGTAGGTGCAACGCTGGCGTCCCGCCGGCTCGAAGCGGTGGGTGGCGATCACTCGCACCGGGCGGGACGGGCGCTCGCTCTCCATGACCATGCGAACGCCGGGCTCCCAGTGCTTCACGACCGACACGGCGCGAACGGGCAGGCCCCACATCCGGAACCGGATGTCCGTCCTCGTGCCCTCGTGCATGGGAACCGCATCGGGGCGGTACGCCCGCACCGCGGGGTCGATGATCCTCGCCGTGCTCGGGTCGGCGAGGAAGTCGAAGGCGTAGTGCGCCGGGACGTCGAGGTCGATGCTCTCGGCGACGCGGGTGGTGTCCACCCCGCAGTTCTACGGCACCACGCGCTTTCACGTCCTCGTGGCGACGGCGTTCGGCGACCCTGGACCCGAAGGGCATGACGGCGCGATCGTGGGTGCTGCGATCGGCGGGGGCGGTGCGTCGGTCTGCCTCCTGCTCCGAGCACAGAGACTCGGCGCTCGTCGCCATCGGGCGGGGCACGAGGTTCCTCCCCCGGCACGGCGCCGGAGGACCTCAGAGAGGAGACGAAGATGCGGACACTTCGTCGTTCCGTGGTGGCTGCCGTCGTCGGCGGCGCCTTCCTGGTGGGCTCGGCTGCGGTGGCCGGTGCCTCGAAGCCGGTGGTGCAGGCCTGCGTCGGCACCACCTTCTCGCAGGGCGCGCACGCGTCCCACGACGTGGGCCAGCCCTTCGGCCGGGTCGTCATCGTGCCCTTCGCCCAGGCCCCCGAGGGCAACCTGGGTGGCGGGATCCAGGCACTGCAGGCGGGCGACGTTCCCGACGAGGTCGCCATCAACACCTGCAACGTCGACTGAGAGCCTGTCGGGGACATCCGACGGGGGTGGATCCGTAGCTGATCGGATGCCGCCCCGACGGCAACGAGCTCGGCCTCGAGTGAGGCCAGACCGCGGAGCACGAGGCGGTGGCCAGGTTGGTGACGATCGCCTCTAGCGGACCCCTCGACCGCGACAGACACTCAGGTCGCCAGTCGCCGAAGGGAGGCCGACATGAGACGTCGAACCCCTCGGGACGAGATCCGCGCGGGCATCCGCTGGCTCATCGCCGGCGCGATCGTCCTCGCCGCCATGCTCAGCATGTGGTGGCTCGTCGAGGAGACGAACGAGGAAGGCACGCACGACGCCGAGCTGCTGCCGTTCTTCGCCCTCATCCCGCTGCTGATCGGCCTCTACCACCT
>DASTFE010000105.1:0-17679 GCA_035708905.1 Acidimicrobiales bacterium | reverse complement strand
GTTCATGACCAAGGTCATGGGCGTGTTCACGTCGATGGACAAGCTGATCGGCCCCGACTTCGAGAAGGGCCTGGCGCAGCTGAAGGCCGACGCCGAGTCGACCTGACCGCAGAACCGCTGGCACGACTGCGACTGCGGCGGCGGCCGGCTCCGACGGCGACGATTGTGGCGGCCGGCTCCGGCCACGACTGCGACTGCGGCGGCGACGACGTCGAGGTGTCGGCAGGAACCGACCGTGATCGCGCCGTTTCGCCGACACCTGGGCGGGCGGCGACCCCTCGCCGTCAGGCCCGCCGGCCGAGGAAGGCGAGCAGCCGGGTCTGCTCGTCGGCCCCGTCGGGCGCCGGCACCTCGGGCCCAAAGGCGCCGGGCGCGCGCAGCGCGTCGCCGAAGCCCTCGGCGTCCTCTCGGACGCGGGCGACCTCGTCGGCGGGCAGCGTGACGTCGAGGCCGGCGGCCTGGGCCAGGTCCCAGCGGTGGATCAGCAGGTCGGAGGCGAGGAACCGGTCGATCGCCCGGGCGTAGGTCATGTGCCCGAACACCTGCCCCTCGAAGCTGGCGCTGGCGGCGACCGGGTCGTGGAGGTGCCGCGACACGACCGCACGGGCGGCGGCGAAGGCGGCGCCGGGGTCGTCCTCGACCGGGGGCACGTCGCCCAGTGACCGGCCGACGAACCCCTCGAACAGGCGGTGGTTGTCGACGATGTGGGCGACGACGTCGCGGGCGGTCCAGCCCTCGCAGGGGGAGGGCGAGGCCCAGCGGTCGGCGGGCACGGCGTCGACGGTGGCGGCGAAGTCGGCGGCGAGCCGGTCGTAGCGGTCGGCGGTGTCGGACATGGCCCGACCATCGCCCGATCGGGGGGCCGCTGTCTTGAAGGAACCCGACAGGAGGGCGCACGGCCCTCCGATACCGTCGCCGGCGTGGTGCGATCCGTACGCGAGGACGCCCGGGGCATCGTCGCCCCCGACGCCGGGCTGCAGCGGTTCCGCCTCGATCGGTTCCCGCCGTCGGCCGAGGTCGGGCGCATGGTCGACCGCTACTGGGTGGGCACGTGGGACCTGCGGGGCCGGCCGTCGCACACCCAGCACGTGTTCGCCCACCCGGTCGTCAACGTCACGTTCCAGGACGGCGGCCCCGGCCTGGTCACCGGCGTGACGACGGCCGTGGGGTCGCGGACGCTGTCGGGCGCCGGGCGGGTGCTCGGCATCATGTTCCGGCCCGCGGGGTTCCGCCCACTGCTGGGGCGGCCGCTGTCGACGATCCGCGACGTCACGCTGCCGTGGTCGTCCGTGGTGGCCGACGCCGTCGCCGACGACATGGCCCGGGCGGTGGCGGCGGCGCCGGACGGCGAGGGAATGGCCGCGGCGGCCGACGCGGCCCTGGCCCGGCTGGCGGCCGCGCTGGTGCCGCCCGACCCGCAGCCGTGGGAGCGGACCGCGGCGCTGGTCGAGCGCATCGCGGCCGACCCGGCGTTCCTCACGGTCGAGGACGTGGCCCGCGATGCCGGGGCGACGGCCCGGCAGGTGCAGCGCCGGTTCGCCGACCACGTGGGGATCAGCCCCAAGGCGGTGATCCGCCGCTACCGCCTGTACGAGGCGGCCGAGCGGGCCCGGGGCGGCGGCCGGGTCGACTGGGCCGAGGTGGCGGCGTCGCTGGGCTACAGCGACCAGGCGCACCTCACCCGCGACTTCACCGCCAGCTTCGGCCTGCCACCCGGCCGGTACCTCGCCGCCAACACCGCGCCCGGGCCGGCGGCGACGTAGCCCCACCCGACGCGTTCTGGTCGCGGGATCGGGGGCCATCACCCCAGATCCCGCGGCAGGACCCGGTGGCCGGAAGTCTGTGGCTACTCGTCGACGAGCTGACCGTGGTTGTAGGCGTCGTAGGCCGACAGGTCGAGGAAGCCGTGGCCCGAGTAGTTGAACAGGATCACCCGCTCCTCGCCGGCCTCCTTGGCGGCCAGGGCCTCGTCGATCGTGGCCCGGATGGCGTGGGCGGTCTCGGGCGCCGGCAGCTTGCCCTCGGTGCGGGCGAACAGCACGGCGGCGTCGAACACCTTCGACTGCGGGGCGGCGACCGCCTCCATCCGCCCCGACCTCACCAGCGCCGACACCATCGGGCTGTCGCCGTGGTAGCGCAGGCCGCCGGCGTGGATCGACGGGGGCATGAAGTCGTGGCCCAGCGTGTACATCGGCAGCAGCGGCGTCAGGCCGGCGGTGTCGCCGAAGTCGTAGTCGAACGTGCCGCTGGTGAGCGTCGGGCACGAGGTGGGCTCGACGGCCACGAGGCGCACCCCCTCGTCCTCGAGGAACGGCAACGTGATGCCGCCCAGGTTCGAGCCGCCGCCGCACGACGCCAACACCACGTCGGGGCGCTCCTCGCCGGCCAGCGCGAGCTGCTCCCGGGCCTCGAGGCCGATGACGGTCTGGTGCAGCAGCACGTGGTTGAGCACCGAGCCGAGCGAGTAGTGGGTGTCGTCGCGGCCGGCGGCGTCGGCGACGGCGTCGCTGATGGCCATGCCGAGCGAGCCGGGGCTCGACGGGTCGGCGACAGGGGAGGGGACGCACTCGGCGCCCCACGTCTCCATGAGGATGCGGCGGTAGGGCTTGGACTCGTACGACGTGCGGACCATGTAGACCTTGCACTCGAGCCCGTACTGGGCGGCGGCGAAGGCCAAAGCCGTGCCCCACTGGCCGGCGCCGGTCTCGGTGGTCAGCCGGGTCGAGCCGCCGGCCTTGTTGTAGAAGGCCTGGGCCACGGCCGTGTTGGGCTTGTGCGACCCGGCCGGGCTGACCGACTCGTCCTTGAAGTAGATGCGGGCCGGCGTGCCCAGCTCCTGCTCCAGGCGCACGGCCCGCACCAGCGGGGTGGGGCGCCACAGCCGCAGGATGTCGAGCACCTCGCCGGGCACGTCGATCCACGGCGCCGGGCTCATCTCCTGCTCGATCAGCGCCATGGGGAACAGGGGCGCCAGGTCGTCCGGCCCGATCGGCTCGCGGGTGGCCGGGTGCAGCGGCGGCTGCAGCGGCCCGCCGAGGCGGGGCAGGGCGTTGAACCAGGCGGTGGGGATCCTGTCGGCGGGCAGGTCGAAGCGCATCGGCGCATGCTAGGGCGCGTCCCCGCCGCGGAACGTCGTCGTCAGCGCTGCGCGGTGCCGACGCCCGCACCAGCTGTCGGTAGAAACCGCCCGTGATCGCGCCATTCTGCCGACACCTGCCGGGTCACCAGGGCACGGGGCCCTGATCGTCGAAGAAGCCGCCGGTGGGGCCGTCGGGCCCGACGGTGGCCATGGCGATAATGGCGCGGGCGCCCTCCTCGACGGTCTTGTGGCCGGCGTGGCCGTTGAGGTCGGTGGCCGTGTAGCCGGGGTCGACGGCGTTGACCTTCCAGCCCGGCAGCGCCTTGGCGTACTGGGTGGTGACCATGTTGAGCGCCGCCTTCGACGACGGGTACACGAGGCTGACGATCCCCGACTCGAGGCGCTCGGGGTCGGTCGTGACCGCCAGCGAGCCCATGCCGCTCGACACCATCACGACGCGGGGCAGCTCGGCCTCCGACAGCAGCGGCAGGAACGCCCGGGTGACCCGCACGGGGCCGAGCAGGTTGACGCCGAAGCAGGCGAGGAAGTCGGACGGGGCGGTGTCGAGCGGTGCCGTGGTGGCGCCGATGATGCCGGCGTTGTTGACCAGCACGTCGAGGCGGTCGGTCATGCTGGCGACCTGGGCCGCGGCGGCCGCGACCGAGGCGTCGTCGGTGACGTCGAGGGGAACGTGGCGCACGTCGCCGCCCCCGGCGGCCAGCGTCCCGGCGGCGGTGCTCCCTCGCTCGGGGTCGCGGGCGCCGAGCAGGACGGTCCAGCCCCGGGCGGCGAGCTGGCGGGCGGTCTCGAGGCCGAGGCCCCGGTTGGCTCCGGTGATCAGGACGGTGGTCATGGCGGCCATCGTCGGGGCGCGCCGTCGGGACGACCAGGGCCGGTCCACCATGGGATCGACGGTCCCACCCTCACCCCGCCATGGTCCCGGCAAGCTGGTGGCCGTGGACCGCCCTGCCCTCGCCGCCGCCCTCACGGCGTACCGGTCGCGCCTGTCGCCGGCCGACGTCGGCCTGCCCGCGGGTGCCCGGCGCCGTGTGCCGGGCCTGCGCCGCGAGGAGGTGGCGCTGCAGGCCGGGATCTCGGTCGACTACCTCGTGCGGCTCGAGCAGGGGCGGGGCCCCACCCCGTCCGAGCAGGTGCTCGCCGCGCTCGCCCGGGCGCTGCGCCTGTCCGACGACGAGCGCAACCACCTGTTCCACCTGGCCGGCGGCGCACCGCCGCGGCCCGGCCACATCGTGTCGACGCCCCGGGCCAGCACGCTGCGCCTGCTCGACCGCATCACCGACCTGCCGGCGGTGCTGCTCGACGCCAAGGGCGACGTGCTGGCCTGGAACGCCTTGGCCACGGCCTTGCTCGGCGACTTCTCGGCCTGGCCGGCCGGGCAGCGCAACGTGGCGTGGCAGCGGTTCCTGGGAGACGGCGGGCGGGTGGCGCACGACCCGGACGAGGACGAGCGCACCGCGGTCGAGTCGGTGGCCTCGCTGCGGCTGGCGGCGGCTCGCTACCCGGACGACCCGGGGATCCGGCGCCTGATCGACGACCTGCGGGCCGGCAGCCCCCGGTTCGCCCGCCTGTGGGACGAGGGGAAGGTCGCCGAGCGCCGGTCGAGCCGCAAGACCGTCCACCACCCTCAGCTGGGCCGGCTCGTGCTCGACTGCGACGCCCTCCACGTGGCGGACGTCGACCAGCACCTGGTCGTGTACTCGGCCGCGCCCGGCACGCCCGAGGCCGAGGCCTTGGCCCTGCTCCGGGTCGTGGGCCTGCAGGACCTGGGCTCGCCTGCCTGAGGGGCGCCGACGGCGGGCGCGCCCGCGTTCTCGCCGCGAGATCCGGGGCCATTGGCCCAGCTTCCGCGGCAGGAAGCGCGAGCTGTGTGCGTGGAGGGATGTCGAGGACCGGGAGCCCGCTCCGACTGATCGGTGCGGGGCATCCACGGGGGATGCCCGTCACCACGAGAGGAGTGATCGATGACCAAGGTGACAGCGCAGATGTCAGTCTCGCTCGACGGGTTCTACGCCGGACCGAGGTTCACGGGCGACGGCAGCTGGTTGGCGAGCGCGGAGGCCGCGGGGTTCTACCGGGTCACCCGCTGGGCGATCGACGCCCATGCCTGGCGCAAGCGCCAGGGCTACGCGGGCGGTGAGGAGAACACCAACTCCGAGATCATCGAGGAGACCTTCGCCGCCGCGGGCGCCTACGTGATGGGCCGGCGGATGTTCGAGGGCGGCGAGGTGCCGTGGGGTGACGAGCCGCCCTTCCGGGCCCCCGTGTTCGTCGTCACGCACCGGCCGCGGGAGGTCCTCGAGCGCGAGGGCGGCACGAGCTTCACGTTCGTGACCGACGGCATCGAGAGCGCCATCGAGCAGGCCAGGGCGGTGGCGGGCGGCAAGGACGTGGCGGTCGCCGGCGGTGGCACGCTGGTGCGCCAGGTGCTGGCGGCCGGGCTGCTCGACCAGCTCGAGCTGCACATCGCGCCGGCGGTGCTGGGCGACGGCATGCGCCTGCTCGACCCCGCGCTGGGCCTGGCCGACAAGGAGGCCATCGAGCTCACGCCCACCAGGGTCGTCCACGCGCCCGACGTCACCCACGTCCGCTACGCGGTGGAGGGGCGGGCGCCGCTGGTGCTCGACGACCGGGGCAGCGGCCAGCCGGTGAAGGCGTAGGCCATCGGGCGGCGGCCCACGACCGTGGGCCGCCGCCGGTGAGTGCGAGGGCCTACCGGCCCCGTCGCCTCATGGCTGCTGGCCGAGGGGTACGAGGTAGGACTCGACGCGGCGGACGGTGTCGCCGCGGGCCGCGAACGTGAACACGTCGCAGTAGGCGAACCGGTGGACGTCCCCGCTCGTGCGGGTGGCCGCGCCCGTGCCGATCGCCACCACCGTGTCGTCCTCCTCGACCAGGCGATCGAGGTGCAGGGTGGGGCGGCCGACGAACTCCTCGTTCTCGATCTCGCCGTCGAACGCCGCCTTGCCCTCGAGGTGGGTGTAGCCGGGCAGGTCCCAGACGACGTCGTCGGTCAGGCAGTCCAGGATCTGCGCGTGGTCGCCGCGGCGGAAGCCGTCGAAGTACGCCTCGACGATGGCCTTGCGCTGTGTCACGTGGTCCTCTCCGTTCCGCGCCCGTGTGCGCGTCATGTCGTGCTCCGTTCTGCGGTCGGTACCCGGTCGGGCACCGCTCGACCCGGGACGTCGGAGCCGGCGTGGCGATCTCGACATCGATCGACCGATGAGCCGCGGCACCGGGCGTCGTTGCACCTCCCGACACAGCGACGCCCGGGCACCACGGCGGTGCCCGGCCAGGAAGGAGCCCACGATGAAGGCAGTCACCCCGTTCCTGTGGTTCGACCACGACCTCGAGCAGGCGATCGACCTCTACACCTCCGTGTTCCCCGACTCGACGGTGCACGGCACCATCCGGGGTCCCGACGGCACGCTCATGACGGCCGACTTCGAGCTGGCGGGCCAGCAGGTCAAGGGCCTCAACGGCGGGCCGCAGTTCCCCCACACCGAGGCGTTCTCGTTCATGGTCGAGTGCGAGGGTCAGGACGAGGTCGACCGCTACTGGCAGGCCCTCACGGCCGACGGCGGCGAGGAGGGCGTGTGCGGCTGGCTCAAGGACCGCTTCGGGCTGTCGTGGCAGATCGTCCCCGTCGAGTTCCTCGACATGGTCGCGAACGGCAGCCCCGACCAGGTACAGCGGGTCATGGCGGCCATGCAGACCATGCAGAAGATGGACGTCGCCGGGCTGCGGGCGGCGTACGAGGGCTGAGCCCGGCTGCCGGGGGCTGCCGGGGGCAGCCGGGGCGATCCGGGCGGCGATGGCGGCGGTTCGGAACCGATCGTCAGCCGCCGACGGCCGCGGCGATCACCCCGGCGGCCCGGTCGGCGGCGCTGGCGTCCGTCTCGCAGAAGAACGACGGCTCGACAAGCTCGAGCTCGAGGACCACCGGCCCGCCCTGATGGGGAGCGACGTCGACCCGCGCGTAGAGCAGGTCGCGGCGCGAGGTCCCGGGCAGGGCGGCGGCCACGGCGTCGAGCGCGGCGCTGGCCACGTCGAGCTCGGCCTGGGACGCGGTGCGGGGGGCGATGTCCTCCTCGCGGTACAGGCCGTCGACGAGCCCGTTGCCCGGCACGAGGATGGGGCCCTTGCGGAAGGCGTGCGAGAACGTGTCGCCGAGGAAGACCATCCCCGTCTCGCCGCGGCCGTCGATCTCGTCGAGGTAGGGCTGCACCAGTACCGACCGCCCCTCGCCCTGCAGCCGCTCGACGTGCTCGTGGGCGTCGGCGCGCCGGTCGGGGCCGTAGCGCTCGGTGTCGCGTGCGCCGGCCGACACGACCGGCTTGACCACGATCTGCCGGCCCGCCAGATCGTCGAACAGCGCCGGGTCGTCGCTCGGGGCGACAATGCGGGTCGGGACCGTCGGCACGCCCGCCGCGGCCAGGTCGAGCAGGTAGCGCTTGTCGGTGTTCCAGCGCACGATCGGCGCCGGGTTGAGGAGGCGGGTCAGTCCGCTCACCCGGTCGACCCAGGCGAGGAACCGATCGACCTGCCATGTGTAGTCCCAGGTCGACCGGATGACCGCGAGGTCGACGTCCGCCCAGCCGAACGCGCCGTCGTGCCAGTCGGCCACCACCGCGCTGACGCCCCGGGCGCCGAGGGCTGCGACGATCGGCGGCAGGTCCTCGTCCAGATGCGCGTACTGCCCGCTGCTCACCAGCGCGACCCGAGCCGTCACGGCCGGACGTCCCAGACGCTGGCGGTGTCGCTGAGGTTGCTGTCCATGTGCTCTCCCTGCGTGCGGCGACGCCACTGCGATGCGCTCGCCGGCGTGTGTCGTGACGGTCGAGCATGGCCGCGAAGTCGCCGCGTTCGACAGTCTGGTGGCGGCGGGACCACCGGGCGTCGGGGAAAGAGGCGTCGTGGCGACGTCCTGCGGCATCCCTACGGCGCGGAGCCCGGTGTCGCGACGGTGCAGGCGATGCCGGGAGCGCCGGCAAGCTGGCTGTCGAGCGTCACCAGCACGGCGCCGGTCTCCTCGGCGAGAGCGACGTACGCGGCGTCGTACACCGAGAGGTTCGCCCGAAGGCCCCACGCCCGGCGGGCGGTCAGGTGGTAGGGCCACAGCTCGATGGCGAGGTCGAGCAGGTCGCCGTGGGCCTGGGCGGCCTGATCAGCGCTGATCAGCGCGGCACGCTCGTGACGCCGCAGGATGTTGGCCGTCTCGTACAGGACGAGATGCGGTGCCACCAGGTCGATGCCGCTGAGCTGGCGGGTCGCCCACTCGCCGGCGGGGCCGCCGTCGACCAGCATGGCGACGAGGGCCGATGCGTCGCAGACAGCACGGCCGGTCATCGCCTGTCGGCATCGCGGGCGGCGAGGATCGCATCGGCGTCGACGCGCGACCCGGTGGCAGCGACACGGGCGCGGGCGCGGGCGATCACGTCGTCGACCGACGGCTTCGCTGCGGCTGCGACCAGAAGGCCGCGGACGTACTCCTGCAGGGATTGCCCTGCTCGCGCCGCGCGGGCCGCCAACTCGTCTCGAGCGTCGTCGGGCACGTCTCGCACGGTGATCGCTACCATGTCGCAGCATTCTAGCAGCAATGCCTGCGTTACCCTGCGGCGATCCGGTGCGTCAGCGCCGGTGCCGGGTGCTCCCGTCGGGGCCGTGGGCCCGGCTCACGAGCTTGGCGTAGCAGTCGTCGCTCGGCAGCCCGTTGCCGTCGCACCAGGCCAGCGCCTCCTCCGCCGTGGCGAAGGGGATCGCGACGATCGTCACCCAGTAGTCGGCGTAGGTGTAGGTGGCGTAGTCGCCCGACCACAGCAGCCGCACCCGCGGGTACGCCGACCGCCACGACCGGTGGTCCGCCAGTATCGACCCGGCGTCCCACACCGAGCCGTCCGGCAGCGGGACGTCGGGCCGCTTCGAGCTGATCTGCGGCACCCACTGCTCGATCACGCTGGTCTCGATGTACGAGCTGTCGGACGCCGCGATGTCGGCGAGCTGCGCGAGGGCGTCGTCGTCGCCGCTGACCGTGGGCGGGATGGGCTCGGCGGTGGGCAGGCCGGTCAGGGGTGCGGCGGTCGAGGTCGCCGTGGCCTCCGGAGCGTCGGTGCACGCGTAGCTGTACCGCAGGCCCAGAGCGCCCGTGCCGGTGACACCGGGGTCGCCGCCCAGGCCGGACGTCTCGAGCGCCGCCAGGTCCACGAAGGTGGCCGGGGCGAAGACGAGCTCGGCCTCGGTGCTGGCGTAGGCCGGGATCTCGAGCGGTGCCCGGGCGAAGTCGAACGCCGCCGCCGCCACGTCGGCGCCGCCGCTCGTGAGCGTGAACGAGGCCCCGGGGTCGTCGAGGCGCTGCCCGAGCCCGCAGTCGTTGCGGACCAGGATCACGACGTGGATGGCACCGTCGACGTCCTGCCAGCTCGACTCGACCGAGCTGTCGACCAGGTCCGTGCAGATCACGTCGACCGACCCGCCCGGCTGTAGCTCGGGTGGCACGCCATCACCGCCGTAGTCGTCCCACTCCTGGTCGACGGCGCCGAGGTCGGCACTGTCGTAGCCCCGGTCGTCCCGATGCTCCGAGCGCTGCACGAGTCCGAAGACCGCGGCGATCGGCAGGCAGACGAGTCCTACCACGGGAGCGATCGGCACCACCGACCTGGTGAGAGGCCGGGCGACGGCCGTGGCCGGCCCTGCCGGACGCCGCACGACGAGCATGCCGAGGCACCCGGCGGCGGCCGCCACCAGGGTCCCGATCGTGAACGGCGCGAACGAGCCACCGAGGTACGACACGAACCCCTGCGAGCTGGCCCGGTACCCCGCGGCCGAGGTCACCCACGCCGCCGTCCAGAAGCCCATGACGCCCACCACCAGGCCGTACGCGGCACGGCTGCGCACGGCCACCGCCAGCGCCACGGTCACGAGCGTGAACCCGATGAAGGCCAGGTTGAAGGCATCCGACCAGCCGTCGCCCGCCAGCAGGTGGTCGCTCACCGAGACACCTGGGCGGTCGGGCACCACCACACCGACGGCCCAGGCGATCGCGCCGACGACCAGCAGCGCGCCGATCCACCCGGGGGCGCGTCCGGCGGCGGCGTCACCCGGTGCACGGGCGATGGCGGCGATGACCAGCACGACGGCGGCCAGCGCCGCCAGCGACCACAGCACCGTCCCGGGGCCGGGGTCCGCGAACCCCGACATGAGGTTCAGCAGGCGCAGCAGGATCGCCTGGACGATGACCAGGATCCCGCCGACGCCGGCCGCCATCGCCGGACCGGACACGCTGCCCCGCAGCCCGTCGACGCCGCCGAGCACGGCGAGGACGCCGATGGCGAGCAGCGGCCACGAGCTGGCGAGGTCGTCGGTGAACGCGTACGGCTCGCCCATGACCTCGAGCCACGGCACGGCACCGCCGGCCAGCACGAGCAGGCCGACCACCAGGCTGAGCGCACCCCACAGGCCCGTGCGGTCGGCGGTTGGTGCGGGGGCAGCGGGCGGGACGGACGGCCCGGGGTGGCCGACGGTCGAGGGGGCAGCGGGCGGGACGGACGGGCCGGGGCGGCCCGTGGTGGGAGGCCCGGGGTCGGCCCAGCCGGTCGTGACGGGAGTGGCCGGTCCTGGCGGGGGTGGGGCGAGCGCACCGCAGGACGTGCAGAACCGCGCGCCGTCGCGCAGTGCCCGCCCGCAGGCGGGGCACACGCCGGGCGCCGCGGGAACGTGGTCGCTCATCGACCGCTCGCGGAGGCGACCTGGACGAGCGCGATCACCCAGAACGCCAGCGCTGTGTAGCCGACCACGAGGCCGGCGATGGCCAGGCCCCGGCCGCCCTGGGGAGCGGGGGCCGGAGCCGCCATGCCCGGATGCGGTCGCCGGTCGCCGTCCGCCGATCGGCGGATCTGGCCGAGGGCGACGTGGCCGAAGGGGATCGCCACCGGCGACAGCAGGCACAGGGGGATGCCGACCAGCGCGACGACGAGCGAGACGATCGCCATCTGGTTCGTTGCCGCGGCTGCGATCGCCGCGGTCGCCGGGGGAGCGAGCGAGTGTGGCGCGTCCGGGGCGACGGGGCTCGCTGGCCCGGCCGGGTGGAACGCCGGCTGGGGCGCCCAGCCGTACGGTGGAACGGCCGGTCCCGCCGGCGGCCCGGCCAGGGCGGGGCGGCCCTCGGGCTCGGCCGGTCGCGCCGTCCGGGCCCTCGGTCTGCCACAGGTCGCGCAGAACCGATCGTCGGGCTGGAGCCCGCTGCCGCACCCGCCGCACGCGTCCATGTGAACGCCTCCTCGTTGTCCGCCGGGGGTGAGCGTGGCGCGCTGCGCAGTCGGCAGCCATGTCACCAGCTGCCAACCCGGGATCGTTCACGCCGCGACCTCTCGGGCGTACGGTCGACGCGGACGAGCCGTGCCGACACGGACAGGCGGACCGGGCGGCTCGCGGGCTGCGCCGCGGCGCGGCGGGATCAGCGGGAGGACGCGTGGGCGAGAAGCTGTGGGCCGGGCCGGCGAGCGAGCCCGACCGCTACACCCTGTGGGCCGTCGTCGGCGGCGGGGGCGAGGGCAAGGTGTACCGGGCGACCCGGGCGCTGCCCGACGGCGACATCGACGTCGCGGTCAAGGTCGTGCTGACCGACCGGCTGGCGCAGCGTGGCATGCACATCGACCAGCTCGCCCAGCAGTGGTCGGCCCAGGCCGCCCGGCTGCGCAACCTGCGCCATCCCGGCCTGGTGGGGGTGCAGGAGGCGTTCCTCGGCCCGCCACCGCACCCCCGGGGGGTGCACGCCGAGGGGCGCCACGCCTACTTCGTCATGGCCTGGGTGGAGGGTCGCGAGTACGGGTCGTGGCTCGCGGACCGGCGGGGCGACCGGCTCGGCGTGCTCGAGAACGTGGCCGACGCGCTCGACGAGCTGCACCGCGCCGGGCAGGTGCATGCCGACGTGAAGCCCGGGAACGTGTTGGTGCGGTCCGACACGCTGCCGACCGGCTCGACCCACGAGGCGGGCGTGCTCGTCGACTTCGGCCTGATGCGGGCCGTGACGGGCACCGCGCCGTCCGAGGTGGCGTTCACGGCGGGCTACACCGCACCGGAGCTGTGGCGGGGTGCGCCCTACAGCGCGGCGAGCGACCTCTACGGCCTGGCCGGCGTCGTGCTGTTCGCGCTGACCGGCGAGCACCCGCCGGCCGCCGCGGACGCGCGCGGCGAGGCCCACCGACGCCTCGCCCGGTTCTCGGTCCCCCCGGCGACGGGCAGCGCCGTCCTCGCGGCACTGCATCCCGATCCCGGTCAGCGCCCGGCCGGCGGCTGCCGGGCCTGGCTCGCCAGCGCCCGCGGGGGCCTCACGTCGACGGTGCCGTCCACGGCGCCGATGCCGGCGGGCGGGTCGCCGATGCCGGCCCCGGTCGGCTCGCCCGCGGAACCGGCCGAGGGATCCAAGCGCCGCCGGCTGCCCCGCATCGCGGCGACCGTGGCGCTCTCCGTCCCGGTCACCCTCACCGTGGCGGTCGTTCGGAACTACACCGCGTCGGGAGGCGACACCGACGCGGCCCCGACCACCACGACCGAGCAGGCGGCGACCACGGCGTCCACGACGACGACCACGCCGCCCACGACGGGCACCTCGACATCGACCACGCGGCCGCTGGGCGGGCCGATCACGCCCGGCGAGAACTTCCTCGCCGAGCTCGACCCGGTCGGTGACTCGTGGACGGAGGACAGCGACCTCAAGATCGACGGGGTCGGCTACCTCCACGGCCTGCGGTCACCGACCATCAGCTCGTGCGGCGGGGTGGACGTCAAGGAGGTCGAGTACTCGATCGACCGGCGCTACTCGACGCTGAACGTGGTCGTCGGGCTGTCCGACGAGTCGGCGTTCGGGCTGCCGGTGGAGGTCGAGATCACCGGTGACGGCACGTCGCTGTGGGTGGGATCGGTGCAGGTGGGACAGCCGCAGGACCTGTCGCTCGACGTCACCGGCATCCTCCGGGTGAAGGTCAGCGCCACCCGCCAGTTCGATCGCACGACCGGCGAGTGCCACAGCGTGTTCGCCGCCCTGGGCGATCCGGCCCTGGAGTGATCCGTGCCGCCCCGCTACCACCGCCCGCGGTGGACGACCTCGTCGAACGGGCGCCGGGCGGGGCGTGCGATCGGACGCATCGGCCGGTCGGCGGGGTGGCCGAGCACCACCAGGTAGGCGCAGTACCGGTCGTCGGGGAAGCCGAGGAGCCGCCGGGCGAGCTCCTGCTCGGCCACGGCGGAGTGGCCCGAGCCGATGCCCAGATCGGTCGCCGCGAGCATCATGCTGATGGTCGCCTGCCCCAGGTCGTAGTGCTCCTGGTCACGCTGGCGGGCGTCGTCGGGGATGGGAGCGACCAGGGCGATGGTCGCCGCCGAGTCGGCGACGTGAGCGGCGCCGCGCCAGACGCCGGCCAGCTCGCGGAGCTGGTCGCGCTCGGTGACCACCACGAAGTCCCAGGGCTGCCAGTTCGACGACGACGGCGCCCTGCGTCCGGCCTCGAGGATCCGATCCAGGTCGTCGTCGCCGATGGCTCGGCCGTCGAACGCCCGCACGTCCCGCCGTGCCCTGATCGCGTCCCATGTCTGCATGGCGACCTCCTTCTGTCCGGACAGCGGCCGTCCGGCCACGTCTCCTTCACTACCCGGTACCGCTCGACGGCGCTCGACACCAGCCGGCACCGTGTCCACATCGCTGAATAACCGTTATTCTGGTCGGCGTGACGTCTGGCACGGCGGCCGACTCGTCGGTCCGAGATCGCCTGGTCGCGGCCGCGGCCGAGGTGTTCGCCGAACGCGGCTACGAGGGCACCCGGGTGCAGGAGGTGGTGCGGCGGGCCGGGCTCAGCACCGGCGCGATCTACACCAACTTCCGTGACAAGGCCGACCTGCTGCTCGCGGCGGTCGGCACCGCGCCGGTCGACTCGCTGTTCGCCACCGTGGGCCGGGCGAGCGACACGGCCGAGGGCCTGCGCCGCGCCGGTCACCTGCTGCCGGCCGCCAAGCGCCGCCACCGGCCGCTGCTGTTCGAGGCGATGGTGGCTGCCCGCCGCGACCCCGACGTCGCCGCGCTGCTGCGCGAGCGCCTGCTGAGCTTCCGTGCGGCCATCGGCGACGTGGTGGTCACGGGCCAGGCCGAGGGCGCGCTGGCCGACGACGTCGACGCCGAGGCCGTGGCCGAGTTCTGCCAGGCGCTGGGCATGGGCTTCCTCCTCATGGAGGCCATTGGCCTGCCGCATGCCGGCGAGCAGGCCTGGTGCGACCTGATCGACCGGGTCGTCGCCGCCGTCGTGCCGCTCGACGCGGCGGCCCCGGGGGGCGCGGCCGACCGGTCCCACCCGGCGGCCGGGCCCGACACATCCGACATGCCCGACACATCCGAGCCCACCGACGACCCCAGGGGGAGCCGTGGCGACGAATGAGCAGATGATCGGCCGACAGGGCGTCGACGACCTCGAGGCCATCCTGGCCCTGAGCAACACCGACGTCGACGAGACCATCCACGCCGTCACCGACAACGCCGATGCCATCTTCACGTGGGACTACGAGAAGGGTGCCCGGCCCGCGCTCAACAAGCTCTACGAGAAGGCCAAGCACTCGCAGTGGAACGGCGAGACCGACCTGCCGTGGGACACCGAGGTCGACGTCGAGCAGCTGGCGGTCGAGATGGGTGGCAACCCCCAGGTCCAGCGGTTCCGGGAATCCGCCAAGACGCCCGGCTCGCCGTTCGAGAGGTTCGGCGAGAAGGAGTGGACCGAGCTCGTCATCGAGGGGCAGAACTGGCGGCTGAGCCAGTTCATGCACGGCGAGCAGGGGGCCCTGCTGTGCACCGCCAAGATCGTCGAGACGGTGCCGTGGATCGACGCCAAGTACTACGCGTCCACCCAGGTGATGGACGAGGCCCGCCACGTCGAGGTGTTCGCCAAGTACCTCGACACCAAGCTCACCGGGCACTACCCGATCAACGCCCACCTCAAGATGCTGCTCGACGACATCATCAACGACAGCCGCTGGGACATGACCTACCTCGGCATGCAGGTCATGGTCGAGGGCCTGGCGCTGGCGGCCTTCGGCTTCATGCACATGCTCACCACCGAGCCGCTGCTCAAGCAGCTGCTGCGCTATGTGATGAGCGACGAGGCCCGCCACGTCGCCTTCGGGGTGCTGTCGCTGAAGGAGTACTACGGCGAGCTGTCCGACGCCGAGATGCGCGAGCGCCAGGAGTTCGCGTTCGAGGCCGCGGTGCGCATGCGCGACCGGTTCCTGCAGCAGGAGGTGTGGGAGCGCATGGGCATCGACCCTCGGCCGGTCATCAAGTCGATGCTGTCCATCCCGCCCCAGGACAACATGTTCCAGCAGCTGCTGTTCAGCAAGATCGTGCCGAACTGCAAGAAGCTGGGGCTGCTCGACGCGTCCGGTGGCTGGCTCCGCCGCCGGTTCGAGGAGCTGGGCGTGATCCAGTTCGAGGACTGGGCCGACACCGGCGAGGAGTACGCCGAGCTCGACGAGGTGGCCAAGGACCGGGCCGCAGCGGCCGCGGGGTAGCCCTCGCGGCCGGGTTGCCCCGCCGACGGTCGCTCGAGGTCACTCCACGGATCAGGGCTCGGGGTCGGTGCCCAGGTCCTCGTAGAGCGCGTCGCCCCGCCCGAGCCGGGTGGCGATCTGCACGACCTGGGGAAGCTCTCGCCGGGTCGGCGTGTGGGCGGCGAGGAAACGGGCGACGCCGACCAGCACCAGCGCGCCCTGCTCCGAGCCGGGCGGCCAGGCGTGGAACTGCCGGACCCCGGCCTCCACGACCTGGAACCAGTGGAACTCGGCGTCCTCGGCCAGCAGCGCCGCGCCCAGCCGGGCAACGAGACGGCGGGGGTCGCCCCCGGCCCGCAGGAACCCGTAGGCGATGGCTCCGGCCCGGTCGACCTGGCCCTGCACGTCCCAGCACGCCTGGAGCTCCGCCAGGTCGCCCGAGTCGGTCCGGGGGAGTGGTGAGGCGGGCACGTTGAGGAACCGGTCGAGGTGGACGCGCAGAGCGCCGTGGACGAGCCCCCGGAGCAGCTCGGCGGTCGGGGTGCGGATCAGGGCCCGGTGCAGGGCGTTCGCCGCGGTGAAGGCGTGGTGGACGGTGTCCCAGTCGCCGAAGTCGTTCTGCGGATGGAACCGGACGATGCGCAGCGCCGCCGCGTACGCCAGGGCCCGGCCGAGCTGCTCGGGCGAGGCACCGGCGGCGATCGCCCGGCAGACCGACTCGACCACGTCCCCGGGCTCGTCGGCCAGGATCTGCCACGCCAGCCCGGCCACCGCGCCGTCGTCGAGGTGGCCGGCGGCCCGCTGCCCCTCGTCCACCAGGTCCGGTAGCCGCTCGACCGTGCGGGCGACCAGCCCGGCGAGGTCGTGGGGATGGCGCCACGACGCCGTCTCCTCCTGCCGGCGGGCGGCGGCCGTCTGCCGCACGAGCGTGGGCAGCACCTGGGGCGCGGCCGCGGTCCCGACGTGGACGAGCGCCTCGAACGCCTTGTTGGTGAAGTCGAGCGTGTGGCCACCGTCGATGAAGACGTGGTCGGTGACCGCGGCGAACATCATCCGCTCGGCGGTGTCCAGGTCTCGTGGGCCGTTGCCGGAACGGCTGCCGGGGCCGTCGCCGGGACCGTCGCCAGCCGGCGGGAACAGCGCCGTGGCGAGCACCCGCTCTGCTGCGTCGCTCGAGCGGGTCTCGACGAAGCGCCGGTACCAGCCGGCCAGGCGCTCGGCGGGGATGTCGGCGCCGTGCAGCCGATCGACCGGGAACCGGGGCGGACGGTTGCGGGTGTCGCGGGACACGAAGGCGAGCCCGTGCACCAGCGCCAGGGGTCGGTCGGCGTCGTCGAGGTCGGGCAGCAGGTTGGCCATCGCCACCAGCACGGTCAGCCCGGCGCCCCACCCGGCGTCGCGGTAGGTGGTGCCGAAGTCGATCCCGGCCCGCACGATCTCGCCCGGGGCGACCCCCAGGCCGAGCAGCCCCAGCACCGACTTCGCCGTGACCAGCGTCAGCCCGTCCTCGAGCCCGTCCTGCAGCCGCTTGCGCAGGTGACCCTGGCGGTCGCCGTCGGGCCGGGCCGCGACCAGCACGTCGTCGCCCTCGATGGTCACGTCGAAGGCGCGGGCGTCGTCGGCGAACAGGTCGAGCGTGCACCCCGACGCGAGATCGAAGCGGGCATGATGCCAATGGCAGGTCACGAGCCCGTCGCCGACCGTGCCCCGGTGCAGCGGGAAGCCCATGTGCGGGCACCGGTCGTCGATCGCCCAGGCCCGCCCGTCGGTCCAGAACACGACCACCGGCACGGTCCCGACCTTGGTCAGCAGCCGGCCCGCCGCGGTCAACTCCGCCAACGATCCGGCCCGGACTCGCACACCACGAACGCTACCGAGCGCGAGACCGTCGCCGGGACGGCGGTCCCACCGGTGTCGAGGTGGATCACCTGGCTCGCGGCCCGCCGCAGGACGAAGGCCAGCGACTCGGGCCGGCTGACGACCACCACCGGAGTCAGTGCGCTCCTTGATCGCGTCACCGGTCCATCCAGCATCACCTGGCGACGTCTTTCGGCGTC
>DASTFE010000104.1:0-3211 GCA_035708905.1 Acidimicrobiales bacterium | reverse complement strand
GTCCGACGACGACGGCGGCGGCGACGCCGGCGCACCCGCGGCGGGCACCGACGCGCCGGCCGGCGGCCGGGCGGCCCCCCGTGCCGGCGGCGGCTCGTGCCCCGAGCCCGGCGACGACGCCCGGGCGTGGGAGGACGGTCCCGCCGAGGAGCTCGTCACGCTGAGCGACGGCGACGACGGCCCCCGGGTGCGGGCGGCCGTCTACCCCCGGCCCGACTACGAGGGGAACCCGTGGTCGCAGTGGGGCCAGGGCGTGGTGCTCGACGACGGGCGGGTCCTGTCGGCCATCGGTGACCACCAGGGACGCGACGGCAACTCCTACCTCTACGAGTACGACCCGGCCGAGCAGCGCCTGGTGCGGATCGGCGACGTCGCCTCGCTCGCCGGGCACGAGGAGGGCGACTGGGGCTACGGCAAGGTGCACGCGCCGATGGTCGTGGGGCCGTGCGGCGAGGTGTACGTCGCCAGCTACTGGGGCACCCGCACCGACCTCGAGTTCGGCGGCAGCTATCAGGGCGACGTGCTGCTGCGGCTCGACCCCGAGCGGCGGACCAGCGAGAGCCTCGGCACCGTCCTCGACGAGCACGGCGTGCCGTCGATGGCGGGCTGGCCCGCCGGAGGCCTGCTCTACGCCGAGGCCGCCGACCCGGAGCGGTTCGATCCCCAGCGGGGCGCCTTCGTGGTGATCGACATGGCGACGGGCGAGCGGGTCTTCGCCACCGACGACGAGGAGGACCACCGGGGCTTCCGGGCCATGGCCGTCGACGCCGAGGGCCGGGTGATGTTCTCGCGCACCGACGGCCGGCTGGCCCGCTGGGACCCGGCGACCGGCGAGCTCAGCGACCTCGACCTCGAGCTGCCCGGCGAGTTCCTGCGGGCCGCCACCCCGCCCGCACCCGACGGCACGATCTACCTCGTCACCCAGGAGCCCGACGTGCTGCTCGCCCTCGAGCCGGACGGTGACCTCCGCGAGCTGGGCGACATGGCCGGCTACACGGCCTCGGTGGCGCTGTCGCCCGACGGCGAGCGGCTGTGGTACGTCCCGGGCGCCCACGGCGACGCGGCCGACGAGGGCACGCCGCTCATCGAGGTCGACACCGCCACGGGCGACCAGCGCGTCCTGGTCGAGCTCGACCCGCTGGCCCGTGACGCGCTCGACCTGTCACTGGGCGGCACGTACAACGTGGCGGTCGACCCCGCCGGCGAGGTGCTCTACCTCGGCATGAACGCCGCCGAACCGGATGCGGACGACACGTTCGGCGAGGTGGTGCTGGTCGTGGTCGAGCTGACGTGAGGCGCCTCGCCGGGCTGGTAGCGGCCGCCGTGCTGGCGGCGGCGGCTTGCTCGTCGGGCGGCTCGGACGGTGGCTCGTCCGGCGACGCCGGGCCCGACGGCGGCGACCGGGCGGGCGCCGGCGACGCCAGCGCCCCCGTGCCGGTCTCGGGCGACCTCGCCCGGCTCACGTGCTGGGAGGCCCCGGCACCGGGCGTCGGCGGCGGCGAGGACGGTGAGATCGCCTGGGAGGACGTGACCGCCGACCGGGGACTGGTCGACCCGCTCACCGGCATGCACGCCCACGCCGCCGCCTGGGGCGACCTCGGCGGCGACGCTCCGGCCCTGTTCGTCGGCACGTTCGCCGACCGCCCGCAGGACGACTACCGCGCCCGCGGTGCCGACGGAGCCTCGCCCGACGCGCTGCTGCAGCCCGGCGACGGCGGGTTCGAGCCGGGCGGCCTGCCCGAGGTGCGCGGGCGCACCAGCGGGGCGGTGTTCGCCGACCTCGACGGCGACGGCCTCGCCGACCTGGTCGTGTCACGCAACCCCCGCGACGGCGACCGGTCGGACGCGCCGACCACGGTGTACGCCAACCGGGGCGACGGCACCTTCGAGGCCGTCGAGGGCAGCGGCGTCGACCCGGACATCGGCGGTCGATCGGTGGGCGTGCTCGACGCCGACGGCGACGGGCTGCTCGACCTGCTCGTCGTCGAGGACCCCTTCGAGGGCGGGTCGAGCCGGCTCTACCGCAACCTCGGCGACCTGCGGTTCGAGGACGCCACCGAGGACATGGGCCTGCCCCTCGACGTCGGTGGCCTCGGCGTGGCGACCGGTGACGTCAACCTCGACGGGCACACCGACCTGTTCGTCGGCGGCGACAACCGGCTGTTCGTCGGCGATGGCGCGGGATTCGAAGAGGCCCCCTCCGGCGTGTTCGAGTGGGAGACCTACGGCGACGAGGACCTGGTGGCCGGCGCGGTGATGGGCGACGTCAACGGCGACGGCTGGCCCGACCTGGTGGTGGGCCACCACTACAACAGCACGGTCGACCTCGGCGAGGAGGTGCCGGTGCGGCTCTACGTCAACCGCACCGGCGAGCCCGGCGCCACCCCCGAGTTCGCCGACGTCACCGACGAGGCCGGCCTGGTCGGGCTGCCCACCAGGGCACCGGACCTCCGGCTGGTCGACCTCGACAACGACGGCTGGCCCGACCTGGTCACCACGGCCTCGGCGGGCGAGGGGACGGCGCCCGCGGTGTTCCGCCACACCGGCGAGGTCGACGACGAGGGCGTTCCCCGCTTCGCCGCCCCGCCCGGCCTGGGCGACCCGCAGTACTGGATCGGCGGGCCGGTGGCCGACGTCGACCGCGACGGCCGGGTCGACCTGCTGCTCGTCGAGTGGGAGCCCTCGCTGCCGTCGCTGCTGCTGCGCAACGCGACGGAAGAGACGGGCCACTGGCTGTCGCTCTCGGTGGGACCCGAGCTGGGGGGCGGCGTGGGCACCCGGGTGGCCGCCTACGAGCCCGGGGGGGCCGGCGACCCCGAGCGCCTCGTCGCCGGCGGCGAGATCGTGGCGTCGGCCGGCTACACGTCGGGCGGCGAGCAGGTCGTGCACCTCGGGCTCGGCGAGCGGGCGACGGTCGACCTGGTGGTGTCGCCGCCCCGGCAGCCCGAGGTGGTGATCGAGGCCGTCCCCGCCGACCGCCACCTGCGGCTGCCGGCGGGGTGCTGAGCGCTCGCGGTCAGCCGGCGACGCCTGCGCCGCGGTCGCCGTCGGCGGGGTCGCCGCCTGCGGTGTCGGTGGTGTCGTGGCCGGGTGCGTGGTCGCCGTCGCCGTCGGGCGGGCGGCCGGCCGCCCGACGGTAGATCGCCTCGGCCCGGCGCACGGCGTCGGCCAGGTCGAAGTCGGCCGCCCGGGCCCGGGCGCGGCGGCCGAG
>DASTFE010000103.1:0-14121 GCA_035708905.1 Acidimicrobiales bacterium | reverse complement strand
GATCCTGATCGAGCGGTCGATCGCCGGGTGGAAGGAGTACGAGCTCGAGGTCATGCGCGACCGCGCCGACAACTGCGTGGTCATCTGCTCGATCGAGAACCTCGACCCGATGGGCGTGCACACCGGCGACTCGATCACCGTGGCCCCGGCCCAGACGCTCACCGACGTGGAGTACCAGGCGATGCGCGACGCCGCCTTCGCCTGCATCCGCCGCGTGGGCGTCGAGACCGGCGGCTCGAACGTGCAGTTCGCCCTCGACCCCGCCAACGGCGACATGGTCATCATCGAGATGAACCCCCGGGTCAGCCGGTCGTCCGCGCTGGCGTCCAAGGCCACCGGGTTCCCCATCGCCAAGATCGCCGCCAAGCTCGCGGTGGGCTACACGCTCGACGAGATCCCCAACGACATCACCCGCAAGACGCCCGCCAGCTTCGAGCCCACGATCGACTACGTGGTCACCAAGGTGCCCCGGTGGGCGTTCGAGAAGTTCCCGGGCAGCCCGGGCGTGCTGGGCACCTCGATGCAGTCGGTGGGCGAGGCCATGGCCATCGGCCGCACGTTCCCCGAGTCGCTGCAGAAGGCGCTGCGCAGCCTCGAGCAGGGCCGCGCCGGCCTCAACTGCGATCCCGCCGAGGCCGAGCTCGACGCGCTCGACGACGACGAGCTGGTCCGCCGGGCGGCGACCGGCACGCCCGACCGCCCCTTCCAGCTCGAGGCCGCGCTGCGCCGGGGCATGACCGTCGACGCCCTGGCCGAGCGCACCCGGGTCGATCCCTGGTTCCTCGACCAGATGCTGCGCATCGTCGAGGAGCGCGAGCACCTGGCGGTCGCCGGCCTCGCCGGCATGGGCCGGCGCGACTGGAAGCGGGCCAAGCAGCTGGGGTTCGGCGACGCCCAGCTCGCCTGGCTGTGGGGCGCGGCGGTCGGCGACGTGCGGGCCGCCCGGCTGGCGGCCGGGGTGCGCCCGACGTTCAAGACCGTCGACACGTGCGGCGCCGAGTTCGCGGCCTCGACCCCGTACCACTACTCGACCTACGAGGACGAGGACGAGGTGGTGGCCAGCGGGCGCCGCAAGGTGCTCATCCTCGGGTCGGGGCCCAACCGCATCGGCCAGGGCATCGAGTTCGACTACTGCTGCGTGCACGCCAGCTTCGCCCTGGCCGACGCCGGCTACGAGACCATCATGCTGAACTGCAACCCCGAGACGGTCTCGACCGACTACGACACCTCCGACCGGCTGTACTTCGAGCCGCTCACCCTCGAGGACGCGCTGAACGTCATCGAGGCCGAGCAGGCCGCCGGCGACCTCGTCGGCGTCGTCGTGGCCCTCGGCGGCCAGACGCCGCTCAAGCTCGCCACGGCGCTGCCCGAGGGCCTGGTGCTCGGCACGCCGCCCGCGTCGATCGACGCCGCCGAGGACCGCGAGCAGTGGAACGCCCTGTGCGCCCGGCTCGAGATACCCCAGCCCGCCGGCGGCACGGCCACCACGGTCGACGAGGCGCTCGCCATCGTCGGGCGGATCGGCTACCCGGCGCTGCTGCGTCCCAGCTACGTGCTGGGCGGCCGGGCCATGGAGATCGTCTACGACGAGGACGCCCTGCGCCGGGCCATGGCCGAGCTGGCCAGCTACGGCAGCCTGGGGCGCGAGGGCGGCCTGTCCGCGACCCGGCCCGTGCTGATCGACCGCTTCCTCGAGGACGCCACCGAGGTCGACGTCGACGCCATCCGCGACCGCACCGGCGACGTCGTGATCGGCGCGGTGATGGAGCACGTCGAGGAGGCCGGCGTCCACTCGGGCGACTCGGCCTGCTCGATCCCGCCGTACTCGCTGTCGGCCGACACCGTGGCCGTCATCGAGGACTACACGCAGCGCCTGGCCGACGCCCTCGACGTGCGCGGCCTCATCAACGTGCAGTACGCCGTGAAGCAGGGCCAGGTGTTCGTGATCGAGGCCAACCCGCGGGCCAGCCGCACCGTGCCCTTCGTGGCCAAGGCCACCGGCGTGCCGCTGGTCAAGGTGGCCGCCCGGGTGATGGTCGGGGCCACGCTGGCCGAGCTGCGCGCCGAGGGCCTGCTCCGCCCGCCGGTCGACGGCGACCACGTGGCGGTCAAGGAGGCGGTGCTGCCGTTCAACCGGTTCCCCGACGCCGACACGGTCCTCGGGCCCGAGATGCGCTCGACCGGCGAGGTCATGGGCATCGACCGCACGTTCGGCCTGGCCTTCGGCAAGGCCCAGAACGCCGCCGGCGACCGGCTGCCCGACGCCGGGCTGGTCTTCCTCTCGCTGGCCGACCGCGACAAGGCGGCCGGCGTGCGGGCGGCCGCCCGTTTCGTCGAGCTGGGCTTCGCCATCGCCGCCACCCACGGCACCGCCGAGCACCTCGAGCGCAACGGCGTGCCCGTCGCCCGGCGGGTGGCCAAGGTGACCAGCCCCGGCGAGGCCGCCGACCCGGTCGAGACCCGCGAGCTGCCGACCGCGCTCGACCTGATCTCGCAGAACGAGGTCGCCCTCGTGGTCAACAGCCCGCGGGGCCGCGGCGCCCGGGCCGACGGCGCCTACATCCGCCGGGCGGCCAACGTCCACCGCGTCCCCTGCCTGACCACCGCGTCGGCGGCGCTGGCGGCCGCCGAGAGCGCGCTCGACCGGTCACGCCACGACCTGCGGGTCCGCACGCTGCAGGAGTACCACGGCGGCGCACCCGGCGGCGCACGCGGCGGCGGGGCGGTGGCCGGCCGGTGACGCGCCGGGCGCCGGTGGACATGGCGGTCGACGTCGGGTCGGTGCGACTGCCCAACCCGGTCATGACCGCGTCGGGCACCGCCGGCCACGGTGCCGAGCTCGCCCCCTACCTCGACCTGGGCGCCCTCGGCGCGGTCGTGGTCAAGTCGCTCCACGCCGAGCCCTGGCCCGGCAACCCGCCGCTGCGCGTCCACGAGACGACGGCGGGGATGATCAACTCGGTCGGCCTGCAGGGGCCCGGCGTGGCCGCCTGGCTCGACGACGACCTGCCGCCCCTGCTCGCCACCGGTGCCCGCGTCGTGGCCTCGATCTGGGGGCGCAGCGTCGACGAGTACCGCCGGGCCGCCGAGCTGCTGGCCACGGCGCCGGCCGGGGTCGTCGCCGTCGAGGTCAACCTGTCGTGCCCCAACACCGAGGCGGGCCGCGAGCTGTTCGCCCACTCGGTCGACGACACGCGCGCCGTGATGGCGGCCACGGCAGGGTGTGGGCGCCCGCGCTGGGCCAAGCTGAGCCCCAACGCCGGCCACCTGGCCGATGTCGCGGCCGCGGCCCACGACGCCGGCGCCGAGGCGGTCACCCTGGTCAACACCGTCATGGGCCTCGCCATCGACCCCGAGACCCGGCGGTTTCGCCTCGGGTCGGGGCCCCGGGGTGGGGGGTTGTCGGGGCCGGCGATCCACCCGGTCGCCGTGCGGGCCGTGTTCGACGTGCACCAAGCCGTGCCCCGCGTGCCGATCGTGGGCGTCGGGGGCGTGACCGGCGGGGCAGGGGCGGCCGAGATGATGCTGGCGGGGGCGCGGGCGGTACAGGTCGGCACGGCGACGTTCGCCGACCCCCGGGCCCCCCGCCGGGTGCTGGACGAGCTGGAGCGATGGGCCGCCCGCCAGGGGCTGCCCCGCATCGAGGAGGCGATCGGAGATGTCCATGGCTGACGACACGACCACGGAGGCGCCCGAGGGCGCGCCCGACGAGGTGCGCACCCGGCTGGCTCTCGCGCTCGACGTCGACGACCTCGTCCCCGCCCTGCGGCTGGCGCGCGAGCTCAGCCCGTGGTTCGGCACGATGAAGGTCGGGCTCGAGCTGTACAGCGCGGCGGGGCCCGAGGCGGTCACCAGCCTGGTCGACCTCGGCGTCGACGTGTTCTGCGACCTCAAGCTGCACGACATCCCCAACACGGTGGGGCGGGCGGCGCGGGTGGTCGGCGCGCTCGGCGCCCGCTACCTGACGCTGCACACCGCCGGGGGCCCGGCCATGGTGCGGGCCGGGGTCGAGGGACTGCGCGAGGGCGCGGCCCGGGCGGGTGCGCCCGAGCCGACGGCGCTGGGCGTGACGGTGCTCACCAGCGAGCCGGAGGCGTCGGCGCACCTGCTGCGCCAGCGGGTCGCCGCCGGGCTCGACGGCGGGTGCGGCGGCTTCGTCTGCGCCGCGCCCGACATCGCCGAGGTCCGCCAGATCGCCCCCCGCGCGCTGCTCGCGACCCCGGGCATCCGGCCCGAGGGATCGCCGGTCGACGACCAGGGACGGGTGGCGACACCCCGGCAGGCGCTCGACGCCGGTGCCGACCTGCTGGTCGTGGGGCGACCCGTGACGCGCGCCGACGACCCGGTGGCCGCGGCCCGTGCGCTCGCCGCATCACTGGCCTGACCTTGGCTGTCGCGCCCGACTGTCACGAGTCGGGGGCGAGCGCGCGCTAGGTTGACGGTCATGCCGCAGCCACCGCAACTGACCCCTGAGCAGCGTGAAGCAGCACTGGCCAAGGCCGCCGAGGCGCGCCGTGCCCGGGCTGAGCTCAAGGAGAAGCTCAAGATGGGCTCGCTGACCCTGAGCGACCTCCTCGCCCAGGCCGACGGCAACGACACGATCGGCAAGATGAAGGTCCTGGCCGTGCTCGAGTCGCTGCCCGGCGTGGGCAAGGTCCGGGCCCGCCGGGCGATGGAGGAGATCGGCATCGCCGACACCCGCCGCGTCAAGGGCCTCGGCGAGCAGCAGCGCAAGTCGCTCCTCGACGCCTTCTCCGGCTAGCGCCCCGTCGCTCGTCCCTTGCTCATCACGGTCTCCGGCCCACCCGGGTCGGGAACCACGACAACCGCTGAACGCGTCGCCGCCCGGCTCGAGGTCGCCCTCGTCCCGGGCGGCGAGGTGTTCCGGGCCATGGCCGTCGAGCGGGGCATGAGCCTGGCCGACTTCGGCCGCTACGCGGCCGACCACCCCGAGGTCGACGTCGAGCTCGACACCCGGCTCGCCGCCCGCGCCCGCGCCGGCGACGTGCTGATCGAATCCCGCCTCGCCGGGTGGATCGCCCGCAACGAGGGCCTCGCCGCGGTCACCGTGTTCCTCGACTGCGCCACCGACGTGCGCGCCCGGCGGGTCGCCGACCGCGAGGACATCTCGCTCGACCGGGCCCGGCGCGACAACGACGAGCGCCAGCGGGTCGAGCGCGACCGCTACCTGGCGCTCTACGGCGTCGACATCGAGGACCTGTCGATCTACGACCTGGTGCTCGACTCGGGCGTGCTCGCCCCCGACGACCTGGCCGACCGCATCACGACCGCCGCGACGCTCCGCTTCGGCTCGCGGGGGCCGGCCGGTCACGTCTGATTCCCCGGTGGCCGCGCGCGCACGGTAGCCTTGTCGGTCGACTCCCGACCGGTTGCCCGAGGTGCGCGCCCCCATGGCCACTCGCCAAGACTCGATGATGAACCCCTCGATCGAAGAGCTCCTCGATCGCGCCGGCTCCAAGTTCTCGCTGGTCACCCTCAGCGCCATGCGGGCCCGGCAGATCAACGGCTACTTCAACCAGCTCGGCGAGGGCCTCGGCTCCGTCGTGCCGCCGCAGGTGACCTCGGTCGCCCGCAAGCCCCTGTCGATCGCGTTCGAAGAGATCGCCGGCGACAAGATCGTCATGGTGCATCCCAGCGAGGTCGCCGAGCGCGAGGCCGCGGGCGAGACCACCGGGGCGCCCGAGACCGAGTAGGCGCGCCGCTGTGCTCGAGGGGCGACGCATCGTCCTGGGGGTCTCGGGTGGCATCGCGGCGTACAAGGCGGTCGAGGTGTGCCGCCGCCTCGTCGACCGGGGCGCCCACGTCGTGCCGGTGCTGACGCGGGGCGCCACCCGCTTCGTCGGCGAGACGACCTTCTCGGCGCTGGCGTCCGAGCGCGCCCACACCTCGCTGTTCCACGACGCCGACCCCATCCCGCACACCCGGCTCGGCCAGTCGGCCGACCTGGTGGTCGTCGCCCCCGCCACCGCCCGGGTGATCGGCGCCTACGCGGCGGGCATCTCCAACGACCTGCTCACGGCCACGCTGCTGGCCACCGAGGCCCCGGTCGTCGTGTGCCCCGCCATGCACACCGAGATGTGGCAGCACCCCGCGGTGCAGGACAACGTCGCCACCCTCGCCCGCCGGGGCGTGCACATCGTGCCCCCCGAGGAGGGGCGCCTGGCCGGCGGCGACACCGGCACCGGGCGGCTCGCCTCGCCCGACGCGATCGTGGCCGGGGTCGAGTCGGCCCTCGCGGCGGGGCGCGACCTGGCCGGCCTGCACGTGGTGGTCACCGCCGGGGGCACCCGCGAGCCCATCGACCCGGTGCGCTTCGTCGGCAACCGGTCGTCCGGCAAGCAGGGGCACGCCCTGGCCGCCGAGGCCGCGAGCCGGGGTGCCAAGGTCACGCTCGTCACGACCGTCGGCCTGCCGGCGCCGCAGGCCGCGGACGTGGTGCGGGTCGAGACGGCCGCCGAGATGGACGAGGCCGTGCGGGCCGTGGCGAGCGGCGCCGACGTGGTGGTGATGGCCGCGGCGGTCGCCGACTTCCGTCCGACCCGCGTGGCCGAGCGCAAGCTCAAGAAGCACGACGGCGTGCCCGAGATCGTGCTCGAGCGCACCGTCGACATCCTGGCCGGCCTGGGCGAGCGCAAGCGGCCCGGGCAGACCCTGGTCGGTTTTGCTGCAGAGACCGATCAGGTGAGGCAGAATGCCTCCTCGAAGCTCGCGGCCAAGGGCGCCGATCTCATCGTCGCCAACGACGTCACGGCCCCGGGAGCTGGGTTCGAGCACGACACCAACCGTGTCGTGATCCTGAACGCCGACGGCACCGAGCACGAGGTGCCCTTGGCCGACAAGCGGGCGGTCGCCCGTGCTGTGTTCGATGCCGTCCTAGACAGGAGAAAGCAATCGTGAGCCGTTGGACCTTCACCTCTGAGTCGGTCACCGAGGGGCATCCCGACAAGATGGCCGACCAGATCAGCGACTCGATCCTCGACGCGATCCTCGCGCAGGACCCCCAGGCCCGGGTGGCCTGCGAGACGATGGTCACCACGGGCCTGGCCATCGTGGCCGGCGAGATCACCACCGACGCCTACGTCGAGATCCCGTTGATCGTGCGCGACACGATCAAGGGCATCGGCTACGACCGCGAGTCCTGCGGCTTCGACGGCAACACCTGCGGCGTGATGACCTCGATCGACCCGCAGTCGCCCGACATCGCCCAGGGGGTCGACACGGCCTACGAGAAGCGGGCCGAGGCCACCGACGAAGACCTCGACAGCCAGGGCGCCGGCGACCAGGGCATGATGTTCGGCTACGCGGTCGACGAGACCGAAGACCTCATGCCGATGCCGATCTGGCTGGCCCACCGGCTGGCGCACCGGCTCTCCGAGGTGCGCAAGGCCGGCATCCTGCCCTACCTGCGCCCCGACGGGAAGACGCAGGTCACCTTCGAGTACGACAACGGCGTGCCGGTCGCCCTCAAGACCGTGCTCATCTCCACCCAGCACCAGCCGGGCCTCGACCCCGAGACGCTGATCAAGCCCGACCTGATCGAGCACGTCATCCGCCCGCTGGTGCCCGCCGGGTTCCAGGACGACGACTACCGCGTGCTCGTCAACCCCACCGGCACGTTCGAGCTGGGCGGTCCCCACGCCGACTGCGGCCTGACCGGGCGCAAGATCATCGTCGACACCTACGGCGGTGCCGCCCGCCACGGCGGCGGCGCCTTCTCGGGCAAGGACCCGTCCAAGGTCGACCGCTCGGCCGCCTACGCCGCCCGCTGGGTGGCCAAGAACCTCGTCGCCGCCGGCGCCGCCACCCGGGCCGAGGTGCAGGTGGCCTACGCCATCGGTGTCGCCCGTCCGGTGTCGACCCTGGTCGAGACGTTCGGCACCGAGTCCGTCGACCCGGCTCGCATCGCCGAGGCCGTCAACGAGGTGTTCGACCTGCGCCCCGCCGCCATCGTGCGCGACCTCGACCTGCGCCGCCCGATCTACAAGAAGACGGCGGCCTACGGTCACTTCGGTCGCAACGACAAGGAGCTGACCTGGGAGCAGACCACCCGCGTCGACGACCTCAAGAGCGCGCTCGGACTGTGAGTCTCCGGAGGGGGGAAGCCGACCTTCCCCCCTCCACGTCCCCCCTGTGAGCGCCGCGACCCGGGGCGCGCCCGACCTCCGGGTCGTGCGCGTCCTGCCTGACGTCCCTGCCATCGGGCGGGCGTTCGACTACCTGGTGCCGGCGTCGTGGGATGTCGACGTGCACGTGGGCGACCGGGTGCGGGTCGCGCTGCACGGGCGGCGGGTCGGGGGATGGGTCGTGGCCGTCGACAGCGAGCCCCCCGCGGGCGTCGAGCTGCGGCCGCTGGCCACGTGGTCGGGGCGGGGTCCCGGGGCCGGGCTGATCGACCTGGCAGCGTGGGCCGCGTGGCGCTGGGCGGGGCGCGACGCCTCGTTCCTGCGCACCGCGTCGCCCGAGCGGGTCGTGCGGGGGCTGCCACCCGCCCGCCCGGCCCGCCCGCCACGCCCGGTGCCGGCGGCGGCCCGCGACGACGCCATGGTGGCGGGGCTGGCCGCCGAGGCGCTCGGGCACGGCGGGGCGGTGGTGCGCCTGCCACCTGCCACCGACCCGTCGGGCGTGGCGCTCGCCGCGGCCGAGCGGGGCCACGCGCTGGTGCTGTGCCCCACCGCCGCGCTCGCCGGCGTGGTCACCCGCCGGCTGCGCCGGGCCGGCGTGGCAGTGGCCGAGCACCCCCGCGACTGGGCCCAGGGCGCGGCAGGCGCCACGGTGGTCGGCACCCGGGCGGCGGCGTGGGCCCCGGTCGCCGGCCTCGCCGCCGTGGTCGTGGTCGACGAGCACGACGAGGCGCACCAGCAGGAGCAGGCGCCGACCTGGCACGCCCGCGACGTGGCCGCCGAGCGGGCCCGGCGGGCCGGTGTCCCGTGCGTGCTGACCTCGCCGTGCCCGTCGCTCGAGGCGCTCGAGGCGGGGCCCCTGGTCGCGCCCTCGCGGGCCGACGAGCGGGCCGGGTGGCCGGTCGTCGACGTGGTCGACATGCGCCGCCAGGACCCGCGCACCGGCCTGCTCACGCCGGCCCTGGTCCGCGTGCTGCGCAGCGACCGGCGCGTGCTGTGCGTGCTCAACCGCACCGGCCGGGCCCGGCTGCTGGCCTGCGCCGCCTGCGGCGAGCTGGCCCGGTGCGAGCGCTGCGACGCGGCGGTGAGCCAGCCGTCGACCGATGAGCTGGCCTGCGCCCGCTGCGGTGCCGTCCGTCCGGTGGTGTGCGCGGCGTGCGGCCGCGGGCGCATGAAGGCCCTGCGGCAGGGCGTCACGCGCGTGCGCGACGAGCTCGCGGCCCTGCTGCGCGAGCCGGTCGACGAGGTCACCGGCGGCCGCCGGGCGGGCCCCGCGCCGGCCAGCCGCGTCGTGGTCGGCACCGAGGCGACGCTCCACCAGATCGGCCACGCCGACGTCGTGGCGTTCCTCGACGCCGATCAGGAGCTGCTCGCCCCCCGCTACCGGGCCGCCGAGCAGGCGCTCGGCCTGCTGGCCCGGGCGGCTCGGGTGGTGGGCGGCAAGGCCGGCGGGGGCCGGCTGGTCGTGCAGACGTTCGTGCCCCACCACGAGGTGGTGCAGGCCGTGCTGCACGCCGAGCCCGCTCGGGCCGCCCACGACGAGCTGCTGCGCCGCGAGCTGCTGCGCTTCCCGCCGGTCACCGCCATGTGCGAGGTGTCGGGCCCGGCGGCGCCGGCCTACATCGAGCGGTTCGGCGCGCCGCTCGGCGTCGAGGTGCTCGGCCCGTCTGACGGTCGCTGGCTGCTGCGGGCCGCCGACCACCGCACGCTGTGCGACGCGCTGGCGGCGACCGAGCGGCCGGCCGGCCGCCTGCGCGTCGCGGTCGACCCCCCGCGGGTCTGACCAGTCTGACCGCTGGTCGGGCACTCAGGCGCGCGGGGCGACGAGGTCGACCGTCGGGAAGTAGCTCGCGAAGCGGGCGCGGTCCCGGGTCAGCAGCGCGATGCCCGCGACCGCGGCGTGCGCGCCGATGTAGAAATCGGGAAGGGTCGAGGTCCTGGTGCCACCGCTGCGCCGGTACCGGACGTAGGCCTTGCCGGCGAGGAACGCGGCCTCCCACGGGAGCGGTGCTCGCCGGAAGTGCTCGCGCGGCAGCGCATCCTCGAGGTCCTCGATGCGCGTGAACCGCACGGAGACCTCCACGTACACGATCGGGTTGACCCACAGCGGACCGGCTTCGGCGGCATCGGCCAGCGCCGCCGCCGACCAGTCGAACCATGTCGGGTCCTCGGTGAGCACGTCGAGCAGCACGTTGGCGTCGACGAGCGTCCCGGCCACGGATCAGTCGCCCCGCGTCAGGGCCATGATCTCGTCGGTGCTCAGGGCGACATCGCCGCGGCCCCGGAGCCGCTCGACCAGCCGCCGCCCCCGTGGCGTCGCGCCGCGGAGCTTGCGGATCACGATCATGTCACCGGCCCGCTGGATGTCGACCTCACTGCCCGCCCCGATGCCGAGCTGGTCGCGTAGCTCCTTGGGGATTGTGACTTGGCCCTTCTCGGTGACGCGCATGGTAGGAATCTTACCGTTCCTACCGCGACCGGCGGCGGGGCGAGGGTCTCGGGCGCTCTAGGGTTGCCCTCGTGCGCACGATCGACTGGGTCGAGCAGGCTGCCGGGGACGGGGCGGTGGTCATCGTCGACCAGACGGCGCTGCCGCACGAGGTCCGGTTCGTCACGCTCGCCGCGGTCGACGACCTGGTCGACGCCATCCAGCGCCTCGCCGTGCGGGGCGCGCCGGCGCTCGGCGCGGCGGGCGCTCTCGGCGTGCTGCTCGCCGCCCGGCAAGGTGGGCGCGAGGGCTGGAGCGACGACGACCTGGCCGCGGCGCTCGACCGGCTGCGGCGAGCCCGGCCCACGGCCGTCAACCTGGCCTGGGGCGTCGACCGCGTGGCACGCCGCCTGCCCGACGGCGAGGCGGCGGTCGCCGACGAGGCGCTGGCCGTGCTCGAGGGCGACGTGGCCGCCAACCGGGCGCTGGCCACCCGCGGCGCCGACCTGATCGAGGCGCTGTGCGGTCGGCGGATGGGCCAGGGCGGACCGGGGCTGCGGCTGCAGACCCACTGCAACGCCGGCGCGCTGGCCTGCGTGGACGTGGGCACGGCGCTCGGCGTCGTCCGGGCGCTGCACGAGCGGGGCCGCGTGGCCCGCGTGTACGCCGGCGAGACGCGGCCGCTGCTGCAAGGCGTGCGCCTCACGGCCTGGGAGCTCGACGAGATGGGTGCCGACTACCGGGTGGTCGTCGACGCCGCCGGTCCCTCGCTGATCGCCCGGGGCCTGGTCGACGCCGTCGTGGTGGGCGCCGATCGGGTGGCGGCCAACGGCGACGTGGCCAACAAGGTCGGCACCTACCCGCTGGCGTTGGCGGCCGCCCGGGCCGGCGTCCCCTTCGTGGTGGCCGCGCCCGAGTCGACGATCGACGCGGCCACGCCCGGCGGCGACGCCATCGCCATCGAGGACCGGGCCGACGACGAGGTCGTCGCCTGGCAGGGCCGGCGTGTGGGCCCGGCCGGGGCGCAGGCCGTCAACCCGGCCTTCGACGTCACGCCGTGCGACCTGGTGACGGCCATCGTCACCGAGCGGCGGGTCGTCCGCCCGGCGGCCGGCGACCGCCCGGGGTGAGCGGGGGCGCCGTGCGCGGCGCGGCGCGTGCGACGATCATGGACGGCGGCCGGGCCGGGGACGGCCGGTGGACGGACAGGTGACTCGGTGAGGGACGAGGTGGGGGCGTGAAGAGCCGGTGGAACGACGACGAGGCGGCGGGCGGCGACGACCTCGACCTGCTGGTGTACGTGTCGCGGCTGGTCGGCGCCGACCCGTCGCTCGTGCTCGCCGGGGGCGGCAACAGCTCGGTCAAGACCGTCGAGCGCGACGTCTTCGGCGACCCCGTGGACGTGCTGCACGTCAAGGGCAGCGGGTGGGACATGGCGACGATCGAGCGGGCGGGGTTCGCGCCGCTGCGGCTCGACCCGGTGGCCCGGCTGGCCGAGCTGCCCGAGCTGGGCGACGCCCGCATGGCGCGCGAGCTGGCGGCCGCCTCGCTCGACCCGGCGGCGCCCGCGCCGTCGGTCGAGTCGATCCTGCACGCGGTCCTGCCCTCGCGGTTCGTGCTGCACACGCACGCCGACGCGGTGCTGGCGCTGACCGACACGCCCGGCGGAGCGGCCCTCGTCGAGGAGGTCTACGGCGACGAGGTGGTGGTGATCCCGTACGTGATGCCGGGGTTCGCCCTCGCCCGCCGGTGCGCCGAGCAGTTCCTCGCCGAGCGCCACGAGCGCACCGCCGGCATGGTGCTGCTCAACCACGGCCTGTTCACGTTCGCCGGCGACGCCCGCACCGCCTACGAGAACCACATCGATCTCGTGGGCCGGGCCCTGGCCCGCGTCGAGGCGGGCGGCGGGGTCGCCCCACCACCGCCGCCCCCGGCGCCCCCGGCGCCGTCAGGTGCCCCGGGCGCCGGTGAGGCCGGCGACGCGGCGGCCGTGACCGGCGATCCGGGTGAGGCCGACCTCGACAGCGCCGCCTTCGGCGCCGGTGACCCGAGTGCCTTCGGGGCCGGTGCCGGCGAGCCGGGCGCCCCGGCCGGTGGCGCCCCCGAGCCGCGGGGCGCGGCGGTGGTGATCGACGGCGAGCTGGGGGCGCTGGCGATGCTGCGTCGCGACATCTCCGCCGCCGCCGGCGCGCCGATGATCCTCCGCTCGTCCACCGGCGACAGCGCCCGCCGCTTCGTCGCCCGCGACGACCTGGCCGAGGTCTCCCAGGTCGGCCCGGCCACGCCCGACCACGTCCTGCGCACCAAGCGGGTGCCACTCGTCGGCCGCGACGTCGAGGGCTACGCCCGTGACTACGCGGCCTACGTGCAGCGCCACCGGGGCCGCGTGGGCGACCGCCCGCTGGTGCCCGTCGACCCGGCTCCCCGGGTGGTCGTCGACGCCGAGCTGGGCGTGCTGGCCGCCGGCCGGCGCGTCGGCGACGCCGTGGCCGCCGCCGAGATCTACGACCACACCATCTGGGTGATCGAGCGGGCGGCCGCCCTCGGCGGCTACGCCTCGCTGCCCGAGGCCGACGTCTTCGACGTGGAGTACTGGGAGCTCGAGCAGGCCAAGCTCGCCCGCCGGCCCGCCCCGGCCGGGCTGACCGGGCGGGTGGCGCTCGTCACCGGCGCGGCGTCAGGCATCGGGCGGGCCACCGCCTCGGCGCTGCTGGGGGCGGGCGCCGCCGTCGTCGGCCTCGACGTCGACCCGGCAGTGGAGGGCGTGGCCGACGGCCCCGAGTACCTCGGGGTGCAGGGCGACGCCACCGACGAGGCCGCCCTCGGCGAGACACTCGACCGGGCGGTCCGGTCGTTCGGCGGCCTCGACGTCCTGGTGGTCAACGCCGGCGTGTTCCCCCCGCCCGAGCCGGTGGCGGCGCTGTCGGCGTCCACCTGGGCGCGCGCGGTCGACGTCAACGCCTGGGCGGCGGCGGCGGCGCTGCGGGCCGCGCACCCGTACCTCTGCGTGTCGCCCGTCGGCGGCAGCGTCGTGGTGGTCGGCTCGAAGAACGTGCCCGCGCCCGGGTCCGGGGCGGCCGCCTACTCGGCGTCGAAGGCGGCGCTCACGCAGCTCGCCCGGGTCGCGGCCCTCGAGTGGGGCCGCGACGGCATCCGGGTCAACGTGGTGCACCCGGACGCCGTGTTCGACACGGGCCTGTGGAGCGAGGCGCTGATCGCCGAGCGGGCGGCCAGCTACGGGCTCACGCCCGAGCAGTACCGGACGCGCAACGTGCTGGGCGCCGAGGTCGGCTCTGACGACGTCGCCGCCGCGGTGGTGGCGCTGTGCGGCCCGACCTTCGCCCGCACGACCGGCGCACAGATCCCGGTGGACGGGGGCAACGAGCGGGTGATCTGAGCGGGGTGGCGCCGCGGCCAGCCGGGGTGCCCGGTTCAGAAGGTCAGCGCGCCCCAGGGCGCCCGCGGCACGGCGAACAGGGCGGTGGCGGCGTCGACCGCGCCCGGCCGCCGCTCGTCGACCGAGCCGGCGGCCGCCAGCCGGGCCCAGCTCTG
>DASTFE010000102.1:0-6157 GCA_035708905.1 Acidimicrobiales bacterium | reverse complement strand
TTGCGGCGGCCCAGGTTGACGAAGCTGTCGGCGATGTTGCGCCGCAGCACCGCCTGCTCGACGGCCAGGTCGAGCGCGGTGTCCTGCACGGTGTTGAGCGCGTCGGCCACGTCGGACACCTCGTCGCGGGTGCGCACCCGCACCGGTGCCACGTGGGGGACGGCGATGTTCTCGCCGAGCGGCGTCTCGAGGATGTCGCTGACCGCGTCGGGCAGGCGGTGCTCGGCCATGTCCTTGGCCTGCCGCGTCAGCGACCGCAGCGGCCGGGTGATCGAGCGGGACACGATCCACGTGAGCGATATGGCGATCGCGAGGGTCACGACGGCGATGGCGAGGAACAGGCGCTCGCGGGCCTCGGCCTCCTGGTTCAGCTCGTCGGCCCGCTCGTTCAGGGCCGTGACGAGCACGTTGCGCAGCCCCATGTAGCCGCCGTCGGCGGGCACGTTCAGCGTCGCCATGATGGCCTCGAACTCGACCGGTTCGCGGGCCAGGGCGGCGTCGAGCTGCTCGGTGAAGTCGCTGACCATCTCCTCGGGGAATTCGGCGGCCATCAGGTCGTCGTAGGGCGGCACGGCCTGGCGCAGGGCCTCGTTGGCGTCGTCGAAGACGGACTTGAGCTTGGCGATGTCGGCGATCTCGACGGACTCGTCGAGGCCACCGCCGAGCAGGATCTCGAGGATCGACGCCCGCGCCAGGTCGGACAGCGTCTCGACCTGGCGCGTCGTGGTGTCGATCATCGTCGTGACATGGCGGAGCTCCGCGTCGTTGACGCTGAGCGCCACCCGGGTGTTGGCATCGAGGAAGGGGCGGATCAGGCCGGCGTAGCCCGCGTAGATCTCGTCGGAGAACGGGATGTTGTCGAGCCCGCGGGGGTCGGTGCTGGCGTCGATCTGCTCGCGCAGACCGGCCAGCTCGTCGAGGTTGGAGAGGGCGGCCTCGTAGGCCGGAGCCGCCGCGGCGCCCTCGCCGGCGAGCGTCTCGCGGAAGGCGGCGATCGCCTGGTCGGTGATGGACCGCGACGCCTCGTACCCGACGACCGGCGGCTGGATGGCGGTCTCCTGGCCGATCAGCTCGACCACCGCCCATGTGCGCTCGTTCTGCAGGCTGGTGATCAGGCCCGACGGCCCGATCGAGGCGCGCGCGAGCGCCGTCTGGCTGCGCACCCGTTCGACGTTCTGGTGCGTGTCGACGATCTCGACGACCGTGATGAGGAGCAGCCCGAGCAGGGGCACGGCCAAGGCGGCCGCCAGCTTCATGCGGATCGGTGTGCGGCGCATGGACCATTCCCCCTCGCCCAGCGAACCGTCACAATTGACGATTGGTCAGTAAACCTAGTGACAGTCGACTACGTGCCGGCAAGTCCCCCACGCGCCGAGTAACGCCCGGCACCCCAAGTCATACTGCCAGATCAGCAGGGGTGGCGCACGGAGTGCTGCCGTCGGCACCGTCGGGTGACCGCATGCTGGGTGCCGTGGTCTGGCGGGCGCCGGGCCCCGCGGGCCACGCTGCCGGTGTGGCAGCAGACGAGGCACCACCCGGCGACGGCGAGCCAGTGCGGTCGTGGACGGTCGACGAAGCCAACGCCGCGCTCGCCTGGGTGGCCGACGTCGTGGTGCGCGCGCAGCGGGATTGGGAGGAGTACCGGGCCGCCGCCAACCGGCGGGCCCGGCTGGTGCGCCAGAACGGCCACGGGCTCGTGCCCGCCGACCCCAGCGCCATCCAGGCGTGCATCGACGAGCTGGCGGCGGAGGGGATCGTGCTGCGCGACATCGCGCGCGGGCTGATCGACTTCCCGGCCCGGGCGCCGAGCGGCCGCTGGTACTGGCTGTGCTGGCTGGTGGGGGAGGAGGCCGTCACCTGGTGGCACTGGCCCGAGGACGGCTTCGGCGGGCGCACGCCGCTCGACGAGCCGCCGGCCTGACCCGCGGCGGCCCGACGCGACCGGCGCTCAGAGGATGCCGGTGGCGTGGCCCTTCCAGTACTCGTCCTTGAGCAGGCGCTTGTAGAGCTTGCCGGTCGGGTGGCGCGGCAGCTCGTCACGGAAGTCGATCGTGCGCGGGCACTTCACGTCCGCCAGGTGCTCACGGCAGTAGGCGATCAGCTCGCGCTCGAGCTCGGGCCCCGCCTCGTCGGGCGACACCGGCTGGACCACGGCCTTGACCTCTTCACCGAAGTCCTCGTTGGGCACGCCCAGGACGGCCACGTCGGCCACCTTCGGGTGCAGGGCCAGCACGTTCTCGGCCTCCTGCGGGTACACGTTCACGCCGCCGGTGATGATCATGTAGGCCTTGCGGTCGGTCAGGTACAGGTAGCCGTCGTCGTCGAGGTAGCCGACGTCGCCGAGCGTGGTCCAGCCCCGGCCCTTCGGGTCGCGCGAGGCGGCGGTCTTCTCCGGGTCGTTGTGGTAGCTGAACTGGGCGTCGCTCTCGAAGTAGACGGTGCCGACGTCACCGGCCGGCACCTCGTCGCCGTCGTCGCCCACGATGTGCACCTTGCCCACCAGCGCCTGGCCGACCGTGCCCTTGTGGGCGAGCCAGGCGGCGCTGTCGCAGTAGACGAAGCCGTTGCCCTCGGTGCCGGCGTAGTACTCGTGCAGCACCGGTCCCCACCACTCGATCATCTGCTCCTTCGCGGCCACGGGGCACGGGGCCGCCGCATGGATCGCCACCTGCAGCGACGACACGTCGTAGCGCTCGCGCACGTCGGCCGGCAGCTTGAGCATGCGGATGAACATGGTGGGCACCCACTGGCTGTGGGTCACCCGGTGCTTCTCGATGAGGGCGAGCGCCTCCTCGGGGTCGAAGCGCTCCATGACCACGACCGTGGCGCCCACCCGGTGGAAGGCCATGCAGAAGCGCAGCGGGGCGGCGTGGTACAGCGGGGCAGGCGACAGGTACACGCTGTCGGCCGTGGCGCCGAACAGCGCGGTCACCAGGAAGTGGATCGCGTCCGCGGTGCCGAGCGGGGTGCCGGGCAGGGGCGCCTCGACGCCCTTGGGGCGGCCGGTGGTGCCCGACGAGTAGAGCATGTCGAGCCCCTCGACCCTGTCCTCGGGTAGCGGGGTCGTGGGCTGGGCGGCCAGCGCGTCCTCCCACGACTCGTAGCCGTCGACGGTGCCGTCCATCATGTAGGTGGCCACGCCCTCGCCCAGCCGGCCGGTCAGCTCCGCGGCCTGGTCGCGCTTGTAGGCCGAGGTGACGAAGGCCCGGGCGCCGCTGTCCTCGACGATGTAGGCCATCTCGTCGGTGGTGAGCCGCGAGCTCATCGCCGTGTAGTAGAGCCCGGCGTAGATGGCACCCCACGCCAGCGCGAAGAAGCGGGGGTGGTTCTCGAGGCAGAAGGCCACGTGGTCACCGGGCTGCAGGCCGAGCGACCGGAAGAGGTGCGAGACCTGGTTGGCCTCGGCGTCGAGCTCGGCGTAGGTGACGACCCGACCGCCGGCCCCGAAGATCAGCGCGGGCTTGTCGGGCGTGGAGTCTGCGTGGGCGCCGGGGAACATGCCGGGCAAGGTAGCGGTCGTCGGGGGCGCGCCCTGGCATCCGGCGCCGGTAGCGTGATGCCCAGTGGACATCACAGACCGGTTCGCCGAGCTGGTGCGCGGCCCGGAAGAGGGATGCCGGCTCGACGAGGGGGCACTGCTGATCGCGGCGCATGCCCGGCGCGACCTCGACGTCGCCGTCCAGCTCGCCCGCCTGGACGCCCTCGCCGCCGCCTGCCCTGCGGGCACGCTCGAGGCCGTGAGCGCCCACCTCTTCGTCGACCTCGGGTTCGCGGGCGACACGGCCGACTACAGCAACCCCCGCAACTCGCTGCTCGACGTGGTGCTCGACCGCCGCCGGGGCATCCCCATCACGCTGTCGGTGGTGCTCATCGAGGTCGCCCGGCGCCTCGGCGTCGAGCTCGTGGGGGTGGGCATGCCCGGCCACTTCCTGGTGCGGGCCGCGGGCGACGACGACGTGTTCGCCGACCCGTTCCACGGGACGCTGCTCGACCGCCCGGGCTGCGAGAAGCTGTTCGCCACGCTGCACGGGCCGCGGGCGCGGTTCCAGGACCGCTTCCTCGACCCCGTCGGCCCCCGGGCGGTGCTCGCCCGCATGCTGACCAACCTGCAGCGGTCCTTCGTCGGGCGGGGCGACCGTGCCGGCGCGCTGTGGGCACAGTGCCTGCGGGTGCTCGTGCCGGGCACGACCGTGCAGGATCGGCGCCAGCTCGCCGCCATGCTGGCGGCCAACGGCCGGTTCGACGTGGCGGCGATCGAGCTCGAGGCCATCGCGGACGAGGGCATCGGCGGCGACCGCGACCGCATCGCGGCGCGCGCCATGCGGGCCAAGCTGAACTGAGCGCCCGAGCTGCGGTGGTGACTTGACCGCCCGGTCAAGTAGCGTGACCTGCCATGGCGATCACCGAGGCCCCACGACCCGACGCCCCCGCCGACGACGAGGGCCGGGTGCTCGCCCTGTGCCGGCGCCTGCTGGCCGAGGCGCCGCCCGCGGCGACCGACCCGGTCACCTTCCTGGGCCGCCAGTTCGACCTGGGCCTGGCGTGGGTGCACTTCCCCGAGGGCCACGGCGGCCTCGGCCTGTCGCCCAAGCTGCAGAAGCTGGTCAACGAGACGCTGGGTGCCGCCGGCGCGCCGCGGGCCGGCGCGCTCAACCCCATCGGCCACGGCATGGGCGCCCCCACCGTCGTCACCCACGGCAGCGAGGCGCAGAAGCGCCGCTACCTGCGCCCTCTGTTCACCAACGAGGAGATCTGGTGCCAGCTCTTCTCCGAGCCGGGCGCCGGGTCCGACGTCGCCGGGCTGTCGACCCGGGCGGTGCGGGACGGCGACGAGTGGGTCGTGAACGGCCAGAAGGTGTGGACCACGCTGGCGCACGTGGCCCGCTGGGGCATGTTGGTGGCCCGCACCGACCCCGAGGCCCCCAAGCACAAGGGGCTCACGTACTTCGTCGTCGACATGCAGGCTCCGGGCGTCGAGGTGCGGCCCCTCTACCAGATCACCGGCGAGGCCGAGTTCAACGAGGTCTACTTCACCGATGCCCGCATCCCCGACGCCGAGCGGCTGGGGGACGTGGGCGAGGGGTGGCGGGTGTCGTTGACCACGCTCATGAACGAGCGGGTCGCCATCGGCGGTCAGATCCCGGCCCGGGCCAGCGGCTTCGCCGGCGAGCTGATGAAGACCTACGCCGCCAGCGGGCCCCACGACGCCGCGACCCGCGACCGCGTGCTGCGGCTCTGGGTCCGGGCCGAGGTGCTGCGCCTCACCAACATCCGGGCCAGCCACAACCGGGCCCAGGGCACCCCGGGCCCCGAGGGATCGATCGCCAAGCTCGCCATGGCCGAGGTGCACAAGGACATCGCCGAGTGCGCCGTCGACCTCCTGGGCCCGGCAGGCATGCTGTTCCCCGAGGGCTACCCGATGGCCCGCCCGCGGACCACCGCGCTGTGGAACAACCCCCAGCAGGCGTTCCTGCGGTCGCGGGCCAACTCGATCGAGGGCGGCACCACCGAGATCATGAAGAACATCGTGGGCGAGCGGGTGTTGGGCCTGCCCGGCGACGTCCGCGTCGACAAGGACCGCCCGTGGACCGAGGTGCCCCGGTCCTGACGCCCGCGGCCGCGCCCGCCACCTGACCGAGCGGTCGCTACGGTTGCCGTGCCCATGCGCCGCACGAAGATCGTCGCCACCCTCGGCCCGGCCTCCGGGTCGCCCGAGGTCATCGGCTCGCTGCTCGACCGGGGCGCCGACATGGTCAGGCTCAACCTGGCCCACGGCACGACCGCCGAGCACGTCACGGCCCTCGACCTGGTGCGGTCGGCGGCCGACGCCCGCGACCGCACGGTCGGCGTGCTCGCCGACCTGCCCGGCCCGAAGGTGCGCGTCGGGGCGTTCCCCGAGGGGGGCGCCTTCCTCGCCGAGGGCGACGAGATCGCCCTCACCGCCGGCGACGGCGGCAGCGACGCGCGCCGCATCGTCATCGACGAGCCCCACCTGGCCGAGATCGTCGCGCCGGGGTCGCGGATCGTGCTCGGCGACGGCACGGTCGCACTCGAGGTCGTGGCGGTCGACGGCCCGGCCGTGCGCGCCCGGGTCGAGAGCGGCGGGCGGCTGCAGGGACGGCCGGGCGCCCACCTGCCCTCCGACCGGTGGAGGCCG
>DASTFE010000101.1:0-8064 GCA_035708905.1 Acidimicrobiales bacterium | reverse complement strand
GCCCCGAGCGCCTCGAGGTCCGCGCCCGCGGACCGCGCGGCGGCGCGATGTGGGAGCCGGTGCCCGAGCGGGCGGCCCGCACCGAGCAACTCGGCCTGTGGGACGACGCGCCCGCCGCCGACTCGCCCGCCCGGCGCTGATCCGGCACCCGGAGGGGCGCGCGATACGCGCCGTACCTGTGCTTCACTCTCGGCCCACGCCTTCGACCCACCGCCCGCTACTACAACCTCGTTGCACGTGACGGGTGTCACCGGTACCGTCCAGCGCGCGTTGGCTCGGTTCACCGGGCGGGCTCAGGGGGGACACAATGCGCACGTTCGCAGCGCGACGGGCTCCGCGGCAGGGCCGCGGCTCCGCACGTCGGCGGTTGGCCGCGATCACGGGCCTGGTGGTCCTGACCACGTCGCTGGTGGGCACCGGCACAGCCGGCGGCTCGGCCGGCGCCGGCTCCGGCGGCGACCAGCGGGGCAACCGGCTGGCGATCGAGGTGCTGTCGAGCGCGCCCGACCACGTGACGGGCGGCGACGCGCTCGTGCAGGTCACCGTGCCCCGCGGCACCGCCACGGCCGACGTGCGCATCTCGCTGGACGGCACCGACGTCACCGGCGCCTTCGCCGAGGGCGACGGCGACCGTGCCCTGGTGGGCCTCGTCGACGGCCTGGCCGACGGCGACAACACGTTGCGCGCCACGGTCGAGCGCGGGCGGGGCCGGCCGGCGAGCGCCGAGGTCACGCTCGTGAACCATCCGTCGTCCGGCCCCATCTTCTCCGGGCCCCAGCAGCAACCGTTCGTGTGCACCACCGCGCGGGCCCGGTTCGACGGGCGGCCCGTCCTCGGCCAGCCGCTCGTCGACAACGACGACCAGATCGGCATCCCCGTCGCCGCCGAGGCCGCGGACGGCAGCTACCCGCAGGACGGGCGGGGGTACCCGACCGCCGATGCCCAGATCGTGGGCTGGAGCAAGGACTGCACCGCCGAGACCCGGTACGGCTACCTGTACCGGTCGACGACCGACGGCGCCTTCCACTGGCTCGACGACCCGGCGGCACCGCCCGCCGATGTGGCCACGACCACCACGATGGACGGCGAGACCGTGCCGTTCGTGGTCCGGTGGGAGCGGGGCACCGTCAACCGGTTCATCTACAGCGTGGCCATGCTGGCGCCCGTCGGCGAGGCCGACCCCACCGAGCCCGACGACTCGCTGTGGAACCGCCGGCTGGTGTTCAGCTTCCAGGGCGGGGTGGGCATCGGCCACTTCCAGGGCACGACCAGCACCGGCGCCATGCTGCCCGCCGACCTGCTCGGCCTGGGCTACGGGGTCATGTGGTCGAGCGGCACGCGCACCAGCACCCACTACAACCTGCAGGTGGGCGGCGAGACCGCGCTGATGCTCAAGGAGCGCACGGTCGAGGCCCACGGCCTGCCCGACTACACGGTGGCGGTCGGCGGCTCCGGCGGTGCCATCCAGCAGTACGTGTACGCCCAGAACCACCCGGGCCTCATCGACGCCGCCATCGCCCAGTACTCGTACTCCGACATGGTCACCCAGACGATCCACGTCGGCGACTGCGAGCTGCTCGAGCACTACTTCGACGCGACCGACCGTGACAACCCCACGTGGAAGGACCCGGAGGTCCGCCAGGCGGTCATCGGCCTCAACGGCACCGACTTCCCCAAGAACCTGTCGCAGGGCGACATCACCCAGTGGAACCAGCTCTACGCGCTCTACGCCGCGTTCGGCTACCAGGTCATGGATCGTGACCCCGCCTCGCCTGCGCCCGCCCTGATGGAGTGCAGGCCAGGCTGGTTCGGCCTCACCCCGCTGGCCCTGAACCCCACCTTCACCGACGTCGACGACATCGACAAGCTGGCCCAGGGCACCGAGGGCGTCGAGTGGACCCACTGGGGCGACACGCGCAACATCTACGGCACCGGCGACGACGGGTTCGTCCGGGTGCCGTGGGACAACGTGGGCGTGCAGTACGGGCTCGAGGCGCTCACCGCCGGGGTCATCACCCCGGCCGAGTTCCTCGACCTCAACGCCCAGGTGGGAAGCTGGAAGGACACGGCCGACATGGTGCCCGAGGGCTTCCCGTTCCAGGGCGGGCTGACGCCCGAGAACTTCGACCCGTGGAGCTCGCGCAACATGCAGCTGAGCCCCGACGGTGGCGTGACCCCCGCTCCCCGGCGGGAGGGCGACGTCGAGGCGATGAACGCCGCGTACACCTCCGGCATGCAGTTCCAGGGCGACATCGACATCCCGGTCATCGACTGGCGGCACTACCTCGAGGACGAGCTGGACATGCACCACAGCCACCAGTCCTTCGCCACCCGCCAGCGCATGCTCAACGCCGACGGCAACGCGTCGAACCAGGTGATCTGGTTCACCGACGCCCGCCCGGCCGTCGCCTTCGACCAGACGCCGATGGCGTTCGAGGTGATCGACGAGTGGATGGAGAACATCGCCGCCCACCCGCACCGGGGCGTGGCCCGCAACAGGCCCGACCGCGCCGTCGACTCGTGCTTCGCCACCGACGGCAGCCTCATCGCCTCCGGCAGGCGGGTGTGGGACGGCATCCTCGACGACCGCGACCCCGGGGCGTGCACGCAGCACTTCCCGATCTACTCGTCGTCGCGGCGGGTGGCCGGCGGTCCCTACGAGGGCGGCGTGTGGAAGTGCGAGCTGCAGTCGGTGGGCCGGGCGATCCGCCGGGGCGTCTACGGCGACTGGCAGCCCACGGCCGACGAGCGGGCCCGCCTCGAGCAGATCTTCCCCGACGGGGTGTGCGACTACTCGAAGCCCGACGTGGGGCTGCCCCGCTGACGGGCGCCCTCGTCCGGCGCCCCCGCGTGGCGCGCCGCCGCCCGCAGGATCTCGGTCAGCCGGGCGGCGGCCGCCAGGTCGCCGCCGGCGGCCGGCCGGGCGACGAACACCCGCCGGCGCGCCATCTCGTCACGCACCGGGCGTAGCACCAGGTCGGGGCGCATGGCGGGCGCAGCCAGCGCGGGCACCAGGGTGACCCCCAGCCCGGCGGCCACGAACCCCTGCTTGGCCGTCCAGCCGGGCACGGTGATGTCGGTGCGCGGCACGAACCCGACCCGTGCGGCCGCGGCCGCCAGCACGGTGGCGTCGCCATGCCCTCCGGCCTCGATCCACGACTCGCCGGCCAGGTCGGCGAGGTCGACCGCCGGCTCGCCCGCCAGCCGGTGGCCCGGCGGCAGGGCCACCAACAGCGGGTCGTCACACAGGTGCTCGAGCTCGACGCCCTCGGACGGGATCACGCCCGTCGGGTAGTCGCTCACCACCGCCACGTCGAGCGTCCCCGCCCGCAGCGAGGCGACCAACGAGCCGGTGAGCGCCTCGACCACCGTGGCCTGCACCTCGGGGGCCGACCGGCGCAGCTCGGCCAGCGCCGCGGGCACCAGCACGGCATTGGCCGTGGCGAACGAGCCGACCCGCAACCGCCCGCCGGTGCCCCGCCGCAGCGCGGCGATCTCGTCCGCCGCGACGTCGAGCCGGGCCAGGATGTCGACCGCGTGCCGGTGGAGCACCTCGCCGGCCGGCGTGAGGCGCACGCCTCGGGGCCGGCGCGCGAACAGCGGGCCGCCGGTCGCCCGCTCGAGCGCGGCGATGCGCCGCGACACGCCCGACTGGGTGTAGTGGGCGGCGTCGGCGGCGGCGGTGAACGACCCGAGCCGGGCGACCTCGCGGAACACACGCAGGTCCTCGACCTCGAAAGCATGCTCTGCCGTCATGGCTGCCATTCAACCTCGTCGCTGGTCGCATGGCGCCGCAACCAATAGCGTGACGGGCCGTGCGCCTCGGACTGTTCCTCGTCAACGCTGACGTCTGCGCCACCGACCCGGCGGCCGCGGCCCGCATCGCGGTGGCGGCCGAGGCGGCCGGCTGGGAGAGCGTGTGGACCGGCGAGCACTACGTGCTGCCCGACCCGCCGGTCGCCGCGTCGCCCACCGGGCCCCGCACGCCGATGCTCGACCCGTTCGTCGCCCTGGCCCACCTGGCCGCGCACACCCGCAGCCTGCTGCTCGGCACCGGGGTGACCGTCGTTCCCGTCCACCACCCGCTGGTGCTGGCCAAGCAGGTGGCGTCGCTCGACCGGGTGAGCGGCGGCCGCTTCCTGTTCGGCGTGGGGGTCGGGTACCTCGAGCCCGAGTTCCGGGCCCTGGGCACCCCGTTGGCCGGCCGCGGGTCGCGCACCGACGAGTACCTCGACGCGATGCGCGCCGTGTGGGCGGGCGAGACCCGCTTCGCGGGCCGCCACGTCTCGTTCGACGACGTGCGGGCCGAGCCGCGGCCGCTGGCGCCCGGCGGTCCGCCCCTGCACGTGGGCGGCCACGTGGCCACGTCGTTCCGGCGTGCCGTGACCCGGGGCCACGGCTGGTACGGGTTCGCGCTCGACCTCGACGCCACCCGGCGCGCGGTCGCCGGGCTGCGCGAGGCGCTCGCCCGCCACGAGCGCCCGGCCCACCTGGGGGCGCTCGAGATCTCGGTCACCCCGCCGCCCCAGGTCACGCTCGACGACGCCACGCTCGCCGCCTACGCCGACCTCGGCGTCACCCGCCTGATCGCCCTCCCGCCCCGGGAGGGCCGGCGCGACGCCGGCGCCCAGGTGCGCTTCGTCGAGGATCTCGGCGCCCGGATCGACCGGCACCCCGCCCTCGACCGGGCCGAGCCGGCGGCGGTGGCGCCCGGGTAGCGTGCGCCCGCCGGCCGCGCCGGTCCCCACCCATGGACGCCCGCACCGTCGACACCTACGAGCGCTCGGCCACCGCCTACGGCGAGCGACGCCGCGCCTACCAGCCCGACCGGGCGGGCGCGTTCCGCGCCCGGTTGCCGGCCGGCGGCGTGCGCGTCGACCTCGGCAGCGGCCCCGGCCATTACCTTCCCCACCTGGGACGGCCGGTCGTGGCGGTCGACGCCGCGCCGGCGATGCTGGTCGAGGCCCGCCGCCGCCACCCCGCAACGCTCGCCCTGGCCTGCGACGTCGAGGCGTTGGCGCTGCGGCCGCGGTCGGTGCAGGGCGTCTGGGCCAGCAAGTCGCTGCAGCACGTCGAGCGGGGCCGCCTGCCGATGGCGCTGGCCGGCCTGCACCGCGTGCTGGCGGTCGGGGGCCTGCTCGACCTGACGGTGTTCGAGGGCGACGGCGCCGACCGGTCGGGCCCCGACGACGACTTCCCCGGCCGCCGGTTCACCTGGTGGCGCCCCGACGCCCTCGCCGACCTGCTGGAGGGGGCCGGGTTCTCGGTCGACGAGGTCGCCACCGTCCCCGGCACCGGCGAGCACCGGCCGCTCGTCGCCCGGGCCACCCGGGCGCGCACCCTGCCCGACACCGTGGGCGCCGGCATGCGGCTGCTCGTGTGCGGGCTCAACCCGAGCCTGTACGCCGCCGACGCCGGCGTCGGGTTCGCCCGGCCCGGCAACCGGTTCTGGCCGGTGGCGCTGGCGGCCGGCCTGGTGTCGACCGACCGCTCGCCCGACCGGGCGCTGGCCGACCACGGCGTCGGCATGACCGACCTGGTCAAGCGGGCCACGACCGGCGCCGCGGAGCTCACCACGGCCGAGTACCGCGCCGGGCTGGCCCGGGTCGAGCGCCTGGTGGCCTGGCTGCGCCCGGGCGCCGTGTGCTTCGTCGGGCTCGCCGGCTGGCGGGCGGCCGTCGACCGCCGGGCCGTCGCCGGCGTGCAGCCGGCGCGGCTGGCCGGCGTGCCGGTCTACGTGATGCCGTCGACCAGCGGCCTGAACGCCCGCACGCCCCTGGCCGACCTGGCCGACCACTTCCGCGCTGCCGGCCGCATCGCCGGCGCACCCGGCACGACGACGACGCCGATCGCCTGACCCGGCTCACCGGCGCACCCGGCACGACGACGACGCCGATCGCCTGACCCGGCTCACCGGCGCACCCGGCACGACGACCACGGCCACGCCTGACCCGCCGGCCCGGCGGCGTCCGGCTGCGGTCGGGCGGTCAGTCCCCCATCTCGGCGAGGCGGGCCTGCGACTCGCTGGCCGCCCACGAGAACACGCCCTTGGACATGGTCGACAGCTCCTCGCCGGCCCGCCGGGCGAACACCTCGGCCCGCGTCCGATGCACCCCCGCGTCGTCGGGGGCGGCCTGCGCCGCCAGCTCGGCCAGGTGACCCGCCAGGCGCAGATCGCCGCCGGCCGCCAGGACCATCGCCCGGTCGGCGAGCACCGCCGCGCCGCCGGCCAGGGCGGCGATCTCGGCCGCCAGGGCGGCGTCGGGCGCCGGCTTGAGGTGGGCGGGGTTCCCGTCGTACCAGCCGCCGTAGAGCCGCCACACCGTGCGCACCACGAACTCGGGCTCGTCGTACACCGGGCGCAGGTAGGGCCGCTCGAGCAGGTGGTCGGGCGCCCGCACGGTGTGCACGATGTCGTCGAGTCGGGCGCCCTCGTTCATCAGCGCCAGGGTCTCGTCGACGAGGTGGTCGAGCAGGGCGGCCGTGTCGGTGAGCGCCTGCTGCACCCGGTCGGCGCCGGCGATGGGCCACCCGTGGCCGGGCAGCAGCAGCTCGGGCTCGAGCGCCGCCATCTCGCGCAGCGCGACGGCCCACTCGCGCGGGTAGCGCTGCACCTTCTGCGGGTTGCCGCAGTTGGGCGAGGCCCAGATGAACAGGTCGCCGGTGCACAGCGCCCGCCGGTCGGGCAGCCACACCCAGGTGTGGTCGTCGGTCTCGCCCTTGCCGTGGTGCAGCTCGAGGCGCTCGCCCCCCACGTCGACGTCGTGGCGGAGGCGATAGGTCTCGTCCGGGTAGCGGTACTCGGTCGGCCACCGGAACCCCGGCATCTGGAACTGCCGGGCGTTGATGACGCCGTTGTACCCGGCGGTCAGCTTGTAGCGGTCGAAGCGGGCGGGGACCAGCTCGTGCGCCACCACGCGGGGGCGCGGCCGGCCCGCCGCCTCGGCCTCCTCGTCGAAGGGCGCCATGCCGAACACGTGGTCGATGTGGCCGTGGGTGTACACCACCGTGTCGACGGGCAGGTCGCTCCACTCGCGGATGCTGGCGTGGTTGGCCGCGGCCAGCACCTGGTTGCCGGTGTCGACCAGCACCAACGCCCCGTCGGTGGCGATGCCGACGACGTTGCCGAAGCTGGCGACGAACGCGATCCCGGGTGCCACCTCGTCGAGGCCGCGGTGGGCACCGACGGGGTGGACCTCGCCCATCGCCACCTCACCGCGCCACAGCCGGTCGGTCAGGTCGAGCACGCTGGACGCCATGCCGATGACAGTAGGGGGCGCCGGCCGTCACCCCGGCATCGAGGTCAGGCGGCGATGTCGCCGGCGTCGGCCACTGCGGCGTCCGCCGCGTCGAGCGCCTCGTTGCGGCGCTCGCGACGCGCCATGATGAGCTCGAGGAGCGCCGCGAACCCGACCCCGAGCGCCAGGCCGAGCCCGGTCGCCAGCAGGGTCTGCTCGTGGAACGTACGGCCGCCGATGTAGCCGAGCGAGGCGGCGAACGACGCCCACAGCATCCCGGCGGCGACCACGGTCGGCGTGAACCGGCGGAGTGGGTAGGCGGTACGGCCGGCCATGAACGTGCTGGCGGTGCGGCCACCCGGGATGAACCGGGCGACGACCAGCAGCGACGGGCCGCGGCGGTCGAGTTGGCGCCCGGCCCAGAGCTGCAACCGCTCGGCCTTGCCCATCCGCCGGTCGCCCCGTCGTGAGGGCTGGGGCCGGCCCCGCTGGGTCCAGCGGCCGATCGAGTACGAGAGGTGGTCACCGGCGATGGCCCCCGCCGCCGCGGCCAGCACCAGCGGTACGGGGTGCAGCCGGCCCTGCCAGGCCAGCACCCCGCCGAGGATGACGGCGCTCTCGCTCGGCAGGATCGGCACCACCACGTCGAACGCCGCCAGCACGAACACGAGCAGGTACGCGACCGCGGCCAGGTCGACGAGCAGGTCGAGGGTGATCACCTCGTCCTCTCCGCCGGTCGGGGGCACCGGATCGCGAACATGGTCGACACGCTAGGGACCTCAACCCCGGAAGGGCATCGGGGATTCCCCCGAGTTCGGGACGGGGT